>NZ_JBSKHP010000004.1:5433-347982 GCF_057128625.1 Pseudomonas imperatae | reverse complement strand
GTTACCGTCTCTTCGGCCTGCGGCCTCGGCCCTTCGGGCAGCCCGTTGATCGACGCCTCCAGTCGGCCCTGGCGCTTAACGGGGCCAAGATCAAAAGCAAGATCAAGATCAAGATCAAGATCAAAAGCCAGATCACAAGCAGATCAACGGCAGATCAACGGCAGATCATCTGCCCCGCAAAACCTTCGCGATGGCGCGGCATCAGGCGCCTCGATTATCGTCGCGGCAGCGCTACTCCGCACCTATGCTGGGTCACATTCCCGACAACGACAACAACGAGGTGTGGCATGCGTGAAGTGGTGATCGTCGACAGCGTGCGGACCGGCCTGGCCAAGTCCTTTCGCGGCAAGTTCAACCAGACCCGCCCCGATGACATGGCGGCTCATTGCGTCAACGCGCTGCTGTCGCGCAACGGTATCGACCCCGCCAGCGTCGAGGACTGTATCGTGGGGGCGGCGTCCAACGAGGGCGCCCAGGGTTTCAATATCGGCCGCAACGTGGCGGTGCTGTCGAAGCTGGGCACCGGCACCGCCGGCATGACCCTCAACCGTTTCTGCTCCTCGGGCCTGCAGGCCATCGCCATCGCGGCCAACCAGATTGCCTCGGGCTTCAGCGACATCATCGTCGCCGGCGGCGTGGAGTCCATCAGCCTGACCCTGCGCAGCGTCAACCAGGACCGCCTGCTCAACCCCACCCTGCAGGAAAGCTCGCCGGGCATCTACATGCCCATGGGCCTGACCGCCGAGGTGGTGGCCAAGCGTTACCAGGTCAGCCGCCAGGCCCAGGACGCCTACGCCCTGCAGAGCCAGCAACGCACCGCCCAGGCCCAGGTCGATGGCCGCTTCGACGACGAGATCGTGGCCATGCACACCCGCTACCTGGTGGAAGACAAGGCCAGCGGTGAACAGAAGTGGCAGGACGGCGTGGTCGATCGCGACGACTGCAACCGCCCCGACACCACCCTGGAAAGCCTGGCCAGCCTGAAGCCGGCGTTCAGCGAAGAAGGTTCGGTGACCGCCGGCAACGCCTCGCAATTGTCGGATGGCGCCTCCATGACCCTGGTCATGAGCCTGGAACGTGCCCAGGCCCTGGGCCTGAAGCCGCGCGCTATCTTCCGCGGGTTTACCGTGGCCGGCTGCGAGCCGGACGAGATGGGCATTGGCCCGGTGTTCGCCGTGCCCAAGCTGCTGAAGGCGGCGGGTGTGAGCCTGCAGGACGTGGACCTGTGGGAGCTGAACGAGGCGTTTGCCTCCCAGTGCCTGTACTGCCGGGACCGCCTGGAAATCGACAACGCCAGGTACAACGTCAACGGCGGCTCGATTGCCATCGGCCACCCGTTCGGCATGACCGGCTCGCGGCAGGTGGGGCATATCGTGCGTGAACTGCAGCGGCAGAAGCTGCGCTATGGCGTGGTGACCATGTGCGTGGGCGGCGGCATGGGCGCGGCGGGGCTGTTCGAGGCGCTGTAAGCCTTCAGCCTTGGCGCTGCATGCGCTGGATATAGGCCTCGGTCTCCTGTGCCGCGAGCTCGCGGGTAGGGTAGGGGCCTTCCTGGGTGTTTTCCCGGGTGGTGAAGAAAAACTCGCCGTTGACCATGATCACCCGGTCACTGCGGTAGTGCACCGTGGGTACCGGGTCTTGCGCACGCTTGCCGTACATGGAAATTCCCCCAGGCTGGTTGCCTTCATCTTATCCATTTCCCCCCGCCAGCATAGCTACCACCCGTCACCCCCGTAGCAGCGGCCATCAGGCCGCGTCACGGGCGCCGGAGTGTGCAAGGCGGAGCGCTGTCAGCCGGTCTTCCCTGATTCGAGCATGTTTTCCGGGCGCACCCACTGGTCGAACTCGGCGTCGGTGAGGTAACCCAGGTCCAGCGCCGCCTGGCGCAGGGTGAGGTTCTCGGCGTAGGCCTTCTTGGCGATCTGCGCGGCCTTGTCATAGCCGATGTGCGGGTTCAGCGCGGTCACCAGCATCAGCCCGCGTTCCAGGTGGTCGGCCATCTGCACCGGGTCGGGTTCCAGCCCAGCGATGCAGTGGGCCTGGAAGTTGCTGCAGCCGTCGGCCAGCAGGCGGATGGATTGCAGCAGGTTGTGGATGATCACCGGCTTGTACACGTTCAACTGCAGGTGCCCTTGGCTGGCGGCAAAGCCGATAGCCACGTCGTTGCCCAGCACCTGGCAGGCCAGCATCGACAGCGCCTCGCACTGGGTGGGGTTGACCTTGCCGGGCATGATCGAGCTGCCCGGCTCGTTGGCCGGCAGTTTCACCTCGGCGATGCCTGCGCGGGGGCCGGAGCCCAGCAGGCGCAGGTCGTTGGCCAGTTTCATCAGGGCCACCGCCAGGGTCTTCAGGGCGCCAGCCAGGGTGGTCAGCGGTTCGTGGCCGGCCAGGGCGGCGAATTTGTTCGGCGCGGTGATGAACGGCAGCCCCGACAGCGCCGCCAGCTCGGCGGCGATGGCCTCGGAAAAACCGTGGGGCGCGTTCAAACCAGTGCCTACCGCCGTGCCGCCCTGGGCCAGTTCGCACACCGCCGGCAGCGCCGCGCGAATGGCGCGCTGGGCGTAATCGAGTTGCGCCACGTAGGCCGACAGTTCCTGGCCGAAGGTGATGGGCGTGGCGTCCATCATGTGCGTGCGCCCGGTCTTGACCAGGTGCATGTGCCGCGCCGCCAGTTCCGCCAGGCCCGCCGACAGCTCGGCGATGGCCGGCAGCAGGTCCTGGTTCACCGCCTGGGCGGCGGCGATGCTCATGGCCGTGGGGAAGCAGTCGTTGGAGCTCTGCGAACGGTTGACGTGGTCGTTCGGGTGCACCGGCGCCTTGCCGCCGCGGCCCTTGCCGGCCAGCTCGTTGGCGCGCCCGGCGATCACCTCGTTGACGTTCATGTTGCTCTGGGTGCCGCTGCCGGTCTGCCACACCACCAGGGGGAACTGGTCGTCGTGCTCGCCGCCCAGCACTTCGTCGGCCGCCTGTTCGATCAGCCGGGCGATGTCGGCCGGCAGGTCGCCGTTGCGGTCATTGACCCGCGCCGCGGCCTTCTTGATCAGCGCCAGGGCATGCAGCACCGCCAGGGGCATGCGCTGGTCGCCGATGGCGAAGTTGATCAGCGAGCGCTGGGTCTGGGCCCCCCAGTAGGCCTCGTCGGGAACTTCGATGGGGCCCAGGCTGTCAGTTTCTGTTCGGCTCATGCGACGGTCCTCCTTAACGGTGTGATTGGCAGTTTAGGCTGCGGATCGCCGTTGCGGTTCCATCAGGTTTCATCTGCCGACCGTGCGCCCGGGGTTGAGCCACAGGCTTGCTTGGGCGCAGAATGTTCGATTCCGGGGTACTACCTCGCCTGCTAACTTAAGGAAACTCGATGACCCGTCTTCGTGCCATCTGTACCGCGGTTGCTCTGGTCTGCGCCAGCGGCCAGGTCTTCGCCGACACCGCCAGCCACAACGCCAGTGCCGAATCGTTCCTGATGATGGCGCACGCCGACAAGCTCGGGACCCCGGTCTACATGCAGGTGCAGCAGATGTTTGCCCAGCGTTTCGAGCAGACCAAGGCCCCGGACTCCAAGCGCGCCGTGCTGGAAACCTACCAGGCCAAGGCCAACGCCGCCCTGGACCAGGCCATTGGCTGGCCGAAGCTGAAGCCGGACATGGTCAAGCTGTACACCGACAACTTCACCGAGCAGGAGCTGCGCGACCTGGTCAAGTTCTACCAGTCGCCACTGGGGAAGAAAGTGCTGGAGAAGATGCCTTCGGTGACCCAGCAGTCCGCCCAGATCACCCAGCAGAAGCTGGAAAGCGCGGTGCCGGTGGTCAACAAGCTGCTGTCTGACATGACCAACGAACTGGCACCGGCCAAGGCCGCCACGCCAGCCGCACCGGCCAAGAAGCCGTAAGCGGGGCCCGTCATGACCATGCAGCAACGCATTGAACAGGCCCTGGCGTCCCTGGACCCGGCGCATTTGCAGGTGCTCGACGAGAGCCACATGCACAGCCGCGGGCAGGAAACCCATTACAAAGTGGTGCTGGTCACCGACCAGTTCGCCGGCCTGTCGCGCGTGAAGCGCCAGCAGATGGTCTATGCCACCCTGGGTGAGCTGATGGGGCAGTTCCACGCCCTGGCCCAGCACACCTACACCCCCGAGGAATGGGCACAGCTGGGCGCCGCCCCGGCTTCGCCCACCTGCGCGGGCGGGCATTGATCCAGAGCAATACTTCCTGGGCCGGTTTTTTGATAGAATTGGCCCAGGTGTAATTGCTGACACTGTGGGAGGTTGCTTGTGTGGGAGCTGGCTTGCCAGCGAGCCTTTGATTCTCAGAGCTCGCTGGCAAGCCAGCTCCCACACAAGCAACCTCCCACATTTATTTTTCGTACCCCTGAACCATCAACCCGGTCCGCCCTTTACGAGGGCAACCACCTGGAGTTTCATCCATGACACAAGCCATTGTCGTGGCGGCACTGTACAAGTTCGTCACCCTGGAAGATTACGTTGACCTGCGCGAGCCCCTGCTCAATGCCATGGTCGACAACGGCATCAAGGGCACCCTGCTGATCGCCGAGGAAGGCATCAACGGCACGGTCTCCGGCACCCGCGAAGGCATCGACGGCCTGCTGGCCTGGCTGCGCAGCGACGCGCGCCTGGTGGACATCGACCATAAAGAGTCGTACTGCGACGAGCAGCCGTTCTACCGCACCAAGGTCAAGCTCAAGAAAGAGATCGTGACCCTGGGCGTGCCGGGCGTGGACCCCAACCGCAGCGTCGGCACCTACGTCGACCCCAAGGACTGGAACGCGCTGATCAACGACCCCGAAGTGCTGCTGATCGACACCCGCAACGACTACGAAGTGGCCATCGGCACCTTCGAAGGCGCCATCGACCCCAAAACCACCTCGTTCCGCGAGTTCCCCGACTACATCAAGGCGAACTTCGACCCGGCGGTGCACAAGAAAGTGGCCATGTTCTGCACCGGCGGCATCCGCTGTGAAAAAGCCTCCAGCTACATGCTGGGCGAAGGCTACGGCGAGGTGTTCCACCTCAAGGGCGGCATCCTCAAGTACCTGGAGGAAGTGCCCCAGGAAGAGTCCAAGTGGCAGGGCGACTGCTTCGTGTTCGACAACCGCGTCACCGTGCGCCACGACCTCACCGAGGGCGACTACGACCAGTGCCACGCCTGCCGCACGCCCATCAGCGTCGAAGACCGCGCCAGCGAGCACTACGCGCCTGGCATCAGCTGCCCGCACTGCTGGGACAGCCTGAGCGAGAAAACCCGCAAGAGCGCCATCGACCGCCAGAAGCAGATTGAATTGGCCAAGGCGCGCAACCTTCCGCATCCGATAGGCCATAATTACCGTAAAGCCGCTGCCCAGGACTGACGCCATGCAAAACCGCCTGCTCTACGTGATGGACCCCATGTGCTCCTGGTGCTGGGGCTTCGCACCCGTGGCGCAGGCGCTGATCGAGCAAGCCCAGGCCGCTGGCGTGGGCGTGCACCTGGTGATGGGCGGCCTGCGCACCGGGGGCGGCGCGGCGCTGGAACCGTCGCTGCGCAGCAGCATCCTGCACCACTGGCACGCGGTGCACGAGGCCACCGGCCAGCCGTTCCAGTTCGACGGCGCGCTGCCCGAAGGCTTCGTCTACGACACCGAACCGGCCTGCCGGGCGGTGGTGGCGGTGCGCAGCCTCGACGAAGGCGCGGCCTGGGCCATGGCCAAGCTGATCCAGCACGCCTTCTATGCTGAAGGCCGCGACGTGACCCAGGTGGCGGTGCTGGTGGAACTGGCCGAGGCGGCCGGCATCCCGCGCATCGAGTTCGCCGCCGCCTTTGACAGCGCCGAGCAACTGGCAGCCACCGCGGCCGACTTCAACTGGGTGCGCGACCTCAACATCGCCGGCTTCCCCACCTTGCTGGCCCAGCGCGGCGGCCAGATGGCCCTGCTGACCAACGGCTACCAGCCGCTGGACGAGCTGGCGCCGCTGTTCGCCCGCTGGCTGGAACGGGCTGCCCATGCTTGAGCTGCCCGGGCCGACCGAACTGCCCCTGCGGCCCGAGCCGGTTACCCCCGACCGGTTGAGTTGGGCGCACATTCGGCAACTGGCCCTGCGGCACCGCAAAGCCCTGTGGCTGGCCAATGGCGTGGCCGTGCTGGCCACCCTGTGCAGCGTGCCCATTCCCCTGCTGTTGCCGTTGCTGGTGGACGAAGTGCTGCTGGGCCATGGCGACACCGCGCTGCAAGTGATGAACCACGTGCTGCCCGGCGCCTGGCAGAAGGCCGCCGGCTACATCGGCCTGATGTTGCTGGTGACCTTTGCCCTGCGCTGCCTGGCGCTGGTGTTCAACGTGGTGCAGGCCAGGCTGTTTGCCGGGCTGGCCAAGGACATCGTCTACCGCCTGCGCATCCGCCTGATCGAACGCCTCAAGCGCATCTCCCTCAGCGAATACGAAAGCCTGGGCGGCGGCACGGTGACCACGCACCTGGTCACCGACCTGGACACCCTGGACAAGTTCGTCGGCGAGACCCTGAGCCGCTTCCTGGTGGCCATGCTCACCCTGGTGGGCACCGCCACCATCCTGATGTGGATGAACTGGAAGCTGGCGCTGCTGATTCTGTGCTTCAACCCGCTGGTGATTTTCGCCACGGTGCAGTTGGGCAAGCGCGTCAAGCACCTGAAGAAGCTGGAAAACGACAGCACCGCACGCTTTACCCAGGCGCTGACCGAAACCCTGGAGGCCATCCAGGAGGTGCGCGCCGGCAACCGCCAGGGCTTCTTCCTCGGCCGCCTGGGCCAGCGCGCCCGTGAAGTGCGCGACTATGCCGTGGCCTCGCAATGGAAAAGCGATGCCTCGGGGCGTGCCAGCGGCCTGCTGTTCCAGTTCGGCATCGATATCTTCCGCGCGGTGGCCATGCTCACCGTGCTGTTCTCCGACCTGTCCATCGGCCAGATGCTGGCGGTGTTCAGCTACCTGTGGTTCATGATCAGCCCGGTGGAGCAGTTGCTCAACCTGCAATACGCCTACTACGCCGCCGGTGGCGCGCTGACCCGCATCAACGAACTGCTGGCGCGCGCCGACGAGCCGCAATACCCCGGCGGCATCGACCCGTTCCGCAACCGCGACACCGTGGGCATCGAGGTGCGCGACCTGAGCTTCGGCTACGGCGAGGACCAGGTGCTGGAGCACCTGGACCTGTCTATCGCCCCGGGCGAGAAGGTGGCCATCGTCGGCGCCAGTGGCGGCGGCAAGAGCACCTTGGTGCAACTGCTGCTGGGCCTGTACACGCCGCAGAGCGGGGTCATCCGCTTTGGCGGTTGCACCCAGCAGGACATCGGCCTGACCACCCTGCGTGAAAACGTCGCGGTGGTGCTGCAGCACCCGTCGCTGTTCAACGACACCGTGCGCGCCAACCTCACCATGGGCCGCGAGCGCAGCGACGAAGCCTGCTGGCAGGCCCTGGAGATCGCCCAGCTGGACGCCGCCATCCGCCTGCTGCCGCAAGGCCTGGACAGCATCGTCGGCCGCTCTGGCGTGCGCCTTTCCGGCGGCCAACGGCAGCGCCTGGCGATTGCCCGGATGATTCTGGCGCAACCCAAGGTGGTCATTCTCGACGAGGCCACCTCGGCGCTGGACGCTGCCACCGAGTACAACCTGCACCAGGCCATGGCGCGCTTCCTCAACGGCCGCACCACGCTGATCATCGCCCATCGCTTGTCGGCGGTGAAACAGGCCGACCGGGTGCTGGTGTTCGATGGCGGAAGGGTGGCCGAGGACGGCGATCACCAGCAATTGATTGCCGATGGCGGGCTGTACGCGCGGCTGTACGGCCACTTGCAACAGGTCTGAAACGTCCGGTTTTGAGTACATTTGTACCAAAGACAACGCTAGCCATTCATTTGGATAGGCCTGTAAAGTGCCGCCTTGAACGAAATGTAATGCCTGATCATCGATAACCCACTGAACGCGCAGTTTTCGCCTAGGCTGAGCTGATGTGAGTGGAGTTTTCCTGGATGGTTGTCTGGCTCTGCTGATGCAAGGGACCTCATGAAGCAAAATCGGACTCTCGAAACGCCGAGATTATTAGGCATCGTCTGGCCATTTATAGCAGTCGTATTGTTTCAGGCACTATTGGGGTGCATCAGCCTATACGCGTTGTCGGCCGTGCGGGGCTATGTGGCCGGCGAGAGTCTGTGGTCCAAGGGCCAGAAAGACGCCATCTACTACCTGAACCTGTACGCCGACAGCCGCGACGAACGCATTTTCAGCAAGTACCAGGCTGCCATTGCCGTGCCGCAGGGCAGCCATGACCTGCGCGTGGCCCTCGACCAGCCCGTTCCGGACCTGGTCGCGGCACGCCAGGGCATCCTGCAGGGCGGCAACCACCCTGACGATGTGTCCAGCCTGATCTGGCTGTACCTCAATTTCCGTCATTTCAGCTACCTGGAGCGCGCCATCGAGCGCTGGACCGTGGGCGACAGCTACCTGGTGCAGCTGGACTCGGTGGCCCAGCAGATGCACGCCGGCATCGGCAGTGGCAGCGCCAGCGAAGAAGACATCATGCGCTGGAAGGACCGCATCCTGGCCATCAACGACGGCGTCACGCCGGCGGCCAAGGCTTTCAGCGACGCGCTGGGGGAGGGCTCGCGGTTCCTCTGGCGGCTGTTGATGCTGGTCAACGTCGGCACCGCGCTGCTGCTCATCGCCCTGGCCCTCTGGCGCAGCCACAAGCTGCTGGTGCAGCGCCGCGCCTTCGCCACGGCCCTGGAGCTTGAGAAAGAGCGTGCCCAGGTGACCCTGGCGTCCATCGGCGATGGCGTGATCGCCACCGACTTTGAGGGCTGCATCGCCTACATGAACCCGGCTGCCGAGCAGCTCACCCACTGGAACGCCGAGCAGGCGGCCGGCCTGCCGCTGGCCTCGCTGTTCAACCTGCTGGACGAAAACGCCGAGAAAGACAGCTTCACCCTGATCGAGCACATTCTCGGCGGCCAGCTGACCGGTGGCAGCGAGCACGCCAAGCTGATCCAGCGCCTGGACGGCAGCACCGTGTCGGTGACCCTGGTGGGCGCGCCCATCCGCACCGACGGGCGCATCAGCGGCACCGTGCTGGTGCTGCACGACATGACCCAGGAGCGGCAGTACATCGCCAACCTGTCCTGGCAGGCCACCCACGACGCCCTGACCGGCCTGGCCAACCGCCGCGAGTTCGAATTCCGCCTGGAACAGGCGCTGGGCAATGTAGGCCGCAACCAGTGCCGCCATTCGCTGATGTTCCTCGACCTGGACCAGTTCAAGCTGGTCAACGACACCTGCGGCCACGCTGCCGGCGACGAGCTGCTGCGGCATATCTGCACCTTGCTGCAGTCGGGGCTGCGCGACGGCGACACCCTGGCGCGCCTGGGTGGCGACGAGTTCGGCATCCTCCTGGAAAACTGCCCGGCCGATGTCGCCGAGCGCATCGCCGACAGCCTGCGCCAGACCGTGCAGAACCTGCACTTCGTGTGGAAGGGCCGGCCGTTCGTGACCACCGTCAGTATTGGCCTGGTGCACATTGCCCAGTTGCCCACTACCCTGGAAGCCTCCCTGCGCGCCGCCGACATGGCCTGCTACATGGCCAAGGAGAAGGGCCGCAACCGCGTGCAGGTGTACCACGCCGACGACACCGAGCTGTCCATGCGCTTCGGCGAGATGGCCTGGGTGCAGCGCCTGCACATGGCCCTGGAAGAGAACCGCTTCGTGCTCTACGCCCAGGAAATCGCCGCCCTGGGCCGCACTTCGGCCTCCGGCGGCCATGTGGAGATTTTGCTGCGCCTGCACGATGAAAGCGGGCGCATCATCATGCCGGAGAACTTCATCCCCGCCGCTGAGCGCTACGGCCTGATGACGGCCCTGGACCGCTGGGTGGTGCAGAACGTCTTCAAGATCATCCAGCAGTGCATGAGCGAAGGCGTGGAAGGGCCGCTGGCCATCTGCGCCATCAACCTGTCGGGCACCAGTATCGGCGACGAGGCGTTCCTGGAGTACCTGCGCGAGCAGTTCCAGCGCTTTGCCATCCCGCCGGAGCTGATCTGCTTCGAAATCACCGAGACCGCGGCGATTTCCAACCTGGGCAGCGCCATTCGCTTCATCAACGAGCTCAAGAGCCTGGGCTGCCGCTTCTCGCTGGACGATTTCTGCGCCGGCATGTCCTCGTTCGCCTACCTCAAGCACCTGCCAGTGGACTTCCTCAAGATCGACGGCAGCTTCGTCAAGGACATGCTCGACGACCCCATCAACCGCGCCATGGTCGAGGTGATCAACCATATCGGCCACGTGATGGGCAAGGAAACCATTGCCGAATTCGTCGAAACCCCGCTGATAGAGCAGGCTTTGCTGGAAATCGGGGTAGATTATGCCCAGGGTTATCTGATAGAACGTCCACAGGTATTCACCTGCGAAAGTCTGCAACGTCGCGAGGTCCGCCCGCGCCCCTTGTTGTTCAAGGCGCCGGGGACTTTTCGCTGATGCCGCAGCCGTGACCGTCACTCAATAAAGAAGGAATCTGACAAGTGATCGAGGCGTTCGTCCGTACTGGCCCCCTCATGGAAGCCACCAGTTACCCGCTCTGGGCCCAACAGCTGATTCGTGACTGCAGCGAAAGCAAGCGGCGCGTGGTGGACCATGAGCTGTACCGCGCCATGCGCGATGCCACCCTCAGCGCCAAGACCATGCGTCAGTACCTGATTGGTGGCTGGCCGGTGGTGGAGCAGTTTGCCCTGTACATGGCCCAGAGCCTGACCAAGACCCGTTTTGGCCGCCACCCGGGCGAGGACATGGCCCGCCGCTGGCTGATGCGCAACATTCGCGTGGAACTCAACCATGCCGATTACTGGGTGCACTGGTGCAACGCCCATGGCGTCAGCCTGGAAGATCTGCAGGCGCAGGACGTGCCTGCCGAGCTGCTGTCGCTGAGCCATTGGTGCTGGCAGACCACGTCGGCGGATTCGCTGATCGTCGGCATCGCCGCCACCAACTACGCCATCGAGGGCGCCACCGGCGAATGGTCGGCGGTGGTCTGCGCCAACGACGTGTACGCCAATTCTTTCCCCGAGGAAGGTCGCAAGCGCGCCATGAAGTGGCTGAAGATGCACGCCCAGTACGACGATGCCCACCCGTGGGAAGCGCTGGAGATCATCTGCACCCTGGCCGGCCACAACCCCACCAAGGCGCTGCAGGCCGAGCTGCGCCGCGCGGTGTGCCGTAGCTACGACTACATGTTCAACTTCCTGGAGCGCTGCATGGCGTTCGAGCGCGAGCAGCACAGCGTGCGCCGCGAACGCCTGGCGGCGGTGGCCGCCCAGCACTGAGGGTGATTACTGGGCGTTGAACGCCTGGCCGTTCACGCCTTTGCTGTCGGGGCCCATCAGGTACAGGTACACCGGCATGATGGCCTCGGGCAGCGGGTTTTTCTCCGGCGCTTCCGCCGGGTAGGCCTGGGCGCGCATGCTGGTGCGCGTGGCGCCCGGGTTGATGCTGTTGGCGCGCAACGTGCCCATGCCATCGAGCTCGTCGGCCAGGGTCTGCATCAGGCCTTCGGTGGCGAATTTCGACACCCCGTACGCACCCCAGTAGGCCCGGCCCTTGCGCCCGACGCTGCTGGAGGTGAACACCATCGAACCATCCGCCGACAGCTTGAGCAGCGGCAGCAGCGTGCTGGTGAGCATGAAGGTGGCGTTGACGTTGACGTGCATCACCCGCATGAAATGCTCGCCTGACAGCTGGTCGAGGGGCGTGCGCGGGCCGATGATGGAGGCGTTGTGCAGCAGCCCGTCGAGGCGGCCGAACTCGTTCTCGATCATCACCGCCAGCTCGTCGTAGTGATGCGGCAGGGCAGTTTCCAGGTTGAAGGGGATGACCACCGGGCGCGGGTGCCCGGCGGCCTCGATCTGGTCGTAGACCTCGCTCAGGTTGGCTTCGGTCTTGCCCAGCAGCAGCACGGTGGCGCCGTGGGCGGCGTAGGCGAGGGCGGCTGCGGCGCCGATGCCGCGGCCGGCGCCGGTCACCAGGATGACGCGGTCCTTGAGCAGGGCGGGTGGGGCGGTGTAGTCGAACATGAAAATTCTCCTTTGCGGCCGCCACATCCCCGTAGCCGCTGGCGAAGCCTGCGCTGGCCCTGAACTGCGCCGTAGATCTCCAGCGGGGCATAGGGCCAGCGCAGCCTGGCGGCAGCGGCTACGGGCGTGGTGGGCCGGCGGTCAGCAGCTGCACATGGCCTGGTCCAGCACCTTGCGCAGTTCCAGCGGGTGGTCCACCACCACGTCGGCGCCCCAGTGGCTGGGGTTGTCGTGGGGGTGGATGTAGCCGTAGCGCACGGCCGCGGTGCGGGTCCCGGCGTCGCGGCCCGACTCGATGTCGCGCAGGTCGTCGCCCACGAACAGCACGCTGGCCGGGTCCAGGTCGAGCATCTTGCACGCCAGGGTCAGCGGCTCGGGGTCGGGCTTGCTGTTGGTCACGTGGTCCGGGCAGATCAGCAGCGCCGAGCGCTCGGCCAGCCCCAGCTGTTGCATGATCGGCTCGGCGAAGCGCACTGGCTTGTTGGTGACCACGCCCCAGCGCAGGCCGGCTTTCTCGATGTCGTCCAGCAGCTCGGCCATGCCCTCGTAGAGGTGGCTGTGCACCGCGCAGCCCACCTGGTAGCGCTCCAGGAATTCCAGGCGCAGGGCTTCGAACTCCGGCGCCTGGGGCGACAGGGCGAAGGTGGCCGAGACCATGGCCTTGGCACCGCCCGACACCACGTCGCGAATCAGCTGCTCATCGATGGCTGGCAGGTTGCGCTCGGCGAGCATGGCCTGGCAGATGGCGATGAAGTCCGGCGCCGTGTCCAGCAGGGTGCCGTCCATGTCGAAGAGAACCGCTCTCAAGCGCATCGATCACTCCTCCCGCAGGGTCTGGACCATGTAGTTGACGTCGACGTCGGCGGCCAGCTTGTAGTGCTTGGTCAGTGGGTTGTAGGTCAGGCCGATGATGTCCTTGACCGACAGGCCGGCGGTGCGCGCCCAGGCGCCCAGCTCGGAAGGGCGGATGAATTTCTTGAAGTCGTGGGTGCCACGCGGCATCAGCTTGAGGATGTACTCGGCGCCGATGATGGCGAACAGGTAGGACTTGGGGTTGCGGTTGATGGTGGAGAAGAACACCTGGCCGCCCGGCTTGACCATTTTGTAGCAGGCGCGGATCACCGACGACGGGTCGGGCACGTGCTCGAGCATTTCCAGGCAGGTGACCACGTCGAACTGGCCAGGCATTTCCTCGGCCAGGGCCTCGGCGGTGATCTGCCGGTATTCCACCTGCACGCCGGACTCCAGCTGGTGCAGCTGGGCCACGGCCAGTGGCGCCTCGCCCATGTCGATGCCGGTGACGGTGGCGCCGCGCAGGGCCATGGCCTCGCTGAGGATGCCGCCGCCGCAGCCTACGTCCAGGACCTTCTTGCCGGACAGCTTGGCGCGCTCGTCAATCCAGTTGACGCGCATGGGGTTGATGTCGTGCAGGGGCTTGAACTCGCTCTCGCGGTCCCACCAGCGGTGCGCCAGGGCTTCGAACTTGGCGATTTCGGCGTGGTCGACGTTGCTCATTGGGGTGTCCTTTTGAAAACTGTGTTGAATTTGGCGTAGTGCCGGCCGCCACCAGGCGGCCGCAAGGGTTATTCGTGCCGGGCCGCGATGCGCTGGCCCCAGCCGGCGGCGGTGGCCGCCAGGCCCTGTTCGTCCATGCGCGTCAGCGCGCGGTCCTGGAGCAGGGCGGTGCCACCGACCCAGACGTGCGTCACGCAGTCCCGGCCCGTGGCGTAGATCAGTTGCGACACCGGGTCGTACACTGGCTGCTGGGCCAGCCCCGACAGGTCGAAGGCGGTCATGTCGGCGGCCTTGCCCACTTCCAGCGAGCCGATGCTGGCCTCCAGGCCCAGGGCGCGGGCGCCGTTGAGCGTGGCCATGCGCAGGGCGCGGTGGGCGTCCAGGGCGGTGGCGTTGCCGGCCACGGCCTTGGCCAGCAGCGCGGCGGTGCGCGTCTCGCCCAGCAGGTCGAGGTCATTGTTGCTGGCGGCGCCGTCGGTGCCTACTGCCACATTGACGCCGGCCTGCCACAGGCGTTCCACCGGGCAGAAGCCGCTGGCCAGCTTGAGGTTGGATTCGGGGCAGTGCACCACGCTGGTGTTGCTTTCCACCAGCAGGGCCAGGTCCTCTTCGCTGATTTGCGTCATGTGCACGGCCTGGAAGCGCGGGCCCAGCAGGCCCAGGCGGCCCAGGCGCGCCAGTGGCCGTTCGCCACCCTGCGCCAGGGCCTGCTCCACTTCGCCAGCCGTCTCGTGCACGTGCATCTGGATGGCAGCGTCCAGTTCGTCGGCCAGCACGCGGATTTTTTCCAGGTTGGCGTCACCCACGGTATAAGGGGCGTGGGGGCCGAAGGCAATGGAGATGCGCGGATGGTGTTTCAGGTCACTGAACAGTTCCACGCCCTGGTGCAGGGCTTCATCGGCGCTGCGTGCGCCCGGAATGGGGAAATCCAGCACCGGAATGCTGATTTGCGCGCGCATGCCGCTGTGGTGCACCCGTTCGCTGGCCGCGCGCGGGTAGAAGTACATGTCCGAAAAACAGGTAACGCCGCCTTTCAATTGCTCGGCGATGGCCAGGTCAGTGCCGTCGCGCACGAAGGCCTCGTCCACCCAGCGCCCTTCGGCGGGCCAGATGTGGTCCTGCAGCCAGGTCATCAGCGGCAAATCGTCGGCCAGGCCGCGGAACAGGGTCATGGCCGCGTGGCCATGGGCGTTGACCAAACCCGGGGTCAGCAGCATGCCGGGCAGCTCGCGCACCTCGCGGGCCGCCAGCTTCAAGGCTTCCGCTCGCGGGCCGATAAACACTATATTGCCATCACGCACGCCCAGGCCATGCTCCTTCAGCACCACGCCGGCCGGTTCCACGGGCACCAGCCAGCTGGGCAACAGCAACAGGTCGAGGGGCTGGGCAGCGTCGGGCATGGTGAGGTTCCAGTGCTTTGGGTCGGTGATGGCGAAGTATACCCGAGCGTCTTCCCCGGGGGCTCGCTATAATCGGCCGCTTTTGATGTCAGCTTTCAGATCAGGGGTGGGCAATGCGCGAACGTCTATTGGCAGCAGAGAAAGTGAAGGCCATCGACTGGCGTGACGGGGCCCTGCATCTGCTCGACCAGCGTGTGCTGCCGCACCAGGAGACCTGGCTGGCCTACACCGACGCCGCCGGCGTCGCCGAGGCCATCCGTGCCATGGTGGTGCGCGGCGCGCCGGCCATCGGCATCAGTGCCGCCTATGGCATTGTCCTGGGCGCTCGCCAACGCCACGCCCAGGGTGGCGACTGGCTGGGGGCATTGGAGCAGGATTTCACCGTGCTGGCGGCCTCACGGCCTACGGCGGTCAACCTGTTCTGGGCGCTGAACCGCATGCGCGAGCGCCTGGAGCGGGTCAAGGCCCATGTCGACGTGCTGGGCCTGCTGGAGGCCGAGGCCCTGGCCATCCATGAAAGCGACCGCGAGGCCAACCTGACCATGGCCCAGCTGGGCGTGGACCTGATCCGTCGTCACCAGGGCAACGCCCAGGCCATCCTCACCCACTGCAACACCGGCGCCCTGGCCACCGGCGGCTTCGGCACGGCGCTGGGGGTGATCCGCGGGGCGTTCATCGAAGGCATGGTCGAGCGCGTCTATGCCGACGAGACCCGCCCTTGGCTGCAGGGCTCGCGCCTGACCGCCTGGGAGCTGGCCAACGAGGGCATCCCGGTCACCGTCAACGCCGATTCCGCCGCCGCGCACCTGATGAAAACCAAGGGCATCACCTGGGTCATCGTCGGCGCCGACCGCATCACCGCCAACGGCGACGTGGCGAACAAGATCGGCACCTACCAACTGGCCGTCACCGCCATGCACCACGGCGTGCGCTTCATGGTGGTGGCGCCCAGCTCCACCATCGACATGAGCCTGGCCAGTGGCGAGGACATTCCCATCGAGGAGCGCGACGGCCGCGAACTGCTGGAAGTGGGCGGGCAGCGCCTGGGCGCCGACGTCGATGCCTTCAACCCGGTGTTCGACGTGACCCCGGCAGACCTGATCGACGCGATCATCACCGAGAAAGGCATCGTCGAGCGGCCTGATGCGGCGAAGCTGGCCCAGTTGATGTGTCGCAAGCGGTTGCATTGACTCACACCTGCGCCACGCACGCTCTGGGACTGCGCCGATCCGGGACGCAGCCTTCGGCAGCTGCTACGGGGAAATCAGGGGTGTAAACATTGCCAATTGCGCACAAAAGCCCCTCAGAGCCATCCCAGGCGCGATCACTCATCAATTAATGGGTTTGCAAGCCTTCCAGGGGATAGGTCCCTGACGGGCTTTGTGGTAACATCCGACGGTTTCCAGGGTCGCCCTTTGAGGCGGCCCCCACTGCGCAGATCCAGAGCATAACTCGTTGATTTGTCGTAAGTCGCCTCACGGCCGTGCCGTCGGCGGCGAGCTTCGTTCGTCCCATTGGATGTGACGGAGTTTCACCAGAAAAAGGAATCAGGCTTCTCATGGGCGAACTGGCCAAAGAAATCCTCCCGGTCAATATCGAAGACGAGCTGAGACAGTCCTACCTCGACTACGCGATGAGCGTCATCGTCGGGCGTGCACTGCCTGATGCGCGTGATGGCTTGAAGCCCGTGCATCGCCGCGTTCTGTTTGCGATGAGTGAACTGGGTAACGACTGGAACAAACCGTACAAGAAATCCGCCCGTGTGGTCGGTGACGTGATCGGTAAGTACCACCCTCACGGTGACACCGCGGTCTACGACACCATCGTGCGTATGGCCCAGCCTTTCTCCCTGCGCTACCTGCTGGTAGACGGCCAGGGCAACTTCGGTTCGGTGGACGGCGACAACGCCGCGGCCATGCGTTACACCGAAGTGCGCATGACCAAGCTGGCCCATGAGCTGCTGGCCGACCTGCACAAGGAAACCGTGGACTGGGTGCCCAACTACGACGGCACCGAGCAGATCCCGGCGGTGATGCCGACGCGCATCCCCAACCTGCTGGTCAACGGCTCCAGCGGCATCGCCGTGGGCATGGCCACCAACATCCCGCCACACAACCTCGGTGAAGTCATCGACGGTTGCCTGGCGCTGATCGACAACGCCGACATCACCATCGATGAACTGATGCAGTTCATCCCTGGCCCCGACTTCCCGACCGCAGGCATCATCAACGGTCGCGCCGGCATCATCGAGGCCTACCGCACCGGCCGTGGCCGCATTTATATGCGTGCCCGTTCCACCGTCGAAGACATCGACAAGGTCGGCGGCCGCCAGCAGATCGTGGTCACCGAGCTGCCGTACCAGCTGAACAAGGCTCGCCTGATCGAGAAGATCGCCGAGCTTGTGAAAGAGAAGAAGCTGGAAGGCATCACCGAACTGCGCGACGAGTCCGACAAGGACGGCATGCGCATCGTCATCGAGCTGCGTCGCGGCGAAGTGCCGGAGGTGATCCTCAACAACCTCTACGCCCAGACCCAGATGCAGGCCGTGTTCGGCATCAACGTGGTGGCCCTGATCGACGGCCGCCCGCGCGTGCTGAACCTCAAGGACCTGCTGGAAGCCTTCGTGCGCCACCGCCGCGAAGTGGTCACCCGCCGCACCGTGTTCGAGCTGCGCAAGGCCCGCGAGCGCGGCCACATCCTGGAAGGCCAGGCCGTTGCCCTGTCGAACATCGACCCGGTCATCGCCCTGATCAAGGCCTCGCCGACGCCGTCCGAGGCCAAGGAAGCGCTGGTCAGCACCGCCTGGGAATCCAGCGCCGTGGTAGCCATGGTGGAAGCGGCCGGCGCCGAGTCGTCGCGCCCCGAGAACCTGGACCCGCAGTACGGCCTGCGTGACGGCAAGTACTGGCTGTCGCCGGAACAGGCCCAGGCCATCCTCGACCTGCGCCTGCACCGCCTCACCGGCCTGGAGCACGAGAAGCTGCTGGCCGAGTACCAGGAGATCCTCAACCAGATCGGCGAACTGATCCGCATCCTCAACAGCGCCGCGCGCCTGATGGAAGTGATCCGCGAAGAGCTGGAAGTGATCCGCGCCGAATACGGCGACGTGCGCCGCACCGAGATCCTCGACGCGCGCCTGGACCTGACCCTGGGTGACATGATCCCGGAAGAAGAGCGCGTGGTGACCATTTCCCACGGCGGCTACGCCAAGACCCAGCCACTGGCTGCCTACCAGGCCCAGCGCCGCGGCGGCAAGGGCAAGTCGGCTACCGGCGTGAAGGACGAAGACTACATCGCCCACCTGTTGGTGGCGAACAGCCATACCACCCTGCTGCTGTTCTCCAGCAAAGGCAAGGTGTACTGGCTCAAGACCTACGAGATTCCGGAGGCCTCGCGTGCCGCCCGTGGTCGCCCGCTGGTCAACCTGCTGCCGCTGGACGATGGCGAGTACATCACCACCATGCTGCCGGTGGAGGAATACACCGAAGGTCACTTCATCTTCATGGCCACCGCCAACGGCACCGTGAAGAAGACCCCGCTGGAATCCTTCAGCCGCCAGCGCAGCGTGGGCCTGATCGCCCTGGAGCTGGACGAAGGTGACGTGCTGATCTCGGCCGCCATCACCGACGGCGAGCGTGAGGTCATGCTGTTCTCCGACGGTGGCAAGGTTACCCGCTTCAAGGAATCCGACGTACGGGCCATGGGCCGCACCGCCCGCGGCGTACGCGGCATGCGCCTGCCAGAAGGGCAGAAGCTGATTTCCATGCTGATCCCTGAAGAAGGCAGCCAGATCCTCACCGCTTCCGAGCGTGGTTATGGCAAGCGCACCGCCATCGGCGAGTTCCCCGAGTACAAGCGTGGCGGCCAGGGCGTCATCGCCATGGTCAGCAACGACCGCAACGGCCGTCTGGTCGGGGCTGTACAGGTGCTGGACGGCGAGGAGATCATGCTGATTTCCGACCAGGGCACGCTGGTGCGTACCCGCGTCAGCGAAGTGTCCAGCCTGGGCCGTAACACCCAGGGCGTGACGCTGATCAAGCTGGCCAGCGACGAGACGCTGGTAGGCCTGGAGCGCGTGCAGGAGCCATCGGAAGTCGAGGGCGAGGAATTGCTCGAAGGTGAAGAGGGCTTCGAAGCGCCGGCCGAAGGCGCCGAGGTGCCGGATGAGGCGCCAGGCGACGACGAGTTGCCGCAGGAATAAATTGTCGTGATGGATCATGGGGGCACTTCGGTGCCCTCAATGATATTTGGGTGGTGGTGCCGGTTGCCGTCAGCGTTGGCCGTAGGAGCCGGCCTTGGCCGCGATGGCCTCACCACCGATCTAACGAATTCAAGCAGAGCGAGAGTGGATGTGAGCAACCGAGCCTTTAACTTCTGCGCAGGTCCCGCTGCGCTCCCTGAAGCTGTCCTGCAGCGCGCCCAGGCCGAAATGCTGAACTGGCGCGGCAAGGGCCTCTCCGTCATGGAGATGAGCCACCGCAGCGACGACTACGTGGCCATTGCCGAGAAGGCCGAGCAGGACCTGCGTGACCTGCTGTCCATTCCGTCCAACTACAAGGTCCTGTTCCTGCAGGGTGGCGCCAGCCAGCAGTTCGCCGAGATCCCGCTGAACCTGCTGCCCGAAGGCGGCACTGCGGACTACATCGAGACCGGCATCTGGTCGAAGAAGGCCATCGAGGAAGCGCGTCGCTACGGCAACATCAACGTCGCCGCCAGCGCCAAGCCCTACGACTACCTGGCCATTCCTGGCCAGAATGAGTGGAACCTGACTCCAGGCGCCGCCTACGTTCACTACGCGTCCAACGAAACCATCGGCGGCCTGGAATTCGACTGGGTACCGCAGACCGGTGACGTGCCGCTGGTGGTGGACATGTCCTCCGACATCCTCTCGCGCCCCATCGACGTGTCGCAGTACGGCATGATCTACGCCGGTGCGCAGAAGAACATCGGCCCCAGCGGCCTGGTGGTGGTGATCATTCGCGAAGACCTGCTGGGCCGCGCCCGCAGCGCCTGCCCGACCATGCTCAACTACAAGATCGCCGCCGACAACGCGTCGATGTACAACACCCCGGCCACCTATTCCTGGTACCTCTCGGGCCTGGTGTTCGAGTGGCTGAAGGAGCAGGGTGGCGTTGCGGCCATGGAAGCGCGCAACCGCGCCAAGAAAGACCGCCTGTACGGTTTCATCGACAGCAGCGCCTTCTACACCAACCCTATCGCCCACAACGCCCGCTCGTGGATGAACGTGCCGTTCCGCCTGGCGGACGAGCGCCTGGACAAGGCCTTCCTGGCCGGTGCCGACGCCCGTGGCCTGCTCAACCTCAAGGGCCACCGTTCGGTGGGCGGCATGCGTGCCTCCATCTACAACGCCCTGGGCCTGGACGCGGTTGAAGCGCTGGTTGCCTACATGGCCGAGTTCGAGAAGGAAAACGCCTGATGTCTGACCAGGAGCTGAAAGCCCTGCGGGTGCGCATCGATGCCCTGGACGAGAAAATTCTCGAACTGATCAGCGATCGTGCCCGCTGCGCCGAAGAAGTTGCCCGCGTGAAAATGGCCTCCCTGGCCGAAGGCGAGGTGCCGGTGTTCTACCGGCCCGAGCGTGAAGCCCAGGTGCTGAAACGCGTGATGGAACGCAACAAGGGCCCCTTGAGCAACGAAGAGATGGCGCGCTTGTTCCGCGAAGTCATGTCCTCGTGCCTGGCCCTGGAGAACCCACTGAAAGTCGCTTACCTGGGCCCTGAAGGTACCTTCACCCAGGCTGCGGCCATGAAACACTTCGGCCACGCCGTGATCAGCAAGCCGATGGCGGCCATCGACGAAGTGTTCCGTGAAGTGGTGGCCGGTGCGGTCAACTTCGGCGTGGTGCCGGTGGAAAACTCCACCGAGGGTGCGGTCAACCACACCCTGGACAGCTTCCTGGAACACGACATGGTCATCTGCGGTGAGGTGGAGCTGCGTATCCACCATCACCTGCTGATTGGCGAAAGCACCAAGACCGACGCGATCACGCGTATTTATTCCCACGCCCAGTCCCTGGCCCAGTGCCGCAAGTGGCTGGACGCGCATTACCCCAATGTCGAGCGCATCGCCGTGTCCAGCAACGCCGAGGCCGCCAAGCGCGTCAAGGGCGAGTGGAACTCGGCGGCCATTGCCGGCGACATGGCGGCCAGCCTCTACGGCCTGACCCGCCTGGCCGAGAAAATCGAGGACCGCCCGGACAACTCCACCCGGTTCCTGATCATCGGCAACCAGGAAGTGCCGCCCACCGGCGACGACAAGACCTCGATCATCGTCTCCATGAGCAACCGCCCGGGTGCGCTGCACGAGCTGCTGGTGCCGTTCCACGACAACGGCATCGACCTGACCCGTATCGAGACTCGTCCGTCACGCAGCGGTAAATGGACCTACGTATTCTTCATCGATTTCGTCGGCCATCACCGTGATCCGCTGATCAAGGGCGTGCTCGAGAAGATCAGCCAGGAAGCCGTGGCACTCAAGGTGCTGGGCTCGTACCCGAAAGCCGTTCTCTGAGGTTTAGCAATGAGTGATTTTCTCGCCCTCGCGCAGTCGGGCGTACAAAAGCTGTCGCCTTACGTCCCCGGCAAGCCGGTGGATGAACTGGCCCGCGAGTTGAACCTGGACCCGGCGAACATCGTCAAGCTGGCCAGCAACGAAAACCCGCTGGGTGCCAGCCCCAAGGTGCGCGAAGCCATCGCCAACGAACTGGCCGAGCTGACCCGCTACCCCGATGGCAACGGCTTCGAGCTGAAGACCCTGCTGGCCGAGCGCTGCCGCGTGCAGGTCAATCAGGTCACCCTGGGTAACGGCTCCAACGACATCCTCGAGCTGGTGGCCCGCGCCTACCTGGCCCCTGGCCAGAACGCGGTGTTCAGTGAACACGCCTTCGCCGTCTACCCGATCGTGACCCAGGCCGTGGGCGCCGAGTCGCGCGTGGTGCCGGCCAAGGAGTGGGGCCACGACCTGCCGGCCATGCTGGCGGCCATCGACGCCAACACCCGCATCGTCTTTATCGCCAACCCCAACAACCCTACCGGCACCTGGTTCAATGCCCAGGCGCTGGGCGACTTCCTGCGCGACGTGCCGCAGGACGTGCTGGTGGTGCTGGACGAGGCCTACATCGAATACGCCACCGGCGGCGAGCTGCCGGACGGCCTCGACTACCTGGCGCAGCACCCCAACCTGCTGGTCTCGCGCACCTTCTCCAAGGCCTATGGCCTGGCAGCGTTGCGCGTGGGCTACGCGCTGTCGTCGCCGGTGATCGCCGACGTGCTCAACCGCGTGCGCCAGCCGTTCAACGTCAACAGCCTGGCCCTGGCGGCCGCCTGTGCGGCGCTGACCGACAGCGCGTACCTGGCCAAGAGCCGCGAGCTCAACGAGTTCGGCATGCAACAGCTGCAGGAAGGCTGCCGCGAGCTGGGCCTGGGCTGGATCCCGTCCAAGGGCAACTTCCTGTGCATCGACCTGGGCCGCGTGGCTGCGCCGGTGTTCCAGGGCCTGTTGCAGGAAGGCGTGATCGTGCGTCCGGTGGCCAACTACGGCATGCCCAGCCACCTGCGGGTGACCATTGGCCTGCCGACTGAAAACGCTCGTTTCCTGGAAGCGCTGAGCAAGGTCCTGGCACGTGGTTGATGGTTTTTCGGTAGTAGCACCCAAGCCCTTGATCGGCCGCCTGGTGGTGGTCGGCCTGGGTCTGATCGGTGGTTCCTTCGCCAAGGGCGTGCGTGAAAGTGGCCTGTGCGCGGAAGTGGTGGGCCTGGACCTGGACCCGCAGTCGCGCAAGCTGGCGGTGGAGCTGGGAGTGGTCGACCGCTGCGAGGCCGACCTGGCCGAAGCCTGCAAGGGCGCCGACGTGATCCAGCTGGCCGTGCCCATCCTGGCCATGGAGAAACTGCTGGCCAAGCTGGCGCAGCTCGACCTGGGCGATGCCATCCTCACCGACGTGGGCAGTGCCAAGGGCAACGTCGTGCGTGCGGCGCGTGAAGTGCTGGCGCCGGCGCAGCTGCTCAACTTCGTGCCGGGCCACCCGATTGCCGGGTCCGAGCAGAGCGGGGTGGAGGCCTCCAACGCCAAGCTGTTCCAGCGCCACAAGGTCATCCTCACGCCGTTGCCGGAGACCGCGCCGCGTGCGCTGTCCATCGTCGACGCGCTGTGGCGCGCGCTGGGCGCCGACGTCGAGCACATGGCCATCGAGCGCCACGACGAAGTGCTGGCGGCCACCAGCCACCTGCCGCACCTGCTGGCCTTCGGCCTGGTGGATTCCCTGGCCAAGCGCAACGAAAACCTGGAAATCTTCCGCTACGCCGCGGGCGGTTTCCGCGACTTCACGCGTATTGCCGGCAGCGATCCGGTGATGTGGCATGACATCTTCCTGGCCAACCGTGACGCGGTGCTGCGCACCCTCGACACCTTCCGCAGCGACCTGGACGCGCTGCGCGACGCCGTGGACGCCGGCGACGGGCAGAAGATGCTCGGCGTGTTCACCCGTGCGCGCATGGCGCGCGAGCACTTCGGCAAGATCCTCGCCCGCCGTGCCTACGTCGACAAGCGCGAGGCGCGCGACCTGAACTTCGTCGCCGCGCCGGGTGGCCGCCTGTCGGGGCGCATCCGCGTGCCGGGCGACAAATCCATTTCCCATCGCGCGGTGATGCTCGGCGCGCTCGCCGACGGCACCACCGAGGTGGAAGGCTTCCTTGAAGGCGAGGACGCCTTGGCCACCCTGCAGGCGTTCCGCGACATGGGCGTGGTCATCGAGGGCCCGCACCACGGCCGCTTGACCATTCATGGCGTCGGCCTGCACGGCTTGCAGCCGCCGCCGGGGCCTATTTGTGTCGGCAATTCCGGCACCAGCATGCGCCTGCTGGCTGGGCTGCTCGCGGCCCAGCGCTTCGACAGCGTGCTGACCGGCGATGCGTCCTTGTCCAAACGCCCCATGAGCCGCGTGGCCAAGCCGCTGCGGGAAATGGGCGCGCAGATCGAGACCGGCGCCGACGGCCTGCCGCCGCTGACCATTCGCGGTGGCCAGCCGCTCAAGGCGCTGGACTACACGCTGCCCATGGCCAGTGCCCAGGTCAAATCCAGCCTGCTGCTGGCGGGCCTGTACGCCCAGGGCGAGACCCGTGTCACCGAGCCGGCGCCGACCCGCGACCACACCGAGCGCATGCTGCGTGGCTTCGGCTACCCGGTGAATACGCAGGGCGCCACGGTGTCCCTGGCGGCCGGCCAGCCACTGACGGCCACGCGCATCGAAGTGCCGGGGGATATTTCTTCCGCCGCGTTCTTCCTGGTGGCCGCGTCCATCGCCGAAGGCTCGGACCTGGTGCTGGAACACGTGGGCATCAACCCCACACGCACCGGTGTCATCGACATCCTGCGCCTGATGGGCGCCGACATTCGCCTGGAAAACCGTCGTGAAGTGGGCGGCGAACCGGTGGCCGACCTGCATGTGCGCTCGGCCGCGCTCAAGGGCATCAATATTCCTGTCGAGCTGGTACCGCTGGCCATCGACGAATTCCCGGTGCTGTTCGTCGCCGCCGCCTGCGCCCAGGGGCGTACCGTGCTGCGCGGCGCCCAGGAACTGCGGGTCAAGGAATCGGATCGCATCCAGGCCATGGCCGACGGCCTCGAGGCGCTGGGTGTAACATGTCAGCCAACCGAGGACGGCATCATCATCGACGGCGGTGCAATGCAGGGCGGCGAAGTGCAAGGGCAGGGCGACCATCGCATCGCCATGGCCTTCAGCGTCGCCGCGCTGCGCGCCAGTGCGCCCATCCGCATCCTGGATTGCGCCAACGTCGCCACCTCCTTTCCCAACTTCCTGGCCCTGTGCGGCCAGGTCGGGATCCGTGTAACCGAAGAGGGCAAGTCGTGATTTCCCACGCGCCAGTAATTACTATCGACGGCCCAAGCGGCTCGGGCAAAGGCACTGTGGCCGGTATCCTGGCCAAGCGCCTGGGCTGGAACCTGCTGGACTCCGGCGCCCTGTATCGCCTGCTGGCCTTCAATGCCGGCAACCATGGCGTGGCCCTGGACAACGAAGCCTTGCTCGCGCAACTGGCCGCTCATCTGGATGTGCAATTCATCGCCGCCACCGAAGGCCAGCTGCAACGCATCATCCTCGAGGGTGATGAGGTCAGCAGCGTGATCCGCACCGAGACCGCCGGCGCCGGCGCCTCGAAAGTCGCCGCCCTGCCGGCCGTGCGCGACGCCCTGCTGCAGCGCCAGCGCGCGTTCCTGGAGGCCCCGGGCCTGATCGCCGATGGTCGCGACATGGGCACCGTGGTGTTCCCTGACGCACCGCTGAAAATCTTCCTGACCGCCAGTGCCGAGGAGCGTGCTCGTCGACGTTACTTGCAGTTGAAGGGCAAAGGCGAAGATGTTAGTCTGTCGAGTCTGCTAGATGAGATACGTGCGCGCGATGAGCGTGACACCCAGCGAGCGGTAGCCCCGCTCAAGCCGGCGGCTGACGCCATACAGCTGGATTCCACGGAATTGTCCATCGAGCAGGTGTTGGAACGCATCATGAGCGAAGTCGCACTACGCGACATCGCCGGGTGACCAGAACGCGTACGGGAAACCAGTCCCTAGCCCGTACGCCTTCTTTACTATGAACGAACCCGCATTGTCTGGAGTGCGGCTGATGGGCGTTTCTACCGCCCAAATCTACAGGAATTAAAATGAGCGAAAGCTTTGCGGAACTCTTTGAAGAAAGCCTGAAAACCCTCAACCTTCAACCAGGTGCGATCATCACCGGTATCGTTGTCGATATCGACGGTGACTGGGTTACTGTCCACGCCGGTCTGAAATCCGAGGGCGTCATCCCGCTCGAGCAGTTCTACAACGAAGCTGGCGAGCTGACCATCAAGGTCGGTGACGAAGTTCACGTTGCGCTGGACGCGGTCGAAGACGGCTTTGGCGAAACCAAGCTGTCCCGTGAAAAAGCCAAGCGCGCCGAGTGCTGGATTGTTCTGGAAGCAGCTTTCGCCGCCGAAGAAGTGGTCAAGGGCGTTATCAACGGTAAGGTTAAAGGCGGCTTCACTGTCGACGTTAACGGCATCCGTGCGTTCCTGCCTGGTTCCCTGGTCGACGTCCGTCCGGTTCGTGATACCACGCACCTGGAAGGCAAAGAGCTGGAATTCAAGGTCATCAAGCTGGACCAGAAGCGCAACAACGTTGTCGTTTCCCGTCGCAGCGTCCTGGAAGCAGAAAACTCGGCCGAGCGCGAAGCTCTGCTGGAATCGCTGCAGGAAGGCCAGCAAGTCAAGGGTATCGTCAAGAACCTCACCGACTACGGCGCCTTCGTGGACCTGGGCGGCGTGGACGGCCTGCTGCACATCACCGACATGGCCTGGAAGCGCATCAAGCACCCTTCCGAAGTGGTCAACGTTGGCGACGAGATCGACGTCAAGGTTCTGAAGTACGATCGCGAGCGCAACCGCGTTTCCCTGGGCTTCAAGCAACTGGGTGAAGACCCATGGGTTGCTATCAAGGCTCGTTACCCAGAGAACACCCGCGTCATGGCGCGCGTGACCAACCTGACCGACTACGGCTGCTTCGCTGAGCTGGAAGAAGGCGTTGAAGGTCTGGTACACGTTTCCGAAATGGACTGGACCAACAAGAACATCCACCCTTCGAAAGTCGTACAAGTCGGCGACGAAGTGGAAGTCATGGTTCTGGACATCGACGAAGAGCGTCGTCGTATCTCCCTGGGCATCAAGCAGTGCAAGTCGAACCCATGGGAAGACTTCTCTGGCCAGTTCAACAAGGGCGACGAAATCTCCGGCACCATCAAGTCGATCACCGATTTCGGTATCTTCATTGGTCTGGACGGCGGCATCGACGGTCTGGTTCACCTGTCCGACATCTCCTGGAACGAAGCTGGCGAAGAAGCAGTACGCCGCTACAAGAAAGGCGATGAGCTGAACACTGTGATCCTGTCGGTTGATCCAGAGCGTGAGCGCATCTCCCTGGGCATCAAGCAACTGGAAAGCGATCCGTTCTCCAACTACGTTGCTGTCAACGACAAAGGCGCTATCGTTCGCGGTACCGTTAAAGAAGTTGACGCCAAAGGCGCCATCATCACCCTGGCCGACGACATCGAAGCCACTCTGAAAGCTTCCGAAATCAGCCGTGACCGCGTTGAAGACGCGCGTAACGTCCTGAAGGAAGGCGAAGAAGTCGAAGCCAAGATCATCAGCGTTGACCGCAAGTCGCGCGTGATCAACTTGTCCATCAAGTCGAAAGACGTTGAAGACGAGAAAGAAGCAATCCAGAGCCTGCGCGACAAGCCAGCTGCTTCGGACATCGCAACTGGTCCAACCACCCTGGGTGACCTGCTGCGTGCTCAAATGGAAAAGCAGAACTAAGTTCTGATTGACCATTAGAAAAAGGGCGACTTCGGTCGCCCTTTTTTGTGCCCGCGATTTGCGTCCGCCCACGTGTCCTTGTAGCAGCGGCCCCAGGCCGCGTCATGGTCGTCGCGGTATAAGCAGGACCACCGCCGACGCAGCCTTCGACAGCTGCTACAGCGTTCATTTTGAAACAATCCCTTCGTTGATCCTCCTGCCTCTCCTGTCGCACTATCGTCCGCTCACCCATGCAGGAAGCCCGCGCGTTCCCATCGTCGCGGCTGTTCATTCAAGGAGAAGCGCCCATGCCCACCGGCACCGTCAAATGGTTCAACAACGAAAAAGGCTTTGGCTTCATCGCCGCTGAAACAGGCAAGGATCTGTTCGTTCACTACAAGGCCATCAAGGGTGATGGCTTCAAGAGCCTCCTGGAGGGCCAGAGAGTGACCTTCAGCGTCGAGCGCACCCCAAGGGGAGATCAGGCCGTTGAGGTCGAGGTGCAGTGAATCAGTGGCCTCCAGCAGCAGGCAGGCCGTTTCGGCCTGCCTGCTGATTGTGCCGGTGCGGCAGCGATGTACTTTTATCCGGCCTGCTACATTAAACAGTCATAAACAGTCGCCACTCTGATGCTCCGCCGGAAGAAATCCGGAATGCAGGAGAATCTCCTGCAAAATCAGTTGTCTACCCAAAAGAGGGCATGCGGCGACTCGGCGAAAGGGTCATTGACCGTTTCCGGGGCAATCGAAAGGATCGGTAATGAAAGGATGGCTGCCACTCACCCTGTTGATCGCGTTGTCAGGCTGCGCAGCGACCATGTCCAGCCACAACGTGAAGGGCATCGCTACCCTGCACATCAATTGCTCGGGTATCACGTCCTCGTGGGAGAAGTGCTACGAGAAAGCGGAGAGCGCCTGCGGGGCGCCAGGGTATAGCGTGCTGAGCAAGTCCACGGACCTCAGTGATGATACGCCTGACTACCCCTTTGGTATCAATCCTGCAGGTATGTCGAGCCGTAGCCTGGTGGTGCGTTGCCGGCAGTCCTGACAGCTGGATTCCGTGATCTACCGTAAACCTTTGCAACAAGTCAATACGCGGGCTGTTCAAATCCCTCCAGCCATGCTAAAACCTTTGAAGCGATTGTCTAGCTTCTTGATAAAGAAGGGAAAAATATGACGAAATCTGAACTGATCGACCGTATTGTCACCCATCAAGGCCTGCTTTCATCCAAGGATGTGGAGCTGGCCATCAAGACCATGCTTGAGCAGATGTCACAGTGCCTGGCCACGGGTGATCGTATCGAGATTCGCGGTTTTGGCAGCTTCTCGCTGCACTACCGGGCGCCACGGGTAGGCCGCAATCCCAAGACCGGGCAGTCGGTCAGTCTGGATGGGAAATTCGTTCCTCACTTCAAACCGGGCAAAGAGCTGCGCGATCGAGTGAATGAGGATGAAGAGCATGAACATGCCTGAGGCATTCGGCAAAAGGAGTGCGTAGTGCACAAGGTTAAAAAACTGCTGCTGGTCGCCCTGATTCTCCTGGTGCTGGTGGCAGGCGTTGTGTTCATGCTGGAAAACCAGCAGCCCGTGAACATCGTGGTCCTGGGCTATACCGGCCCGCAGTTGCCGGTTGCAGTGCTGATCATCGTGGGATTCCTCGCAGGCATGGTCGTAGGCCCCGTCCTGGCAGCCCTGGCTTCCCTGCGCCGTCGCCGCAAAGTCGTCAGCCGGCCAATTTGACCCCATTGATACAAGGTCACCGGTGAACCAGATCGATATTTTGCTGCCTTACAAGTCGCAGGCCACTGGCATGATGCCTTGGCGGTCCATTCTTGCCTTCGGCCACCCCTTCGTGGCCATGGATAATTAAGGTTGGTGAACAGCATGTACCCCGCGATCCACACTCAATGCTTCAAGGCCTACGACATCCGCGGTCAGGTCCCCTCCCAGCTCAACGATGACATCGCCTATCGGATAGGTCGTGCGTTGGTGCTCGAACTCAGCGGCAAGGCCATCGTGGTAGGTCGCGACATGCGTCTGGAAAGCCCTGGCCTGGCTGCTGCCCTGATCCGCGGCATTACCGAGGCCGGCGCCGACGTCATCGACATCGGCCTGTGCGGCACCGAGGAAGTCTACTTCGCCACCAGTCACCACAAGGCTGACGGCGGCGTGATGATCACCGCCAGTCACAACCCCAAGGGTTACAACGGCATGAAGCTGGTGAAGGCCGAATCCCGCCCCATCAGCGGCGATACCGGCCTGGATGCCATCCGCCAGCGTGTCGACGAAGGTAACCTTGGCACCCCGGCCGCCAAGGCTGGCCAGGTGCGCGAAGCCTTCGACAAGACTGCCTACCTGGACCACCTGGTTGGTTACGTCAACGTCAAGGCCCTCAGGCCGCTCAAGGTGCTGGCCGACCCAGGCAACGGCGCCGCCGGCCCGGTGGTGCAGGCCTTGGCCAGTCGCTTGCCGCTAGAGTGGGTCTTCATCAACGTCGAGCCCGACGGCAACTTCCCCAACGGCGTGCCGAACCCACTGCTGCCGGAAAACCGTGAGCTGACCCGCAAGGCCCTGCTGGAAAATGATTGTGACCTGGCCATCGCCTGGGACGGCGACTTCGATCGCTGCTTCTTCTTCGACGCCGACGGCCGCTTCATCGAAGGCTACTACCTGGTAGGCCTGCTGGCCGAGATGCTGCTCAAGCTGCACCCGGGCAGTAAAATCATCCATGACCCACGCCTGACCTGGAACACCATCGAACAGGTGCAGCAGGCCGGCGGCGTCGCCATCCAGAGCAAGACCGGCCACGCCTTCATCAAGGAACGCATGCGCCTGGAAGACGCCGTCTACGGCGGCGAAATGAGCGCCCACCACTACTTCCGCGATTTCGCCTACTGCGACAGCGGCATGATTCCGTGGCTGCTGGTAGCAGCGCTTATGTCCGAGACCGGCAAGACCTTGGCCCAGCTGGTGGACGAGCGGATTGCGGCGTACCCCTGCAGTGGTGAGATCAACTACCGCGTTGACGACGTGCCGGCGAGCATCGAGAAGATCCTGGCGCACTACCTGCCGCAGCAACCTGCCGTGGATCGGACAGACGGCATCAGCGTGGAGTTTGCTGATTGGCGGTTCAGCTTGCGCGGGTCAAACACCGAGCCTTTGCTGCGGTTGAATATCGAGAGCCGTGGGGATGAGGCTGTGGTGGGGGAGCGGTTGGGGGAGATTGAGGGGTTGATTCAGGGGTAGTGAAGGCAAGGCTCCTGAGATTCGGTCGGGGTAATCTAACGGTGCCCCGACCTCCGCTTTGCGCAGAGGCGGAAAATCTGAGTTAACAACTCTTCATGTTTGAGTGGGTGAATTGTATCGGTAATGATGCTATTTTGCCTTTCTTACTGTGAGCCAGTTGGATCAAGGATGTCTAGCGCCAGTGTGTCATTTCCCCTCCCAGCGTTTCTGCCCCAAGTCTCCAGAGGCAGAAAATCTTCGCTCCTGCTTCCAGTCCTGCTCGGAATAACTCTCTAGCTTCAGTGGCTTTGATACGTCAATAGGCGGCGTCGTGCCCCTGCGAGCGGAGTTGGTAAAACTTTTTGTTCTTCTTCAAATGGCTGTTTTAGATGAAAATACTGGTTACTGGCGGTGCTGGCTTCATCGGGTCGGCTGTCATACGTCATATCATTGAAAACACAGATGATAGTGTTATTAACGTCGACAAGCTGACGTATGCTGGCAATTTAGAATCATTGCAGGGCTTTGATCAGGATTCACGTTATGTTTTCGAGCATGTCGATATCTGCGACAGCATTGCAGTAGAGCGTGTTTTTCGCGAGCATAGGCCTGATGTTGTCATGCACTTGGCCGCAGAGTCCCATGTAGATCGTTCTATCACGGGGCCTGCGGAATTCATTCAGACCAATATCGTCGGTACCTATGTGCTCCTTGAAGCAGCTCGCGGGTATTGGAATGGCCTGGAGGCGGCCGGCAAGGACGCGTTCAGGTTTCATCATATTTCCACTGATGAGGTCTACGGGGATCTGGAGGGGCCGGAGGATCTGTTCACCGAAAGCACTCCGTATCAGCCGAGTTCACCTTACTCGGCCAGCAAGGCCAGTTCCGACCACCTGGTGCGTGCCTGGAATCGGACGTTCGGTTTGCCGACACTGATAACCAATTGCTCCAACAACTATGGTCCCTGCCATTTCCCGGAAAAGCTGATTCCCCTGGTAATCCTCAATGCGCTGGAAGGCAAGCAGCTGCCTGTTTACGGCAAAGGTAACCAGGTTCGTGACTGGCTGTACGTGGAAGATCACGCGCGCGCGCTCTACAAAGTAGTAAATGAGGGTGTGGTCGGGGAAACCTACAATATCGGCGGTCACAACGAGAAACAGAACATTGAGGTCGTACGTACCTTGTGTGCCTTGTTGGATGAACTGTGCCCGCAGTCGCCGTTCAAACCTCACGCCAGCCTTATCACGTACGTCACGGACCGCCCGGGCCATGATGTGCGCTATGCAATTGACGCTACCAAAATTCAGCGTGAGCTGGGCTGGACGCCTGTAGAAACTTTCGAGAGCGGCATTCGCAAGACGGTGGAGTGGTACCTGGCAAACCCCCAATGGGTGGCGCGCGTCAAAAGTGGTGAATATCAGCGCTGGGTCGACACCAACTACACTGCCCGCGAGGCGTAGCCTGCCGCCCGGAGTCGTCCCCCGGGCTAGCGCAGCGATATTTCTTCCCCGCCGCACTGGAGAGGTGTGGCGGCGTAATTCAATGCTAATGGAAGCCAAGTAAAAATGACCACGTCTACACGTAAAGGCATCATCCTCGCTGGCGGTTCTGGTACGCGCCTGCACCCACTTACGTTGGGCGTTTCAAAACAAATGCTGCCGGTCTTCGACAAACCCATGATCTTTTACCCGCTATCAGTGCTGATGCTGGCGGGGATGCGCGAGATCCTGATCATTTCGACGCCCGACGATCTTCCAGGCTTTCGCAAATTGCTCGGGGACGGCAGTCAGTACGGCATTGAGCTGACCTACGCTGAGCAACCTAGCCCCGACGGTCTGGCTCAGGCTTTCTTGATTGGCGAGCAGTTCATTGGGCAGGATCCATGCTGCCTGATCCTGGGTGACAATATCTTCTACGGCCAGCATTTCTCGGCCAACCTCGCTGCAGCAAGCGCTCGAACCGAAGGCGCAACCGTTTTTGGTTACCATGTTTCGGACCCTGAGCGTTTTGGAGTGGTTGAATTCGACCAGTCTGGTCGTGCACTCAGCATCGAGGAAAAACCGGCCAACCCCAAATCCAGCTATGCCGTGACAGGCTTGTACTTCTACGACAATTCCGTGGTGGACATTGCCAAGAGCATCCAGCCTTCCGAGCGCGGCGAGTTGGAAATCACCGATGTGAACCGTGCCTATCTGGAGCGCGGAACGCTCAATGTGGAGATGCTGGGCCGTGGATTTGCGTGGTTGGATACCGGAACCCATGAGTCATTGCTGGAGGCCAGCCACTTCGTGCATACAATCGAGCACCGCCAGGGGTTGAAGGTCGCGTGCCTTGAAGAAATTGCGTTCACTGCGGGCTGGATCAGCGCGCAGACTCTGGCAGAGCAGGCCGAGCGTCTGAAGAAGACAGGATATGGTCAATACCTCCAGAAACTGCTGGCTGAATCGATTGCTTGATCAAGTCGCTCTGCCGGGGGGAACATTGATGTCGCGGGCACGACCGAGCGTTGCTGTGTTGTTGGCAGCCTACAACGGCATGGCATGGATCGAGGCGCAGGTGGCTTCGATCCTGGCGCAGCGCGATGTTGCCGTTCAGTTGTATATCAGTGTTGATGAGTCCGACGACGGCACATTTGAGTGGTGCAGCAGATGTGCAATCGAGCACCCGAATGTGTTTCTCCTTTCCATGGAGAACTCGGGCGGCGCCTCGCAGAATTTTTTCCGACTGGTCAGAGACGTCGATTTCCAAGGCACCGATTACGTTGCCTTTGCCGACCAGGATGACCTGTGGCATGCCGGCAAGCTGGCCAGGGCGGTGCAGGTGCTGGTTGAAAGAGGGGTGCAAGCCTACTCGAGTAATGTCACTGCGTTTTGGTCGGACGGGACAGCAAAGCTCATCGACAAGGCACAACCCCAAGTTCGCTGGGATTATCTGTTCGAGGCAGCAGGGCCGGGTTGCACCTATGTTTTGAACCAGGCCCTGGCAACTCATCTTCAAGCCTTTGTCGCAAAGGAGCAGCAGCTCGTTGCGGCTGTATCGATGCACGATTGGTGCATATATGCTTTCGCGCGAAGCCATGGCTACAGCTGGCATATCGATGAGTGGTCGTCAATGGAGTATCGGCAGCACCGTGGCAACGTGATGGGCGCCAACACTGGCCTGGCTCCAATGTTTTCTCGGCTGGCGCGGGTAAGGGAGGGGTGGTGGTTTGCTCAGATCCAATTGATGGCGCGCGTGTCGGCCCCTGGTGGTGACTCATTCACCCGACGATGTGTTCGGTTGGGCCGGCTTCGGATATTCATGCTTGCCTTCAAGGCAGGCAGCTGTCGAAGGCGCCGTCGGGACCAGTTACTGTTTGCAATGATTTGCCTGGCTGCGCCGTTCTTTGTCAGGTGTAAGGTGTCACCGCATATCAGTACGTCAAGCATCGTATAAATGACTGTAGCGAGTAGATTGATGCTATTGCAGATGGGGAGTGGGACTGGGATGCTCTCGATTTTAGCTGGCCTGTTGCCTGCTTACGCCCGACAACCACGCGTGATAAGCTTTCCTGACGGGTTTCCGGCGCTTCTGCGTGCGGGCCAAGGACGGGGGCATGCAGGGTGGGTAAGTAATGTGCGGTTTCACCGATTGACCGGAAGTCGTTTCGTTGAACTCATCGAAGCCGGATTGAAGAAAGGTGTATTGAAATAAATGGAAAGGCAAAGTATATCCCCGTTAAAGTTGCTTAGATCGGCAAAGCTGCATCGGCATTTGTTGTTGAATCTGGCCAAGAGGGAGACGGTAAGTCGCTATAAGGAATCTTTGTTCGGCTTGTTGTGGTCGATCCTTAGTCCTCTGCTGATGCTTACCATTTTTTCCTTTGTGTTCACAAATATTTTCAAGTCGCGCTGGGGGGTGACGGTTGAAAACAGTTCCGTTTCGTACCCTGTTATCCTGTTTGCGGGCCTGATTGTATTCAATTTTTTCAGCGAGTGCCTAGGCAGGTCGCCTTCAATTGTCATTGGTAATCAGAACTTCGTTAAGAAGATAATATTTCCGTTGGAAATACTACCGCTGGTTTCCATATTGTCAGCACTGTTTCAGTCTGCAATCAGCTTCTGCATCCTGCTGATCTTTATTCTGGTGGAAACCGGTGGCATCCCCTGGACGGCGCTACTCTTGCCGATCGGTATGCTGCCTTACCTGATTTTCATTCTTGGAATGATGTTCTGGCTGTCCGCTACAGGCGTGTTTGTGCGTGACATCAGTCAAACAGTCGGGCTTATTACAACGGGGATGATGTTCATATCGCCAATATTCTTCCCGGCGACTTCCTTTCCGGAGCATTGGCAATTTCTCGCGCACTACAATCCTTTGACCTACCCGATTGAGTTGGCTAGGAATCTGCTGGTTTTCGGTGTTGGAATTGAACCCTTTGCCTGGCTCACGTACCTTGGTTTCTCGCTCGTGTTCTGCTGGCTCGGTTATGCGTGGTTCCAAAAACTCAGAATAGGTTTTGCTGATGTGCTCTGATATCGCAATTAAAGTATCGAACGTCTCTAAAACGTTTGAGACCTATGATAAACCGCAGCGTCGTCTTCAGCAGTTCATGTACCGTCTGCTGTCCAAGATCGTGCTGGTACCTCGCTTGCGGCGTTTCTGTGATTCCCGTGCCGCTGCATGCTCGAATAAATTCGAGGCGTTGCACGACATCAGCTTCGAAGTGCAAAAAGGACAGACAGTCGGGATTATTGGCCGCAATGGCTCCGGGAAAAGTACGCTGCTGCAGATCATTTGCGGCACACTGAATCCTACCCACGGCTCTGCCGAAATCAATGGCCGGGTCGCAGCGCTATTGGAGCTGGGCTCAGGCTTCAATCCTGATTTTACAGGCCGCGAAAACGTATACCTGAACGGGCAGCTTTACGGGCTGACCGTCAAGCAAATCGACGAACGCTTCGAGCGTATCGTCGCGTTTGCAGATATCGGCGATTTTGTAGAACAGCCTACAAAGACCTACTCCAGCGGCATGTTGGTTCGCTTGGCTTTCGCAGTAATTGCTCACGTAGACGCTGACGTACTGGTTATCGACGAGGCCCTTGCTGTCGGGGATGCATTCTTTACCCAGAAATGCATGCGCTTTCTCCGTGAGTTCATGAAAACAGGTACGGTTCTTTTCGTGAGCCATGATACAGCATCGGTGAAAAACCTCTGCTCATACGCGGTCTGGCTGGAAAAAGGCAAGGTCATTCAGGAAGGGTTGCCAAAAGTAGTCAGTGATTTTTACCTTGAGGCCTTTTATGAAGCGCAACAAGGGAAGGGAACAACGACAAAGCTCAAGCCAAAGTTGCGTATAGAACGGCAGGTGGCTGTCAAGGATCAGCGGTTGGAATTCATCAATACCACTCAGCACCGCAATGACTTGCAGATTTTTGAATTTAACCACGAATCAAGTTCCTTCGGGCTGGGGACCGCTCAAATCGTCGATGTTTCCTTTACTACGGCTGAAGGGGACAGGTTGCTCTGGTTGGTAGGCGGTGAGTTGGTCACCATCACGATTCTTGCTGTAACGCATCAACAGTTGCACTCTCCGATTGTCGGTTTTTATATCAAGGACAGGTTGGGTCAAACGTTGTTTGGCGATAACACGTTCCTTTCTTATATTGACCATCCAGTCCAGGCAATGGAAGAAGAAGCGCTGCGCTGTGACTTTACGTTCCATATGCCTATCCTGCCAAAAGGTGATTATTCCATCTGCGTGGCGTTGGCTGAGGGTACCCAGGAAGAACATGTTCAAATGCATTGGATTCATGATGCGTTGTTCTTCAAGTCTGAAGCGACCAGTGCAAGCACCGGGCTTATTGGTATCCCCATGCAGGATATCTCGTTGAAGCTCACGGCCGTTCCCGAATTCGATCATAGTTGAGAAGAATATGCTTTTAAATGATATTGGCAAAATGTGCTTTGAGCGCCCTATTTATCTGTCGGGCAAAAGTGCCTGGGCGGAGCATATTCCGTTCGCCTTCTCGCTTATTGAAAAGCTCAAGCCCGGTATTTTCGTGGAACTCGGCACCCACTATGGCGACTCCTACTGCGCATTTTGCCAGGCCATTCAGAAAAGTGAGCTGGATTGCAAGGCGTATGCGGTAGATACCTGGCAAGGTGACGAGCACGCTGGTCTGTACGGCCAGGATGTACTGGATCAACTGCGTGCGCGCCACGATGTGCCTTACGCTTCGTTTTCGCGTTTGCTTCGTGAGACATTTGACCAGGCAGCTACGTACTTCTCCCCAAAAAGCGTGGACCTATTGCATATCGACGGCCTCCACAGCTACGAAGCAGTGAAGAACGATTTCGATACCTGGCTTCCGCTGATGAGCGATCAGGGTGTCATTATATTTCACGATGTGAATGTTCGTGAGAACGGGTTCGGTGTATGGAAGCTTTTCGAAGAAATTGAAAAGCAATACCCAACCTTTTGCTTTGACCACGCGCATGGTCTAGGCGTTGTTGCCGTAGGCAAGCAGATCCCCGAAGACATCAAGTTTCTTTTCCAGCTGTCCGCGGCCGAAACAGTCCACATCAAGGAGTTCTACAAAGAACTCGGCTTCAGCGCGGTCAATGAACGCAAACTTTCCGATGCGCTGCACATCCAGAATGCGGCAGTGGGGCAAGCGGCTACAGAAAACTCGACGTTGACCCATCGCCTCTTTCAGCAGAAAAACGAAAGTGATGAGCTGCGCGCCGACCTCTACGCCAAAGAGCTGGAGGTGCAGCAATTAGGGCAGCGGGTTGCGCAGCTTGAGCATGAATTGCATGTGCGCAACTCCGAGATCCATGCCGTCTTGAATACCAAGGCCTGGCGCTTGTCTTCCAAGGTCAATGACAAGGTTCGACAAGCCAGGAAGCTACGGGTCCTGGCTCGTAAAGTATTGATTGCCAAGGATCGCGTAGGGGGCTGGCGTAACCTCTTCGAACGTGTACAGAGTACGTTGGAGTCCGGCGGCCTGCGCTCTCTTGAGGCAGCTGCCCGTGCTCAACTCCTGACCCCTGATGTGCAGCGTGCGGCGCCTGTCGATGTGCTCAAGGCACGTTTGGCCTTCAACCTGGAGCGAATCAGCCGCCGGTTTTCGGAGCGTCCTGCCCAGGCGTTTGATTTTGGTATCACGGTAAGCCTGGTCATGCCGGTATACAAAGTGCCAGTCGACTTGCTCAAGCAGGCGATTGAGTCCGTGCTCAACCAGTCCTATACCAACTGGGAATTGTGTATCGCCGATGACTGTTCGCAATCTTCGGAGATCACCGCACTGCTCGACGGGTTTGCCAAACGCGATGCGCGCATAAAGTTCGTGACGCTTGACGTCAATGCCGGCATTGCAGGCGCTTCCAATGCCGCATTGAACCTGGCGACGGGGAGCTACGTCGCATTGCTGGATAACGACGACCTGCTGACCAATGACGCACTCTATTGGATCGCCTCCGGCATCCGGGATGACGCTTCGCTGGATATGCTCTACTCGGATGAATGCAAGATCGACGAGAGCGGTGCTGTTCTTGAGGTGTTCAACAAGCCGGATTGGAGTCCCAACCTGCTTTTGAATTGCATGTACACCGGGCACCTGACTGCTTACCGCAAGGCACTGGTTGATGAAGTGGGTGGGTTCCGCTCCGAGTTCGATTTTTCCCAGGACTATGATCTGGCCCTGCGCGTAACCGAAAAAACCTCGAATATCCAGCATATCGAGGAAGTGCTTTACGGCTGGCGTGCAATTGCTACATCTGGCGCTGCTGGCGGCAAACCATACGCAAGGGATTCCAACATTCGTGCGTTGCAGGCGGCCGGAGATCGTCGGGGCTGGAAGGGGACGGCGGTTGCTCTACCGACCGCCAACCGTTTCAAGTTTGACTTTGATGGCAACGAAGCGCTTGTCTCGATCGTTATCCCGTCCGACAACGAAAAAAATATCAGCGATAGCCTCGAGTCGATCAAAAAATCGACGACCTGGAAGCGCTATGAAATTCTTGTCGTGACGAATTCGAGAATCGTCGACTTGCTGGCCCCGGTTTACCCGGATGCAAATATTGTCTTTGTCCGCTATGACCTGCCCTACAGCTTCTCGGACAAATGCAACCAAGGTGCGAAAGCTGCGAGCGGTGAGTACCTGGTCTTCTTCAACGATGACGTACGCGTTCAGTCTGCTGACTGGGTCGAGTCGCTGGTCGAGTACTTGCAGCTGCCGGATGTGGGCATCGTTGGGCCCAAGCTGGTTTACGAGAGCAACACGATTCAGCACGCGGGTATGGTGACAGGTGTTCGCCGGCTGCTGGGTACGGCCTTCCACTGCCTGCCAGAAAATACCGGGGCGCATTATAATTTTGCGCAATCTGTTCGTGAGGTTTCCCTTATCTGTGGTGCATGCCTGGCCATCAGGAAAGACATTTTCGAGCAGGTGAAGGGCTTTGACGCCGTCAACGCCCCAATCAACCATTCCGATGTCGATCTGTGCTTCAAGGTTCGCGAGCTCGGGTTCTCCTGTGTGTACACGCCGCACTCCACCCTGACGCATATCGGGCATATGTCGCTTGCCTCGGTAGATGCCGCAGACAAGGTCAAGGCGCCAAAGAAGAAAGACAAGGCTGATATTTATATCCTGCGTCGATTCGCCAGCTTGTTGGCTCGTGACCCCTATTACACCAAGGCAATGCGGGAGCAGTTGTTCCATGACTCTCCGGAGTACTACGAGGTGTTCGCTCAAGGCGCAACGCGAACAGAGGGTGGCAAGGATATTTTGCTGTTTTCCCATGACCTTACGGAAAGTGGCGCGCCACGCATTGTCTTTGAACTGGCGAAATTGCTGACTCAGGCAGGTCATTTCGTCGTGGTCATGTCGCCTACTGATGGGCCCATTCGCGCGGCGCTTCAAGCGTTGGGCGTCGTGGTGATCGTGGATGAGCTCATGCTGGCTCAGCACGCCTCGGTATATGACTTTGCGCGCAACTTCGACAAGCTGATCTGCAATACGGTAGTGACCTACCCTATCGTGAATCAATTAGCGGATGTGGTTGAAGTGTATTGGTATATCCACGAAACCAATTTGTTCACCCAAATGGCGGCATCCAACCCTGAATTCGTTGCGGCGCTTCGCAAGCCTGAAAGAATCTGGGCAGGCAGCAAGCTGGCGGCGGCGCCCATCGTGACATACCACCGCAATACCGAGGTGGTTGAGTATGGATTCCCCGGCCTTGAGTCGGCCGAGGGCCGCCAGCGGAAACCTGGAGAAGGTGAACCACTGGTCATCAGGACGTTCGGGTCGTTCGAGCCAAGGAAAGGGCAGGATTTGCTTGCGGTCGCCATTAAGGGGCTACCTTCTGATCTCGCGCGCAAGTGCAAGTTTGAGTTCTACGGCCGCGTGCTGGACAAGGCGTTCTATGAAGGGCTGCAGTCTATCGTCAGCAGTTTACCCAATGTGGAACTGCATGGTGATCTCGACTATCAAGCGTATGTAGAGCTCATGTTCTCTACGGACATGGTGGTTGTACCTTCGCGCGATGACACATTACCGCTGGTCTCCCTGCATGCGCTGAGCGTCGGCGTCCCCATGATGTGCACGGTCAATACTGGCACATCAGCCTACGTTCGCCATCGTGATTCGGGCTTTGTTGTCCCAAGCAACGAGCCGGCGGCCATCACTAAAGTGTTGATAGAAGCCATCAATTCCTCGGCGCAATGGGACCGAATTGGTAGCGCGGGCAAGGAAGTGTTTGATCATTGTTTCTCTGAACAGGAGTTTTCCAAGAAGCTCCTGCACCAATTGTCTCTGTAGCCAGGATCATTCGGTATGAAATGTGCAATCTTGGGTGGGACGGGTTTCATTGGCAGCCACTTGATCAATGCGCTCATTGCGCAAGGGCATGAGGTGAGCTCGCTGACCCGGCACGTCCCGCCTCAGAATACGATTTTGTCCGATGAGGCCATGGCTCAGGTTCGTTGGCACATGGGGAACTACGAAAATCGCGAGGACGTTAAGGAGATTCTCGAGGGGGCGGATATCTGTTTCCACCTGATCTCCTCATCGCTCCCCGGGAACTCCAACAAGGACCCATCGTGGGACATCAGTACAAACGTCTGTAACTCGCTGCAAGTGATGGAGTTGGCTGTTTCGCTGGGGCTGAAGGGTCTCTACTTCGTGTCTTCTGGTGGAACCATCTATGGGGACGCTCAGGTTCTTCCAATTCCTGAAGAGCACCCCTTGGAGCCTACATGCTCCTATGGGGTGAGCAAGCTGGCAATCGAAAAGTATCTGGCGTTGTTCGAGCGGCTTCACCGGCTGCCGTACAAGATCATTCGATTGGCTAACCCCTATGGCCCGGGGCAGGATGTGAACAAGGCCCAAGGTGCGGTCTCGGTCTTCATAGAGCGCTCACGGAATCTGCTCCCTATAGAAATATGGGGAGATGGTTCTAATGTTCGTGACTATATCTACATTGATGATGCCATTCGGGGCATCATCGGGCTGATGGGTTACGAAGGGAAGGAGCGGATATTCAACCTGGGGTCTGGCCAAGGACGGTCGCTGCTGGAAGTCATAACGGAAATATCCAAATGGGTTGATCCGATGCCGGATGTGAAATTCCTCCCTGCGCGAGAATTTGATCTGAAAGCGAACGTTTTGGATATTTCGAAGGCGCGAAGCTGTTTCGGCTTTGAACCAATTGTGTCTTTCGATAACGGCATCCGTCGAACGTTGGAATGGCAGAACTCGAAAAAGTTGGTCAAGGTCGTTAAGAAGTAGTGGGGGGCGGAAGGGGGGCGGAGCCTCCCTTCCATTGGCCTGCCTTATTTTCTGAATGCACCTAACCGTGCCGCCAGGCCATCGGATACCGAAGTGGCAATCAGCTTCAGGCGTTCTGCTCGATTTGTTGAGACGAGCACGCTGAATAGCGCTACCGCCACCGCCTGTTTCATGAACTTCAATTTCCAGCGCAACGGTACATGCTTGAGCCTGAATAAGTGAATTGAGTTTCGCACCTTGTAATAGTTTCTAACGGCGGAGTGTATCGATATTTCCCTGTCGCGCAGCAGCCAGAGACGGATGACTCTATCCCCCAGGGAATGATAGAGGCGGGTAGTCGATGTTTGATATAGCGTATAGCCCTTGTTGGTGGCTCTGAAGCACCACTCGTGATCAATATGATCAATAAATAAATCACCCATCATCAGGCCGACTTGCTGAAGGTGACGTGTTTCAATAAGCATGCCAGAAGAAATCAAGAACTCGCGCTGGATAGGCTCAGCTTGTTCCGTAGTGGCTTCAGGGTGATTTTTAAGGCGCCGATCAACAAATGTAGGACCAACTGCTGCAGCATTGTCTTTCTGTAGCTGATTCAACGCGATATGCAGGTTGGCAACAAAGTTGGCTTCGGGTTTGCTGTCTTGATCCAGTAACAGAATACGCTCGAATTTGTGCTTCAGCGCGTGGGAGAGGCCGACGTTTTGCGCGTTTGCCAGGCCGGTATTACCCTGCATTTCAATCAGGTCTACTGAAAAGCTGTTGCCGAAAACGTTTAGCCATTCCGATAAATTTTGATTCGAATGATTATCAATTATAAGCGTTTTGTTTACCTGGCCTTCGAGAGACAGGAGCGTTTCGGCCAACTCGTCCAGGTTGGGGTTGAAGGTGACAATCACGCATAAGGTGCCAGGAAAGCGCTGGGTCGGGAGAGCTGATTTTTCCATGTCGGCGCCTAAAGCTTTTTGAACAGGACAGTAAGCGCTAACGCTGTATTCCCAATGAGACTTTGCCGATGTGCGCCTGAGCGAATTAGGCAGTAAATACGACGGATAACCGATCCGGTTCTAGCTTTATCAAACCAGTCGAGGGCTGTGCTGTTCTCGTCTTTCAGCAGTAGGCGTGCGTCCTGGAGTGTTGCAATGTTTGATTCATTCCATCGGCTAAAATCCCCGCCCAACATCTTTTTAAAACGCCTGAACATGTTGTTCACGCTGGCATTTGCGCCGATCAGATTTTTAGCGTGCTGCCGATAGTCGATTAGCGGGTCGGGGCTAAAATGAATCTGTCCGCCACAGCCGGTGATCAGTAAGTAACACCACCAGTCATGGGCAATAAGTGGATGCTGGTAAGCCGTGTTGCTGAGTAGTTGCCGCGCCCTGCCGTTAAACAGCATGGTGTTCCCGCCAGCGATATTTTGCACCAGCGCATTCGCAAAGGAGGGCGGGGTTGTAAAGTTGGCGGAGTAACCCACGACGTCACCAGTGGCATCGACAAGGCGGCTTCGGGAGCAGAACAGGGCAGGCCGTCCATCAGCATTTTCCTGCAGGCAATTGATGCCGCGCTCTAGTCGCTCCGGATGCCATACGTCGTCTTGGTCACAGAAAGCGAAATAATCGGCATCGATCATTCTGTTTTGTAACAGAGATAAAAAGTTGCTGACGAAGCCTTGGCCTGGCCCTCGCAAAATAACCAATTTGCGCTCCCCTAGATTTCGCTGCGCATCACTGAGAATTTTTAGCGTGCCGTCGTGGGAGCCGTCATCTGACGCATATATAACCCAATTTGTATGTGACTGGTTGATCAGTGAGGAGATTTGAGCTGCGAGAAACGCTTCGCCGTTGTAGGTCGCGAGGAGGATGGCAACCAGGGGGGCGTTTCCGTGGGTGCTTTGTGATGAATCATTGGAAGAAAAATCTTGCAACTTTAATCCTCTTGCTTTGACTCTTTACATCCTACGATGTTGCAAGGTGGGATGCTCACTTTAAATAGGGGGCGCGTATTGAGCGGAAGGCGCCCGTATTTCGCAGTTCGTGTCCACATGATATGAGGTCCTTAGCCATAAGTCACCTTTGTGAACAGTTACCCCCGGGCAGCGGAAGCCGCCGCGACCGGGAGCGAGGTAATTTCGTAATTAGCGGTTCTGGCCCAAGGCCAGGCTTTTCAGGGAGAATGTCGGGCATCCTGCTGGTGTGACGATATCGAATCTGACTTCATCAATAAGCTGGTCCGCGGGCCAACCTTTGGCGGATGAAATATCGACTGACGTTACACCCTGGCTTACCGCAAACGTCGCGCTGTCCGCCTCGTTGAAACCTTTATTTTTCGTCGACCAGAATATCTGGATCGGAAATTTCGTGTCGGCAGTATTTTTGCACGTCAGCTCGAAAGTCAGCTGCTTGGCGTCTGAACCGAGCAAAGGTTTGGAGGGCTTGAAAACGATGTAGGGGTCTATTCCGGTGATCTGGTACGTGTCAGCCTCCGAAGTGGCCACGACGTCGTGCTGATGGCTTACCTGGCCTTCTGCCAGCGGGGTGAGTGTATCGCGAGAACGGGAGATCACGAACTGAGGAGGAGGTGCCAGGAAGAAGCCCATTCTCGTAACCCGCTCCACTGCAGAAAAGATCACATAGTCGGGTTTGAAGGTTGCGATCAGTTCGGCTACTTGGTTGGGGTCTACCTGATCGTAATGAATTTGCAGACTTTGGGAAAACGTTGCCGCCATGAACGGTGAAAGGGATATGCCGAATGAATCTCGTAGCCATAGTACTTTCCGGTCGTTCAAGGCGCCTTTGGAAACAACCAGCAGTGGTTTTTGCGGCGCCTCAAGCTCTGGGTTCGGGCCTGAGCCCAGCAGCTTCCCCGTCTGGTAATCGTATTGGTCGACTGTTAGCTGAGGCGAGGAGGCGAATTTCAATGCCACTTGAGTGTCATTGGTTGAACCCTGGATTCGTTGAAAGCGCGACAGGTCTCCGCCAGGGCGTACTGATACGTTTTCCACTTCTCCCAGCTCAGGGGATGGCCAGCGAAGGTCGGGCTCGACACGGTTCAAATTTTGCTCCAGTGCCTGGAACGCCACCCACGCACCAAGGCTATTCCAATGGGTGTCTGTCTTGAAGTACAAAGGTTGAGCAGACGCGTTCTTTGCGGCGAGCATCGGGGTAAACGTATCGACATACAGTTGGGCGGGCGCGAGGTGGATAAACTCACGGCTCACCTGATTAGGGGCGTGGGCCGCCCAGCTTGGCAAATACTCAGGGTAAATGGAGTCTTTGTCGGGACCGATGAGTACCCGATATTGCTTCACCCCGTGGTGCTTCAACCACGCTTCCCAAGCGACCTCGTTGGCGACGATCTGCTGCACCAACGGGGTGGTGCTGGGCGTGACGCCGTTGCGTTTTATCGAGATCGATTGGGCGTGATCATCCCCCAGGAAAAACCATCCGTGTTTGCCGAGAATGACTTGCCCTGGATTAATGGAGATCCCCAATACGCTGTACAGTTTTCCGAGTGCTGGCAGCGCAAAGTCGACATTATAGAGGAAGGACGTGTTCCACCATTTTGTCTTGCTGTTCGCAAGGGTATCCAGTCTGGTGCTGAGGTTGAAAACGGGTGCGATGAGTAACGCGACCAACGCAAACAAGAAGAATGCTGATATTTTCTTTTTCATCTGCAAGGCACTCAAAAATTGAAATACAGGAATACAGTGCTGGTGGATTTCAGTGTTGCGTACATCGCAATGCTGAAGAGCAATGACATTCCCAACACTTTTTTCCAGCCAAAGGCGCCTTGAGTGGTCAGTTCAAACGAATTTCTTTGCGCGCTGATAAGGAAACCCATGATAATCATGAAGAAACACAGCGCGTTGACTGCCATGCCCTCGGGCAAAACGCTCAGGAGATGGTCGGAAAGCACGCCGCCCCAGGCCAGTTCGGCAGTCGGGATGGCTGGAATGGGCACGGCAGCCGCAGATTTGAGGTTGAACATGCTGTGCAGAATATGGCTTGCATCGCTCATGGACGTTGCGCGGAAGAACACCCAGGTGATGTTCACAAACAGGAACGTCACTGTCCAGGCAACCACCGTAGGCATGTTCATGCCTAGCTGTTTCCATGCTCGGTGAATAATCAGCGCACCCCCATGGAGTGCTCCCCATACCACGAACATCCAGCTGGCACCGTGCCACAACCCACCGAGGACGAACGTGAGCATAAGGTTCACATACACTCTGACGGGCGAACAGCGATTCCCGCCTAGCGGGATATACAAGTAATCTCGCAGGTAACGGCTCAGCGTCATATGCCAGCGTCGCCAGAAATCCTGAATGTCGAGTGCCTTGTACGGAGAGTTAAAGTTTAGCGGCAACCAGATGTTGAACAGCAACGCCGCGCCAATCGCCATGTCGCAGTAGCCGCTAAAGTCGAAGTAAAGTTGGAAGGTGTAAGACAGGCTGGTCGCCCAAGCGCTGAAAAAGTCATGTAGAACACCGTGTGCAAAGCCGGCGTCAGCCCAGATTGCGAAGGTATCCGCCAGGATGACTTTCTTGAACAGCCCAATGCTGAAAATAAACAGCCCCAACAGAATATTCTTGTGCCGAATGAACAGCGTCCAGCGTGACTTGAATTGCGACATCATCTCTTTGTGGTGAAGGATGGGGCCTGCAATCAAATGCGGAAAAAACGTGACGAAAAGTGCGTAGTTTACAAGGTCGTACTCTTTTGCTTCCCCACGGTAGCTGTCCACCAGAAACGCAATCTGGGTAAAGGTATAAAAGCTGATCCCCAAGGGCAGTATTATCTGTTGCAGGCCAATGGATAAGCCGGTCAAGCCGTTAAAGTTGTCTATCAGGAAATTCGCGTACTTGAAGTAGGCGAGCAGCGCGAGGTTGATAGCAATGCCCAGTGCCAATACGATTTTTTTTGAGGACGGTTTCAGCAGGTTCGTCGAATGAGGTGAAACCCATCGCCCCATCAGGTAGTTGAAACCAATCGATCCTAGCAACAGGGGTAGGTAGGCAACGCTCCAGTAGGCATAGAAGTAAAGGCTGGCTGCAACCAACCATAGTTTTCCCGCCGTGATCCAGCGCCGCCTGTTCAATGAAAAATAAATCAGGAATACAATGGGTAAATAAACCAGGATGAACGCGGACGAACTAAAAATCATGAACACACCTAAGGATGGGATGATCCAGTTTTTGTTGAGGTGGCGACGGCTGCTAGGCTACCCGCATAAACGGGTTGAACGGTGATTGGAGGGCGGTATTTCAGGGGGGTATAGTTTGGCTTGAGTGATCACGCTTCAGCTCTATTCTTGTGTGGTCAGGTGACGACCTGCTTGCCTGAAGAGACTCCTTGAGACGCCGGGTGACTTGGCGCATTTCGGTGCTATCCCTTCCCGAAACGGTCGATACAATGTTGTGCTGGCTCTGTGTATTCCGTAACGGCGAAGATACCATAGGCAATGGTTCTCCGGGAGTCTTCTCGCGTCTACATCAATGCCGGTCATGACCTCACGCCGAGGCTGACGTTTTTTTCATCTGGTACCTGTGTCTGTGGAATCCGCGGGCGCTTGCAGGGTCGGATTTTATCCGAATGTGACAAGATTAATGTTTTCAACGAGGGGCGGGCTCATGGCAGTATTGAGCCACCCGCCTTGCGCTCTCCAGCCGGCACGCGGGAGGCAAGCGGTATCGAGATTTCCGAGGATGTAAAGATGGTGTCGTTTTGGTTGTTTGCAGTGGCTTTACTTTCCTTTGCCCTTACCGGTTGGCTACGTCGATATGCGATCGCCAAAGCACTGATGGATCTGCCCAACAGCCGCAGTTCGCACACTACTCCTACCCCGCGCGGCGGCGGAGTGGCCATTGTCTGCTCTTTCCTCGTTGGAATGGGGTGGCTTTACGGCAGTAACTTGGTCGATGGTGCAACATTCGCCGCGGTGCTTGGCAGTGGTCTATTGATAGCTACCGTAGGCTTCATGGATGATCGTGGGCATATTCCCGCCCGTTGGCGATTGCTTGGCCATTTCTGTGCCGCTGCCTGGGCAATCTATTCGCTTGGAGGTTTTCCGCCGGTCATCCTGGCGGGTGTTGAAGTTAGTTTAGGTTGGGTGGGAAGTGCCTGTGCAATCCTTTATTTGATGTGGCTATTGAATCTTTATAACTTTATGGACGGTATAGACGGGATAGCGACAGTGGAGGCCATGTGCGCCTGCTTCGGAATGTGTGCTCTTTATTGGATATCCGGTCATGCGCATCTTATGTGGGCACCCTTGTTTCTTGGTGGGGCGGCGACCGGCTTCCTGATCTGGAATTTTCCTCCTGCCAAGATTTTCATGGGGGATGCGGGCAGCGGTTTCCTTGGGATCATTCTCGGCATCCTTTCGTTACAAGCTGCTCATGTCGATTCCCGGTTGTTGTGGGCATGGCTCATTCTTCTGGGCGTATTTATCGTCGATGCAACTTATACCTTGTTTCGACGCCTGATTCGCGGAGACAAGGTCTACGAAGCTCACCGAAGCCATGCGTACCAATTTGCTTCCCGGCTCCATGGGGGGCATTTCCCGGTCACTATGGCCGTTTTGGTGGTGAACCTTTTCTGGCTCTTGCCCCTCGCTTGGCTGGTGGCATGCCAGCGGCTGGACGGGGTGCTGGCAACATGTATCGCCTATGTTCCACTTACAGTAATGGCCATTAGATATCATGCAGGAGAGCTAGAGGTTGTACAGCCTAAAACGCACGACTAGCACCTGTTTTTGGATTACCCTTGTGCGATGGAAGCGCCCGGCCCTTGCGCTTTTCGCAATGGTCAAACCAATTGGTTGAGGTTTATGGATAAGACACGTGCCTTTTTGTTGGGCTTGCCTAGAAAGCAGAAGCGCCTGATTCAGGTTGTCATGGACGTTGTCTTGGTCTGGGCCGCGTTGTGGATGGCCTTTATCGTCCGGCTCGGCATAGACGACATGTATAACCCTTTCAAGGTTCACACCTGGTTGTTTGCATGTGCGCCGGCTGTTGCCATACCCCTGTTTATTCGTTTCGGCATGTATCGCGCAGTCATGCGCTATTTTGGTAATGACGCCTTGATTGCAATTATCAAGGCGGTCAGCCTGTCGTCACTCATCCTGGCGGTTATAGTTTATTGGTACAGTAATCATCAAGCCGTTGTTCCTCGATCCATTGTGTTCAATTACTGGTGGCTTAGCCTTGTCATTATTGGCGGGCTGCGGTTGGGCATGCGCCAGTATTTCATGGGCAACTGGTTAAGCGGCGCCCATGCTTCCATGTCATTCAACCGGGACGATGGCCTGACTAAAGTCGCGGTCTACGGCGCAGGTGTTGCGGGTAACCAATTGGTTGCCGCATTGCGGATGGGACGTGTAATGCGCCCCGTGGCTTTCATTGATGATGATGCCAGTATTACCGACCGTGTAATCGCGGGGCTCCAGGTGTTCAAGCCTGGCAGGATCCAGCACATGATCGATGTAACGGGGGCGCAGGAAATATTGCTGGCATTGCCGTCGACCACAAGAGCTCGTCGAAGGGAAATTCTCGGTTTTCTGGAGGGGTTTCCCCTGCACATCAGAAGTGTGCCGAGTTTTACCGATCTGGCCAGCGGCCGCGTCAAGGTTGATGATATTCAAGAGGTCGATATTGCTGACCTCCTGGGTCGTGACGCTGTACCGGCCCAAGATGATTTGCTGGAACATTGCATCAATGGGCAGGCCGTGATGGTCACCGGCGCTGGCGGATCGATTGGCTCCGAGCTGTGCCGTCAGATTGTCGCCCTGCGGCCGACACTCCTGGTGCTATTCGAGCACAGCGAATTCAACCTGTACAACATCATGACCGAGCTCGACCAGCGACTGGCTCGCGAGTCTCTCCGTGTTGAGCTGTTGCCTATCCTGGGTTCAGTACGGCATCCGCACAAACTCCTGGACGTCATGAAAACCTGGAGCATCAACACGGTCTACCATGCGGCTGCCTACAAGCATGTGCCAATGGTTGAGCACAATGTCGCTGAAGGTGTGTTGAACAATGTAATCGGTACATTGAATACCGCCCAGGCGGCACTACAGGCCGGTGTGGCAAATTTCGTGCTGATTTCCACTGACAAGGCGGTCAGGCCGACCAATGTCATGGGCAGTACCAAACGGCTGGCCGAAATGACGCTGCAGGCCTTGAGCCGGGAAGTGGCGCCCGTTTTGTACGGCGACCCAGCCAATGTTGCTCGCGTCAATAAAACGCGTTTCACCATGGTGCGGTTTGGCAATGTGCTCGGGTCCTCCGGGTCTGTGATCCCTCTGTTTCACAAGCAGATAAAATCGGGCGGGCCGCTGACGGTGACTCATCCGAAAATTACACGCTACTTCATGACTATCCCCGAAGCAGCCCAATTGGTCATTCAGGCGGGTTCGATGGGGCAGGGCGGCGATGTCTTCGTGCTGGACATGGGGGAGCCAGTACGTATCGCCGAGCTCGCAGAGCGCATGATCCATTTGTCAGGACTAAGTATTCGATCCGAAAAGAATCCCCAGGGCGACATAGCCATCGAGTTCACGGGGTTGCGCCCCGGGGAAAAGCTTTACGAAGAGTTGCTGATCGGCGACAACGTGGTCATGACGCGCCACCCCATGATCATGAGTGCTCACGAAGATTTTCTGCATTGGGATGTGCTCAAGGAAAGGTTCGTGGAACTACTGGCTGCAGTCCATGCTGACGATTACGGAAAGGTCCGGCAGTTATTGCGAGAGACGGTCAGCGGTTACGCTCCAGATGGCGAAATCGTGGATCTGATCTATCAGCAGAAACGTTCCGAACCGTAGGCGTCGAGGGCGAGGGTATGCGCCATCTTTACCGAATTGAACGAACAGCAGGCGTGTAGAGGAAACATCCCCTAACCAAGCCACACTCGCCCTTTCAGCATGGTGAACTAGCTTCTAAAGGCGGCTCAGGAAAGCCGCCTCTAGAACCTACTGATGTCAAGGAGCCTCACCCATGCGCAACTTCTCCCTCTCGGCCCTGCTGGCCACTCTGCTGTTCACCCTCTCCGTCGCCGCCACCGCCGCGCCAGCCACGGCCGAAGCAGCCCCGGCGCCGGCGGCGATGATGCAGACCTCCACGGTCAACCTCAACAAGGCCGATGCCGACACCCTCCAGCGTGAACTGGCCGGCATCGGCATGGCCAAGGCCCAGGCGATCGTGGCGCATCGTGATGCCAACGGTGTCTTCACTTCGGTGGATGAGTTGCTGGAGGTAAAAGGAATCGGCAAGTCGCTGCTGGACAAGAATCGTGACCGCCTGACGGTAGAGTAAAGCAGGGTACCGGGCTGTGCTGGCGCCCTTGGTGGACGGCCAGTTCAGCCTGGTGTCAATGGGTGACTTCGATGCTGCCGTCGTTGTGTTGCCGAATCAGGGTGTAGGGCAGCAGCACGGTATCGGTAATGGCGGAGAGCCCCATGTCGAACACCATGATAATAGGAGGAGAACTGCTGTAGTTGTTCTCATCCTCGGGCGCTGCGTGCAACATGCAGAAGTCGAACATCAGCCCGCTATACACCCTGGGCACGGCTCCGCAGTAGGAGTTGCCCTCGGCCAGGTATTTGCTGGTGACGCTGTCGTCACGCACCACGGTGATGATGCTCCCGCATCCGCTCAACAGCAGGGCCACACAACCAATGATCAAAGCTTTCACGACTGATTCCTTGTAATTGCCAAGCGCCTTCAGGGCGCGGAGCCTTCGACCCTAGGTCCTTGGGGCTGGTCAGGCTACCCGACACGGCCGCGAAAAACTGTATCAAGCTTTCTCCGGACGCCGATTTCCTGGTGACGATTTTGATCGATGAGGTGCGTGCATCTTTTAGATTTCGACTGTAATGTGATGCGCATTGTATGTCGGTCGTCATTTAAATGGGCTGGCACTGTTTGGTGAAGTGCCAGGTGAAATGCAGCGCCTGTGACGCGGCCTGGCGGCCGCTGCTACGGGTTGAGGAAGGGAGATAGTATGAACAACCGCAGAATCGTCATCACCGGCATGGGCCTGGTCTCGCCACTCGGCACCGGCGTGGAAACCGTGTGGGGCCGCTTGCTGGCCGGCCAATCAGGCTTGCGTGAGTTGCCTGAAAGCGTGGTCGCCGACCTGCCTGCGCGGGTCGGCGGGGTAGTGCCAACGCTTGGGGAAGATCCGCAGGCCGGCTTCGACCCGGACCTGGCCGCGGCGCCCAAGGAACAGAAGAAGATGGACCGTTTCATTATGTTTGCCCTCGCCGCCGCCCGCGAGGCGTTGGCCCAGGCGGGCTGGGCTCCCACGGACGAGGCGTCGCGGCAGCGCACGGCCACGGTGATCGGGTCGGGCATTGGTGGCTTTGGCACCATCGTCGACGCCGTACGCACCACCGACAGCCGCGGGCCGCGCAAGCTGTCGCCGTTCACCATTCCGGCGTTCCTGGTCAACCTGGCGGCCGGGCAGGTGTCGATCCAGCATGGCTTCAAGGGGCCGCTGGGGGCGCCGGTCACGGCCTGTGCCGCCGGCGTGCAGGCCATCGGCGATGCGGCGCGGCTGATTCGCGCCGGGGAGGCCGACATTGCCGTGTGTGGTGGTGCCGAAGCGGCCATCGACCGGGTCAGCCTCGGCGGGTTCGCTGCGGCGCGGGCGTTGTCCAGTGGCTTCAATGCCACGCCCAGCCGCGCCTCGCGGCCGTTTGACCGTGACCGTGATGGTTTCGTGATGGGGGAGGGGGCGGGGATTCTGGTGATCGAGTCCCTGGAACATGCCTTGGCCCGCGGTGCCACGCCAGTGGCCGAGTTGGTGGGCTATGGCACCAGCGCTGACGCCTATCACCTGACGGCCGGGCCGGAGGATGGCAGTGGTGCCCGGCGGGCCATGGAACAGGCGCTGGCCCAGGGTGGCATCACCCCTGGCCAGGTTCAGCACCTCAATGCCCATGCCACCTCCACTCCAGTGGGGGACAAGGGCGAACTTGCGGCCATTCGTTCACTGTTCGGCGCCGGCCAGGGCCCGGCGATCACCTCGACCAAATCCGCTACCGGTCACTTGCTGGGCGCGACAGGGGGCATCGAGGCGATCTTCACGGTGCTGGCGTTGCGTGACCAGGTTGCCCCCGCCACCTTGAACCTCGAGCACCCGGACGAACTGGCCGAGGGGCTGGACCTGGTGCGTGGCCAGGCGCGTGCCATGGCCATGGAGTACGCGCTGTCCAACGGCTTCGGCTTTGGCGGGGTGAATGCCAGTGTACTGCTCAAGCGCTGGGTGTGAGGCAGTCTAACCCGCGGCATCCGCCTGCAACTTGAGCGCCTTGCGCGCGCTGTCGAGGATACGCAGCGACAACTGCGGGTCCTCGACACTGCGCGACAGCATCAGCGCGCCCACCAGGGTCGAGAGCATCACCACGGCCTGCTCGTCGGCATCTTCTGCCTTCAAGGTGGCGGCAATGCGTGCCAGGCGGTCTTCCACGCCTTGGTCGGTGATGGGGCTGGGCTGGCCGCGCTGCCCCAGTTCGGCGGCCATGGTCGGCAGTGGGCAGCCTTTTTCCGGGCTATCGCGATGGGCGGGGCTCAGGTAGGTGTCGATGAAACTCTGCAACGGCTGGGGCTTGGCGAAGGCCTTTTCGCACACCTCAGTCAACTCTTCGGTGGCCGCGCGCAAGGCGGTTTCCACCAGTTCGTCCTTGGATTTGAAGTGCGCGTAGAAGCCGCCATGGGTCAGCCCCAGCGCCTTCATCAATGGCTGCAGGCCGGTGGCGCCGATGCCATCCCGGCGAAAGCGCGCCGAGGCTTCCTTGACGATGCGTTCGTGGGTCTGGGCTTTGTGGTCGGCGGAGTAGCGCATGGGGATGGCCCGGTCAGAATGGGATGTTAATCATCATTCTAACAGAAGCGGCCCCCCGTGGCAGCTGCCGCAGGCTGCGTCCAAGACGCCGCGATTCAACCGGTATACCTTGGCGCCTGTGACGCGGCCTTGCGGCCGCTGCTACGCAGGTTTAGCGGTTCTGCGCGTCCTTGGCATCCGCCTCGGCGTTGCGCTGCGCCACCTTGCGGCGCTGTTCTTCGGTGAGTTCCACTTTGCTGGCGCTGTCGCGCAACATCATCAGGCCGCCAACAATGGAGCCGATCGCTACCACCAAAATCAACCAGGCGTACCAGGGCATGGCCACTTCTCCTTGCGGGCCGGGCTCGCCGCCCGGGTGGCGGCGAATACAGGCTTGTACTCATTGGAGGCAAGCGCCCGGCAGTGGTTCCATTATAGGGCGCTGGCTACAGGCCCGTGAGCATGGCGTCTGCCGGGGCGCTGGCACGGGCGGCGCCGGTGAGCAGGAAGTAGACGAAGCCTACCAGCATGAAGCCCAGGAAGATCACGCCGATCAGGGTGTTGAACCAGGCCATGGCCACCAGGCACACCACCGCCAGTACCAGGGCGATGCCCGGCACGATGGGGTAGCCGGGGGCGCGGAAGCTGCGGGCCAGGCCGGGTTCGCTGCGGCGCAGCTTGAACAGGCTGAGCATACTCATGATGTACATGACGATGGCACCGAACACGGCCATGGTGATCATGGCCGCGGTCAGGCTCATGCCACCCAGGTTGATCAGGCCGTCGCTATAGATCGCGGCGATGCCCACCACGCCGCCGGCGATGATGGCCCGGTGCGGGGTTTGAAAGCGCGACAGCTTGGCCAGGCCCTTGGGCAGGTAGCCGGCACGGGCGAGGGCGAAGCACTGGCGCGAATAGCCGAGGATGATGCCGTGGAAGCTGGCCACCAGGCCGAACAGGCCGATCCACACCAGCATGTGCAGCCAGCCGGAGCCTTCGCCCACCACGGTTTTCATGGCCTGGGGCAGGGGGTCATTGATGTTGGCCAGGGCGCGCCAGTCGCCCACGCCGCCGGCGAACACCATCACGCCAAGGGCCAGCAGCACCAGGGTGAGGATGCCGCTGATGTAGGCCTTGGGGATGGTGCGCCGCGGATCTTTCGCTTCCTCGGCAGCCATGGCCGCACCCTCGATGGCCAGGAAAAACCAGATGGCGAACGGAATGGCAGCGAACATGCCGCTCACCGCGCCGAGGCTGAAGGTATTGTCCCCGGCCCAGCCGTTGGCGACGAAGTTGCCGACGCTGAAGCCCGGCGCCACCACGCCCATGAACACCAGCAGCTCGATCACGGCGAGGATGCACACCACCAGTTCAAAGGTGGCGGCCAGTTGCACGCCGAGGATGTTCAGCAGCATGAACACGATGTACGCGCCCAGCGCCGCATGGCGCGGGTCCAGGGCGGGCCACTGGACGTTGAGGTAGGCGCCAATAGCCAGGGCGATGGCCGGTGGGGCGAAGACGAACTCGATCAGCGTGGCCAGGCCGGCGATCAGCCCGCCTTTTTCGCCGAAGGCACGGCGGCTGTAGGCAAAAGGCCCGCCTGCGTGGGGAATGGCCGTGGTCAGCTCGGTGAAACTGAAGATGAAGCAGGTGTAGAGGGTGGCCACCATCAGCGAGGTCAGCAGGAACCCCAGGGTGCCAGCCACGCCCCAGCCATAGCTCCAGCCAAAGTACTCGCCGGAAATCACCAGCCCTACCGCGATGCCCCACAGGTGCAGCGTGCCCAAGGTGGGCTTGAGTTGCGTAGTCATGACGGCTCCCTCGTGTGGATTGGAACGTTCGTGCTGTTTTGCGTGCAGTGGCCGTGCCAGCCGGGCAAAAGGGGTCGTAATGGCGGGTTTGGTGTCGCAGGTGGAGATGGGTGGGCTAGGCTAAGGGCAGGCTGTGCCTGTTTGTGGGGCGCCAGCGCCCCTAAAATCCGCTACAATGCGCGCCGATTTCGACTTGCCCCCTGAGAGCCCGCCCATGTCCGCTTGCCAGACTCCTATCATCGTCGCCCTGGATTTCCCCACCCGCGACGCCGCCCTGAAACTGGCTGACCAGCTGGACCCCAAGCTGTGCCGCGTGAAGGTCGGCAAGGAGCTGTTCACCAGCAGCGCATCGGGCATCGTCGAGACCCTGAACGACAAGGGCTTCGAAGTGTTCCTGGATCTGAAATTCCACGACATTCCCAACACCACTGCCATGGCCGTCAAGGCCGCTGCGGAAATGGGCGTGTGGATGGTGAACGTGCACTGCTCCGGCGGCCTGCGCATGATGGCCGCCTGCCGTGACGTACTCGACCAGCGCAGCGGCCCCAAGCCACTGCTGATCGGCGTGACCGTGCTGACCAGCATGGAGCGTGAAGACCTGGCCGCCATCGGCCTGGACATCGAGCCGCAAGAGCAGGTGCTGCGCCTGGCCGCACTGGCGGAGAAGGCTGGCATGGACGGCCTGGTGTGCTCGGCCCTGGAGGCCCAGGCCCTGAAAGCGGCGCACCCGTCGCTGCAACTGGTGACCCCTGGCATTCGCCCGGCCGGCAGCGCCCAGGACGACCAGCGTCGCATCCTCACCCCACGCCAGGCGCTGGACGCAGGTTCCGACTACCTGGTGATCGGCCGCCCGATCAGCCAGGCCAAAGACCCGGCGCAAGCGCTGGCTGACGTTGTGGCACAAATCAACGCCTGACGGCCGGCGCCATTCAACTACTCAACGCCGATCACCCGTAGCCGCTGCCGCCAGGCTGCGCTTGCCCTCAAATTCACCGGAGATCTCCAGTGGCGCAAAGGGCCAGCGCAGCCTGGCGGCAGCGGCTACGTGATAACCGCAGGCGATTGATCAAACTTTCAACACCAGCTTGCCGAAATTCTCCCCGCTGAACAGCTTCTGCAGCGTCTCCGGGAACGTCTCCAGCCCCTCCACCACGTGCTCCTTGCTCTTGAGCTGCCCCTTGGCCAGCCAGCCGGCAATCTCCTGCCCGGCCGCGGCGAACTTGGCGGCGTGGTCCATCACCACGAAACCTTCCATGCGCGCGCGGTTCACCAGCAGCGACAGGTAATTGGCTGGGCCCTTCACCCCGGTCTTGCTGTTGTACTGGCTGATGGCCCCGCAGATCACCACCCGCGCGTGGGGCGCCAGGCGGCTGAGCACGGCGTCGAGAATGTCGCCCCCCACGTTGTCGAAGAACACGTCCACGCCCTTGGGGCATTCGCGCTTGAGCCCGGCGGCGACGTCCTCGGCCTTGTAGTCGATGGCGCCGTCAAAGCCCAGTTCGTCGATCAGCGACTGGCACTTGTCCTTGCCGCCGGCGATGCCGATCACCCGGCAGCCCTTGATCTTGGCGATCTGCCCGGCCACGCTGCCCACCGCCCCCGCGGCGCCGGAGATCACCACGGTGTCGCCGGCCTTGGGTGCGCCGGTTTCCAGCAGCGCGAAATAGGCGGTCATGCCGGTCATGCCCAGCGCCGACAGGTACAGCGGCAGCGGCGCAACCTTGGGGTCTACCTTGTAGAAGCCCTTGGGCTCGCCCTGGAAGAAGTCCTGTACGCCCAGCGCGCCGTTGACGTGATCGCCCACGGCGAACGCCGGGTTGTTGGAGGCCACCACCTGGCCTACGCCCAGGGCGCGCATCACTTCGCCCAGGCCCACCGGTGGGATGTAGGACTTGCCCTCGTTCATCCAGCCGCGCATGGCCGGGTCCAGGGACAGGTAGAGGTTCTTCACGCGCACCTGGCCGGCGCCCAGTTCGGGCAGCGGCACGGTCTGGAAGGTGAAGTCTTCGCGGCTGGCGGCGCCGGAAGGGCGGCGGGCCAGCAGGAATTGGCGGTTGACGTCGGTCATGGCAGGTGCTTCCAAATGTGGACGGTGGACTGTTGATAGGCCGCGCGGGCGCCGCTGGCAAGGGCAACGGCCGCGCCGAATACGGTGAAATACAGCGCGCCAATAGTGCTGCGTGGCGTGCTGGCGCCTTGGCTAGACTGCGCCCATCACTTCCAATTCACAGAGGTTCGACCCATGGGCATGGCATTTTCCGGACAAGTGGCGCTGGTGACCGGTGCGGCGGCAGGCATCGGCCGCGCCACCGCGCAGGCGTTCGCCGCCGAGGGCCTGAAAGTAGTGGTGGTGGACCTGGACGCCGCCGGTGGCGAAGGTACAGTGGCGCTGATTCGCGAGGCTGGCGGCCAGGCGCAGTTCCTGCGTTGCGACGTCACCGTGGAGGCCCAGGTGCGCGCCATGACCGAGCAGGCCGTGGCCCTGTGGGGCCGCCTGGACTACGCCTTCAACAACGCCGGTATCGAGATCGAGAACAGCCGCCTGGCCGAAGGCACCGAGGCGCAGTTCGACGCCATCATGGGCGTCAATGTCAAGGGCGTGTGGCTGTGCATGAAGTATCAGTTGCCGGTGATGCTGGCCCAGGGCGGCGGCGCCATCGTCAACACCGCCTCGGTCGCCGGCGTGGGTGCGGCGCCGAAGATGAGCATCTACGCGGCCTCCAAGCACGCGGTCATCGGCCTGACCCAGTCGGCCGCCATCGAATACGCGAAAAAACACATTCGCGTGAACGCCGTGTGCCCGGCGGTGATCGACACCGACATGTTCCGCCGCGCCCACGAAGCCGACCCGCGCAAGGCCGAGTACGCCGCGGCCATGCACCCGGTCGGGCGCGTGGGCCGGGTGGAAGAGGTGGCGAGCGCGGTGTTGTACCTGTGCAGCGATGGCGCGGCGTTTACCACGGGGCATTCGTTGTTGGTGGACGGGGGCGCCACGGCGATTTGATGGCAGGGCAAAGCGCCCTCCGCTTTGCTGAAAACGACACCTTCATAGCTTTTTGCCATTATTCCGACGCCAGGATCTTGTGCCTGCCCCCGTGCCATTGCCACTCTGCGTGCATTGACTCTGGGGGAGCGCGCAATGACATCGGCCAGCAGTGGACGTTTTGCCAACCTGGGCATGGCCCGCAAGCTGGGCCTGGGCTTTGCCCTGGTGCTGGCGCTGACGGTGCTGGTGGCGGCCATCGGCGTGTGGTCGCTGGCCAGCATCAGCCAGCGTTTCGACGGCTTGAAGCAGATGTCGGCGCTCAACAGCGGCCTGCTGCGGGTGCGCCTGCAGGAGCAGGAGTTCGCCCTGCACGCCGACCCCAAGACCGCCGATGCCCTGCGCAAGAGCGTGGAAACACTGGCTGCCAGCGCGGGCGCTGTAGAAGGCGTGCAACCGGCGCTGGCCGCGTACCGCAAGGCGTTCGACCAGTTCGTGGAGATCAGCCAGGCCAAGGATTTGGCCTTGGACATGGCCAGTTGGTCGGTGTCCACGGTGGCCAATAACCTCGACGTGCTGCAGGCCGGGCTGTCCGACGACGGCACCTATGCGCTCAAGGATTCCAAAGGCGAGAAGGGCAGCGAATTCATCACCCAGGCCAATGAAGTAGCGCAGGTGGCGCGGCTGATGCTGCAGGCCATGGACGCCGCGCGGGTGCGCCTGGACCAGAGCCGCAAGGGCGTCGACGACGACACCGGCAACGGCAAGATTGAGCAGGCCGCCGAGGCCCTCAAGCAAGCCAACGCCTTGAAGAGCGAGGTACAGGACGCCGGCTACCAGACGGTGTTGAACGAAGTCAGCGATCACATCGCCAGCTTCAGCGACAAGCTGGGCGAATACACCGACCTGCTGGCCAGGGAAAAACAGGTCTATGGGCAGCTCAAGGCGCGGGCCGATGAGGTGGTGAGCCGTGTCGACCAGGCCGCTGCCGCCCAGGACCAGGCCATGCAGGCCGAGTTGAAGCAGAACAGCTTGCTGATCATCGGCTCATCCTTGGTGGCGCTGCTGGTGGGCGTGCTCGCCGCGTGGCTGATCACCCGGCTGATCGTGGGGCCGCTGCGCCGGGTCATCAGCCGTGCCCAGCAGATCGCCGGCGGCGACCTCAGCGGCAGTATCGAGGTGGACCGGCGCGACGAGATCGGCCAGTTGCTGGCTGCCATGCAGCAGATGGGCGCAGGCCTGAGCAGCATTGTCAGTGGCCTGCAGGCGGGCATCGAGCAGCTGTCCAGCTCGGCGCATTCGCTGTCGGCGGTCACTGAGCAGACCAACCTGGAGGTCAGCAGCCAGCAGCAGGAAACCGAGCAGGTGGCCACCGCCATGAACCAGATGACCGCCACCGTCCACGACGTGGCCCGCAACGCCGAGCAGGCGGCGTTGGCCGCGCAGTCAGCGGATACCCGCGTGGACAACGGCCAGCAGGTGGTACGCCAGAGCATGCAGCGCATCGAGCAACTGGCCGGCGCGGCGGATTCGGCGAGCCACAGCATCGAGCACCTGAGCAACGAGATCCAGAGCATCGGCACCGTGGTGGCAGTGATCAAGAGCGTGGCCGAACAGACCAACCTGCTGGCGCTGAACGCGGCCATCGAAGCCGCCCGTGCCGGCGAACAGGGGCGTGGTTTCGCCGTGGTCGCCGATGAAGTAAGGGCCTTGGCCCAGCGCACCCAGCAGTCCACCGCCGAGATCGAGCGGCTGGTCAGCACCTTGCGCGCCAGCGCCGCGGCGTCGGTGTTGCAGATCCAGGGCAGTGGCGAACTGGTGAAGCTGGCGGTCAGCGATGCGCTGCAGACCGAGAGCGCCCTAGGCAGTATTGCCAGCGCGGTGTCACAGATTCAGCAGATGAACCAGCAGATTGCCGCGGCAGCCGAGCAGCAAAGCTCGGTGGCGGAAGAGATCAACCGCAGCGTCACGAATATCCGCGCCAGTGCTGATCAATCGGCGCTGGCGATGCGCGGCAACGCGGCGTCAAGCATCGAACTGGCGCAGCTGGGCAGCGAGCTGCGCGGCATGGTCGGCCATTTCCGCCTGTAGCACCGGCCGACGGCCGCGTCCAGGCCGGACGCAGCCTTCGGCAGCTGCTACGGGTTATTGCTTCTGCCAGTTGAGGATCAGCAGGGTCAATACGCCCGCCACGATGCCCCAGAACGCCGAACCCACCGAGAACAGCGTGAAGCCCGACGCAGTCACCATGAAGGTGATCAGCGCCGCCTCGCGCTCCTTCGGCTCGTTCATGGCAATGCTCAGGCCATTGATGATCGAGCCAAACAGCGCCAGCGCGGCAATCGACAGCACCAGTTCCTTCGGCAAGGCGGCAAACAGCGCCGCCAGGGTGGCGCCGAACACGCCGGCGATGCCGTAGAAAATCCCGCACCACACCGCGGCGGTGTAGCGTTTGCTTGGATCTTCGTGGGCGTGCGGGCCGGTGCAGATGGCGGCGCTGATGGCCGCCAGGTTGATGCCGTGGGAGCCGAACGGTGCCAGCAGGAGAGAAGCGAAGCCGGTCACCGAGATCAGTGGCGAGGCGGGCACCTGATAGCCGTCGGCGCGCAGCACGGCGATGCCGGGCATATTCTGCGAGGTCATGGCCACCACGAACAGCGGGATGCCGATGCTGATGGTCGCGGCCAGCGAGAATGATGGGGTGGTCCAAACCGGGGTGGCCACTTCCAGGTGGAACTGGCTGAAGTCCAGCAGGCCCATGAAGCCCGACAGCAGGGTGCCCAGCACCAGCGCCGACAGCACGGCGTAGCGCGGCGACACGCGCTTGACCAGCAGGTAGGTGAAGAACATGCCCAGCACCAGCAGGGTGCGGTGCTGGGCGGCGACGAAGATTTCGCTGCCGATCTTGAACAGGATGCCGGCCAGCAACGCCGCGGCCAGGGAGGAGGGCAGGCGCTTGACCAGTTTCTCGAAGCTGCCGGTGAGCCCGCAGATCACCACCAGCACCGCGCAGGTGATGTAGGCGCCGATGGCCTCGCTGTAGTTCACATGGCCTAGGCTTGTGATCAGCAGCGCCGCGCCGGGCGTCGACCAGGCCACGGTGATGGGCGTGCGGTAGCGCAGCGACAGGCCGATGCTGCACACCGCCATGCCGATGGACAGCGCCCAGATCCACGAGGAAATCTGCGCGCTGGTCAGCCCTGCGGCCTGGCCGGCCTGGAACATCAGCACCAGGGAGCTGGTGTAGCCGGTCATCATGGCAATGAAGCCTGCGACCACGGCGGAGGGGGAGGTGTCGGCCAACGGGCGCAAATGCACGGGGGAGGCGTCGGTCATGCTGCAAATCCTTGAGCGAGGTGGTGGCAGGCCTGAAAGACTAAACCCGCCGCCTTGCACCGTTGCAGTACAGCAGCAGTAACATTTAGCCATACAGTCAAACTGTACCGGCCTTTGTGGGAGCTGGCTTGCCAGCGAGTTTTTCGGGCCTTAACAACTCGCTGGCAAGCCAGCTCCCACAAGACGCAGCCTGCGGCAGCTGCTACGGGCGGTTGGTGGTCTTGCCCAGCGCTGCATTCACCGCCAACCAGCCGTCCACGGCCGCCGGGCCCGCCTCGGCGAACACCCGTTGCAGCAGCTTCACTTGCTCCTTGCGCAACGCCTCTTCAAACCGCAGCCCCTCGGGTGTCAGCCCCAGCAGCCGCTTGCGCTTGTCGCTGGCGGGCGCGGTGCTGGTCACCAGCTGCATCTCGATCAGCTGGCGCAGGGGCATGTTCAGCGCCTGCTTGCTCACCCCCAGCTTTTCCAGCAGCTCGCTCACGCCAATGTCCGGGTAGCGCGCGATGAAGAACACCACCCGCTGGTGCACCCGGCTCAGGCCCCGGCGGGCGAGCATTTCGTCGGCCTTGGCGGTGAAGGCCTGGTAGCCGTAGAAAAACGCTTCCATGGCGATTTGTTGGGTGGCGGTGTTTTTAAGGTCAAGCATATTGACGTATCCATGCCCGGCGTCGTAATTTCGGTCAAGCAGTTTGACGTATCTTCCGATGACTTTGCCAGTGGTGGTCCCATGGCTTTCTCTGAACGTGTCACACGCCTCAAAAGTTCGCTGATCCGCGAGATCCTCGCTGCGGCCCAGCGCCCCGAAGTCATGTCGTTCGCCGGCGGCCTGCCGGCCGAGGCCATGCTGCCCACCCTGGACTGGACGGGCCTGCCCGCCAGCATGAGCCAGTACGGTACCAGCGAAGGCGAGCCGCAGCTGCGCGAACAGCTGGCCGCCGACGCCCGCGCCCTGGGCATCGACTGCCAGGCCAGCCAGGTGCTGGTGCTCAGCGGCTCGCAACAGGCGCTGGACCTGGCCGCCAAGCTGTACATCGACAAGGGCACGGAAATTGTCGTCGAGGGCCCCACCTACCTGGCTGCCCTGCAGACCTTCCAACTGTTCGGCGCCGATTGCCTGAGCGTGCCGCTGCAGGCCGATGGCCCCGACCTGGACGCCTTGCGCGCCCACCTGCAGCGCAAGGCGCCGGCCTTTGCCTACCTGATCCCGACCTTCCAGAACCCTTCGGGCGTGCGCTACAGCGAAGCAGCCCGGGCGGGCGTGGCGGCGCTGCTGGACGAGTTCGCGGTGACCCTGATCGAAGACGAGCCCTACCGCGAGCTGACCTACGACGCCGGCCACGCGCAGCCCATCGCCGGGCGCCTGCGCACCGCCAGCTGGATCTACATGGGCAGCGTGTCGAAAACCCTGCTGCCCGGCGTGCGCGTGGGCTACCTGATCGCCAGCCCCGACCTGTTCCCGCACCTGCTGCGGCTGAAGCAGGCCGCCGACCTGCACACCAACCGCATCGGCCAGTGGCAGGCCATGCAGTGGCTGGGCACGGACAAGTACCGCCAGCACCTGGGCGAGTTGCGCAGTTTCTACCGTGAGCGTCGCGATGCCATGCAGGCGGCGTTGCTCGAGCATTTCGCCGGTCTGGCCGATTGGCACGTGCCGCAAGGGGGCCTATTCTTCTGGCTGACCTTGAAACAGCCGATCGATACCCGCACCTTGTTGGCCGACGCCATGGCCCAGGACGTGGCGTTCATGCCGGGGGAGCCGTTTTTCGCCGACCCCGCGGCCCACCCGGGTTGCCTGCGGTTGAATTTCAGTCATGTCGCCCCGCACCGCCTGCACGAAGGGCTGGCGCGGTTGGCCCACGTTATCCGCAAGGCTCAGGCCGCTCAGGCAGCGGCGTAGAAGGAGAGGTTCATGTACAAGGTTTACGGCGATTACCGCTCGGGCAACTGCTACAAGGTCAAGCTGATGCTGCACCTGCTGAACTTGCCGTATGAATGGGTGGACATCGACATTCTCGGGGGCGACACCCAGACCCCGGAGTTCCTGGCCAAGAACCCCAACGGCAAGATCCCGGTGCTGGAACTGGAAGATGGCACCTGCCTGTGGGAGTCCAACGCGATTCTCAACTTCCTTGCCGATGGCACCGCGTTCCTGCCCACCGAGCCGCGCCTGCGCACCCAGGTGCTGCAGTGGCAGTTCTTCGAACAGTACAGCCATGAGCCGTACATTGCCGTGGCGCGGTTTATCCAGTTTTACCTGAACATGCCCGAAGATCGCCTGCAGGAGTACCAGGACTGCCAGGTGCGCGGCAAAAAGGCATTGCGGGTGATGGAGCGGCAGCTGCAGCTGACGCCGTTCCTGGTGGGGGACCAGTATTCGATCGCGGATATCGCGCTGTACGCCTACACCCATGTGGCTCATGAGGGTGGCTTTGATCTGGCCGGCTACCCGGGCATCCAGGCGTGGCTCAAGCGGGTTGAATCACAACCGCGGCATGTGACCATGCTCGGTTGAGGCTGGAAACACAAAACCCGTAGCCGCTGCCGCAGGCTGCGCTGGCCCTGATCCTCGCCGAAGATCCTCGGTGTAATCAGGGGCCAGCGCAGCCTATCGGCAGCGGCTACGGGTTTGTTGTATCTCGCTTAAGCAAACCGCTGCTGCAGGTACGCGATGATCGCCTTGGATTCGTACATCCAGGTGGTCTGCCCGTGCTCTTCGATGCGCAGGCACGGCACCTTGATACGGCCACCCTCGGCCAGCAGCGCCTGGCGGTGCTGCTCGTCATGCTTCGCGTCGCGCAGGGCCACCGGCACGTTGAGCTTGTGCAGGGCGCGGCGGGTCTTGACGCAGAACGGGCAGGCGTGGAACTGGTAGAGGCTCAGGCCCTTGGCTTGCTGCTCCACGTCGGCCTGGGCCTGGGCGCTGCGTTTCTGCTTGGGGCCGCGGGTCAGCAGGTCGCCAATCACGATCAGCTGGCCCAGCCCCACGCGCAATGCTTTCATCAACATGTCGGTACCCTTGGGATCACTTGATCAGGCTGAGGAATTCGCTGCGAGTAGCGGCGTTTTCGCGGAACTCGCCCAGCATCACCGAGGTGATCATCGACGAATTCTGCTTTTCCACGCCGCGCATCATCATGCACATGTGCTTGGCCTCGATGACCACGGCAACGCCCAAGGCACCGGTGACCTGCTGGATCGCGTCGGCGATCTGGCGGCTGAGGTTTTCCTGGATCTGCAGGCGGCGGGCGTACATGTCGACGATGCGCGCGACCTTGGACAGGCCCAGCACCTTGCCGCTCGGGATGTAGGCCACGTGGGCCTTGCCGATGAACGGCAGCAGGTGGTGTTCGCACAGCGAGTACAGCTCGATGTCCTTGACCAGCACCATCTCGCTGTTGTCGGAGCTGAAGAGCGCACCGTTGGTGACGTCTTCCAGGGTTTGTTCATAACCGCGGCAAAGGTACTGCATGGCTTTGGCGGCACGCTTCGGCGTGTCGAGCAGGCCCTCGCGGGATACGTCCTCGCCGAGTTTGCCGAGAATCGCGGTGTAGTGCTGTTCCAGGGACATGGATCTAAACCTGTGGGAATTTTCGCAAACGCGAAGGGTACGGCGCTGGCCGCGTCGCTGCAAGCGCGAGGTTATTCGTCGCGCCCTTCAAGCATGGTGCGCTTGAGCATCACGTACACCGCGCCAGCGCCGCCGTGGCGCGGTTGGCAGGACGTGAAGCCCAGCACCTGGGCATGTTGTCGCAGCCAGGTGTTGACGTGGCTCTTGATCATGGGGCGCTTGCCGTCCAGGCGCACGGCCTTGCCGTGGGTGACGCGCACGCAGCGGATTTCGAACTTCACCGCCTCGGCCAGGAAGGCCCAGAGGGTTTCCCGGGCCTTTTCCACGCTCATGCCGTGCAGGTCCAGGCTGCCCTCGAACGGGATCTGGCCGACCTTGAGCTTGCGCATCTGGCTTTCCTGCACGCCGTCGCGGGCCCAGTGCAGGTCGTCCTCGGGGCCCACGTCGATGACGAACTGGTCGCTCAGGCCATCGACGGTGGTGGCGTCCTGGCGCACGGTCGCGGCCTGGCGCAGGGTGGCCAGGTTCTTGCGGTCGGTCTTGGGTTTGCCCGTGTCGGCGCGGTCATGCTTGATCGGCTTTACGCCGCGCATTTCGCTTGTAAACAGGGAAAAATCATCGTCTTGCATGTCAGCCTCCACCAGGAAGGCCTAGTTTACGCGACTCAGTCGTGTTTTTTCATCAGGTGCGGCGCCAGGTTCAATTCGCGGTTGCGATGGCGACGACGACGGCAGCGGCGCCACAGGCCCACGCCCAGGTACAGAATCAGCAGGCCGAACACCACCAGCAGGGCGGCGCCGGTCTTGCTGGCGTTCAGGTCGCCCAGGGCCGGGGGGTGGCCCAGAAGGCTGGCGGCGCCGGCCATGGCCAGCAGCACCCCAAGGGCTGCCAGCAGCGCGGCGAAGGCCTGGCCCAGGCGTGTTCCCCAGTTACGTTGGCCGCGTGGGCGAAGGCGGCGAGCGTCAAAACCATCGGATAACTTCATTCCGATTTCCTCAGTGAATATCCGGCCTTCGACTCGCCAGCGGCGTCGGGGTTCCGACACGGGGGGCAATTAGGAAAAATGAACGCTTTTATCGGATGGGCGGCCACGTCGCGCGGCCGCCGGGTCATGCACTGCCGGTGGGGTCAGACCAGTTCGTCGGTCTGGGCCACGCAGGCGAAGTTGTCATTCATGGTGGCCATGCCCACCTGCTTCACGGTGGCTGCCGGTACCACGCCGTCCTTGAAGGGCAGGTCGCGGGTGGCGCAGGCATCTTCCACCAGGGTGCTGCGGTAGCCGTAGTCCTTGGCCGCGCGCACGGTGGTGCTGATGCTGGAATGGGTCATGAAACCGCAGACGATCAGGTCGATCGGGCCTTTTTCCTGCAGGGTCTGGTGCAAGGCGGTGTTGTTGAACGCGTTGGGCATGTTCTTTTCGATGATCGGCTCGTCACCCAGTGGCTCAAGGCCGGGGATGAACTTGCCGCGGTCGCCCTGGGGGTCGAACAGGCCGCCCACGGTGCCCAGGTGGCGCACGTGCACGATGGGGCGGTGGGCAGCGCGCGCCGCCTTGAGCAGGCGGGCAATGTTGGCCACCGCTTCGTCAATGCCTACCAGGGCCAGGGGGCCCTTCAGGTATTCACGCTGGGCGTCGATGATCACAAGGCTGGCGCGGCTGAGATCGGCAGGGGGATGGCCGCGGCCAGTCAATTGGAACATCGTCTTTGTATCGGACATCGGGGGCTCCTTTGGATAGGGCTTTTGCCACATTCTCCACTGCTGGAGCCTTTCTGTGAATCGCTACGCGCACTTGCGGTGCAGATTCGGGGCGGTAGTCGGGTGCCGCGCTGCTGCAAAATGCCAGCAGGGGCCCCACGGGCCGGGCTTCACTGGTAGAATGCGCGGCTGTATTCAAAGGAGTCTGCCGTGATCACTTCCCGCCTGCGCACCCTGCGCGACCACATCCGTTGGGCTGTCAGCCGTTTCCACGGGGAAGACCTGTACTTTGGCCACGGCACCGACAACGCCTGGGACGAAGCCCGGCTGCTGGTGCTGGGTGCCGTGCACCTGCCTTACCAGATCGCCGACAGCTACCTGGACTGCGCCCTGGAAGAAGACGAGATCGTGCACATCCAGGGGTTGCTCAAGCGCCGCATCGAAGACCGTGTGCCGGTGCCGTACCTGCTCAACGAGGCGTGGTTCTGCGGCATGTCGTTCATCGTCGACGAGCGCGTGCTGATTCCGCGTTCGCCCATCGGCGAGCTGATCGAGGACGGCTTCAGCCCCTGGTTGGCCAACCCGCCGGCGCGCATCCTCGACCTGTGCACCGGCTCGGGTTGCATCGGCATCGCCTGCGCCGACGTGTTCCCCAACGCCGAAGTAGCGCTGGGCGACCTGTCGTTCGAGGCCCTCGAGGTGGCGAACCAGAACATCGAGCGCCATGGCGTGGAAGACCGCGTGTACACCGTGCAGGGCGACGGCTTCGACGGCCTGCCGGGCCAGCGCTTCGACCTGATCGTGTCGAACCCGCCCTACGTGGACGCCGAAGATTTCGCCGACATGCCCGACGAATACCAGCACGAGCCGGAACTGGGCCTGGCCTGCGGCGACGATGGCCTGAACCTGGTGCGGCGCATGCTGGCCGAAGCGGCCAACCACCTGACCGAGAAGGGCCTGCTGATCGTGGAAGTGGGCAACAGCCAGGTGCACGTCGAAGCCCTGTACCCGGAGGTGGACTTCCACTGGCTGGAATTCCAGCGCGGCGGCCATGGCGTGTTCATGCTCAGCGCGGCGCAGTGCCGCGAGCACCAGGCGCTGTTCGCTTCGCGCGCGTAAAGCGCCGCCGGCATCCCGTAGCCGCAACTGTCTTGTGGGAGCTGGCTTGCCAGCGAGCTTTTATGGCCCCAACAACTCGCTGGCAAGCCAGCTCCCACAGGATGTAGCAGCGGCGGGGCGGCCATCCGCCGCCAGGCCGCGTCCCTGGCACCGCCATCAGCGGTGGGTGGCGATCCAGATCAACAGCCCCGCCTGGAACACCGCGAACGCCACCAGGCAGGTGATGGTGAAGCGCAAGCCCGCGTCCTCGCGCTTGAACTTGCTGACCTTTTCTTCCTGCTGGCGCAACTTCACTTCCAGTTCCTGCAGGTTCTGCTCTGCCAACTGCAGCATGTTGGCGGCGTCGAGAATCTCCACCACCTGCACCTTGTCGCCGTTCCAGGTGGCAATCAATTCGCCCACCTGCACGCCCTCGTAGCTGGCCTTGAGGTGCTGGGCGTCGGCATAGCTGACGGTCAGGCCATGGCTTTTCAGCACGTGGTCGCGGCGCAGGCGGGTGTCTTCGTTGAGGGCGTCCTTGCTCGCCAGCGCGGCGCCCTCGACCCGGTAGTGCGCCCATTTGCGCTGGGCCCAGATCACCCCCTGGGCAATCAGGAAACGCCCCAGGCCGCGGTTCAGCGGTTCCATGAACAGGCCGGACTCGGGGCCGAAGCTGACGGTGCGGGCCTGGTGGTTGGCCCATACTTCCAGGCGGTTCTGGTCCTTGCGCACCTTCTGGCCCGGCAGCTGGATGTCCATGCGCAACAGGCTGTAGTCCTTGCTGTGGCGCTCGGCGCGGCCGAACTGCACGAAGCGCAACGGCCGCGCACCGGTGGCGCGGTCCACCGGCAGGGGCACCAGACGCAGCATCTTGAAGTGTTCAGGCAGTACGTCCGCCCACGGCAATTCCACCGGTGCGGGGGCCTGTTCAGGTTCGACAGCCACTTCGGGTGACTCTGGGGTTTGCGTATCGGTCATCTCGGCGATCCTCTTTCGCGCAGCGCTGCGGGTATCAAAGTGGATACCTGCATCGGCGTATCGGCAGGCTTTGCCGATACTTGCGTGCTATTTGCGCGATCAATGCACCGATTGGATAAACGCCACCAGGTTGCGCCCCAGTTCATCGGCCAGCGGCAGGTTGCGGTCGTTGTAGGACGCCACCTGGGCCTTGAGGTCGTTGGGCACGATGCGCAGCACGTGGTTCATGCCGTCGATCAGCACCAACCTGGCCTTGGGCTGGGCGGCCTTGAGTGCCTGGGCGTCGGCGACGCCGACCTGGATGTCGTTGCGGCCCTGGATGATCAGCGCCGGCACCGTCAGGCGGGCGAAGGCGGCGGCCGGGTCCTGGCGCAGCAGCGACACCAGGTAGGGCTGCACGCTGGGGCGGAACACCACTTGTAAGGGCGCAGGTACATCCGCGTCGTACTGGCCGGCCTTGAGGCGGTCCAGCAACTGCCCGGCGCGCTGTTCCAGGTCGGGGGGCAGGCGGCCCTTGAGCTGCTCGCGAATCACCTGGTCCAGCGGGCGGCCGCTGCCGGCCACGGACACCACTGCGTCGGCGCCGGCCTGGGGCGCGGCCAGGGCGGCGATCAGCGCGCCTTCGCTGTGGCCCAGCAGAATCAGCGGGCCGTAGTGCGGGTCGGCCTTGAGCTGCCGGGCCCAGGCCTGGGCGTCGGCGACGTAGCCTTCCACACTCAGGGTGCGTTCGTCCGGCGCCAGCGGCTGGCCGCTGGCCACGCCGCGCTTGTCGTAGCGCACGCTGGCGATGCCGTGGTTGGCCAGCAGCAGCGCCAGCTTGCGCAGGCTGTCGTTGCGCCCGCCCTGGGGGTTGTTGCCGTCGCGGTCGGTGGGGCCGGAGCCGGAGATCATCAGCACCACCGGCACTGGTTTATCGGCCATGGGCAGCAGCAGCGAGCCGTGCAGCACGCCGCTGCCGGTGTCCAGGTCGATGGGGCGCTGGGCAATCACGGGGGCGGCCTGCAGCAGGGGGGAGACGAAGCAAATCAGCAGCGCAACAATACGTAACATCATCAAGCCAGTATCCGGAAGGTGGCAATTGGACTTATACCAAGGGCGAAGGTTCGCACATCCAGGGATGAATCAGGTCACTAGCGTGCGTATACTGCCCGTCTGATCTGATTTCGCGGAGCGTCCTGCATGTCCGGCAATACCTACGGCAAGCTGTTCACTGTCACCACCGCTGGCGAGAGCCATGGCCCGGCGTTGGTCGCCATTGTCGATGGCTGCCCACCGGGCATGGAGCTGTCCCAGCAAGACCTGCAGCGTGACCTTGACCGGCGCAAGCCGGGCACCAGCCGCCACACCACCCAGCGCCAGGAGCCCGACGAGGTCGAAATCCTGTCCGGCGTGTTCGAGGGCCGCACCACCGGCTGCGCCATCGGCCTGCTGATTCGCAACACCGACCAGAAGTCCAAGGACTACTCGGCGATCAAGGACCTGTTCCGCCCGGCCCATGCCGACTACACCCTGCACCACAAGTTCGGTGAACGCGACTACCGTGGCGGTGGCCGCAGCTCGGCGCGCGAGACCGCCATGCGCGTGGCCGCCGGCGCCATCGCGAAGAAATACCTGGCCACCCAGGGCATCGTCATTCGCGGCTACATGAGCCAGCTGGGCCCCATCGAGATCCCGTTCAAGACCTGGGACAGCGTGGAAGAGAACGCCTTCTTCAGCCCCGACCCCGACAAAGTGCCGGAGCTGGAGGCCTACATGGACCAGCTGCGCCGTGACCAGGATTCGGTGGGTGCGAAAATCACCGTGGTCGCCGAAGGCGTCAAGCCGGGCCTGGGCGAGCCGATCTTCGACCGCCTGGACGCCGAACTGGCCCACGCGCTGATGAGCATCAACGCCGTGAAGGGCGTGGAAATCGGCGCCGGCTTCGCCTGCGTGTCCCAGCGCGGCACCGAGCACCGCGACGAGATGACCCCCGAAGGCTTCCTCAGCAACAACGCTGGCGGCATCCTGGGTGGCATCTCCTCGGGCCAGCCGATCGTCGCCCACCTGGCGCTTAAGCCAACTTCCAGTATCACCACCCCGGGCCGTTCCATCGACGTGCACGGCAACCCGGTGGAAGTCATCACCAAGGGCCGCCACGACCCGTGCGTGGGCATCCGCGCCACGCCGATTGCCGAGGCTATGATGGCCATCGTGCTGATGGACCACCTGCTGCGCAACCGCGGCCAGAACGCCGACGTGCGCGTCACCACCCCGGTGCTGGGCCAGCTGTAATGACCCTGGCCCCCGGGGCTGCCGGGGTTCCCTACTGGCGGCTCTCGGGGTTCTACCTGTTCTATTTTGCCTTGCTGGGCGCCACCGCGCCCTTCCTGGCGATGTACTTCGACCACCTGGGCTTCGCCAGCGCGCGCATCGGCGAGCTGGTGGCCATTCCCATGCTGATGCGCTGCATCGCCCCCAACCTGTGGGGCTGGCTGGGTGACCACACAGGCCAGCGCCTGGCCATCGTGCGCTTTGGCGCCCTCTGCACCCTGGGCTGTTTCTCGCTGATCTTCGTCAGCAAGACCTACGCCTGGCTGGCCATGGTCATGGCCCTGCACGCCTTTTTCTGGCACGCGGTGCTGCCGCAGTTCGAGACCATCACCCTGGCGCACCTGCACGCCCAGCCGGCGCGCTACAGCCAGGTACGGCTGTGGGGCTCGATCGGCTTCATCCTCACCGTGGTCGGCATGGGCCGCCTGTACGAGTGGTGGAGCCTGGACGCCTATCCGTATGCGCTGGTGGTGATCATGGCCGGCATTGTCGCCGCCAGCTTCTGGGTGCCGAACATCCAGCCCCAGGTGGACCCGCGGCGGCCGGCGGGGGAGGGCTTTCTCAGCCAGCTGCTGCGCCCCGGCGTGCTGGCCTTCTATGTATGCGTGGCGCTGATGCAGGTCAGCCACGGGCCGTATTACACCTTCCTCAGCCTGCACCTGGAACACCTGGGCTACAGCCGTGGGGTGATCGGCGTGCTGTGGGCGGTGGGGGTGGTGGCCGAGGTGTTGATGTTCCTGGCCATGAGCCGCATCCTGGGGCGCTATTCGGTGCGCCAGGTGCTGGCCGCCAGTTTCCTGCTGGCCGCGCTGCGCTGGCTGTTGCTGGGCAGTTTTGCCGACCACCTGGGCCTGCTGGTGCTGGCCCAGGTGATGCACGCGGCCACCTTCGGCAGCTTCCATGCGGCTTGCATTCATTTTGTCCAGCGCACCTTCGGTGGCCGCCAGCAGGGCCAGGGCCAGGCGTTGTACGCCGCCCTGGCCGGCACCGGCGGCGCCCTGGGTGCGCTGTATTCGGGCTACAGCTGGAACAGCCTGGGGCCGGCGACGACCTTTGCGCTGGCCAGCCTCGCCGCGCTGGCCGCGGCAGTCATCATTGCCACACGGCTCAAGGAGGAGGCTGCATGAGCGTTGAACGCGACACCCTGGCCCAGCAGATCATCGAGGCAGGACGCCTGCTGTACGAGCGTGGCTGGTCCCCGGCCACCAGCAGCAACTATTCCGCCCGGCTGGGCACCGACCAGGCCCTGCTGACCGTCTCCGGCAAGCACAAGGGCCAGTTGGGGCCAGACGATGTGCTGGCCACCGACATGGCCGGCAACAGCCTGGAGCCGGGCAAGAAACCCTCGGCAGAGACCCTGTTGCACACCCAGCTGTACGCCTGGCAAGCGCAAATCGGCGCGGTGTTGCACACTCATTCGGTGAATGCCACGGTGTTGTCACGGCTCACCCCGGGCACCTTCCTGGCGTTTGAAGGCTATGAGCTGCAGAAGGCCTTCAGCGGCGTGACCAGCCACCAGTCCTGCGTGCGCGTGCCGATTTTCGACAACGACCAGGACATCGCCCGCCTGGCCAGCCAGGTGCAGCCCTGGCTGGACGCCCACCCCGAGTGCGTGGGCTACCTGATTCGCGGCCACGGCCTGTACACCTGGGGCGCGGCCATGAGCGACGCGCTGCGCCAGGTCGAGGCCTTCGAGTTTTTGTTCGAGTGTGAATTGAAAGTGCGATCGGTCACCGGTCGCTAGAAAAAGGAGTTGCCCCTGATGAGCAGCCTGACCGTGTACCACGTTTCCACCCCTGGCATCCCCAACAAGGTCCTGACCCACGCCGAGGACATCAGCGCCACCCTGGCCGAGCAAGGCGTGCGCTTCGAGCGCTGGCAGGCCAACGCGCCGATCCAGCCCGGCGCCAGCCAGGAGCAGGTGATCGACGCCTACCGCGGGCAGATCGACCAGCTGATGACTGAATGCGGCTACCAGACCGTGGACGTCATCAGCCTGGACCGCGACCACCCGCAGAAGGAGCAGTTGCGCGCCAAGTTCCTCGACGAGCACGTGCATGGCGAGGACGAAGTGCGCTTCTTCGTCGCCGGGCGTGGCCTGTTCACCCTGCACATCGACGACTACGTGTACGCCGTGCTGTGCGAGAAGAACGACCTGATCTCGGTGCCGGCCGGCACGCCGCACTGGTTCGACATGGGCGAGCAGCCGCATTTCGTTGCCATCCGCCTGTTCAACAACGCCGAAGGCTGGGTGGCGAAGTTCACCGGCGAGCAGATCGCCAGCCTGTTCCCGCGCCTCGACGACTGACCCCGGAGCTCGCATGCCCATCACTGCCATCCTCACCGACATCGAAGGCACCACCAGCGCGGTGAGCTTCGTCTTCGATGTGCTGTTTCCCTTCGCCGCCCAACACCTGCCCGGTTACGTGCGTGCCCACGCCGCCGAGCCTGCCGTGGCTGCGCAGCTGGACGCCGTGCGCCAGGCCAGCGGCGAGCCGGGTGCCGATGTGGAACGGGTGATCGCCATCCTGCTGGGGTGGCTGGCCGAAGACCGCAAGGCCACGCCGCTCAAGGCGTTGCAGGGGATGGTCTGGGCCCAGGGCTATAACGCCGGGCTGCTCAAGGGCCACGTGTACCCGGACGCCGTGGAAGCACTGACCCGCTGGCACGCCCAGGGCTTGCCGTTGTACGTGTATTCGTCGGGCTCGGTGCAGGCGCAAAAGCTGATTTTCGGCTGCTCCCAGGCGGGAGACCTGACGCCGTTGTTCAATGGCTACTTCGACACCACCTCGGGCGGCAAGCGCGAGGCGCAGTCATACCGCACCATCAGCGCGGCCATGGGCGTGGCGGCGGGGCAGGTGCTGTTCCTGTCGGACGTGGTCGAGGAGTTGGATGCAGCGCGGGCGGCGGGAATGCAGACCGTGGGGTTGGTGAGAGAGGGTGGGGAACTCGGCGATCACTGCTGCGTCGAAACATTCGCTGGGATCATTCCTTAACCGCGTCGCCTGCATCGCGGCCAAGGCCGGCTCCTACCACGGAACGCGTAGGAGCCGGCCTTGGCCGCGATGGGGTCAACGCGCGCTCAAGCCGAATGATAGGTCGGCAGCGCGAAGCGGTTCTGGCTCTGCAGCATGTTGATCGCCGGCAGCTCGCTGGCGGCACCTGCCAGGTCACGGCGAATGGCACTGATCACCCAGGTCAGTTGCTCGGCGGTGTGCAGTTGCTGGTACGAGATCGACCGGCGGGTCACTTTGCCTTCGCTGTCACGCAGGGTCAGCAACACGGCGCCATCGGGGCGCGGCTGGGTGGTGACTTCATAGCCTGCGAATACGGAAGCGAATTTTTCTTGAATGAAGTTCATGTCAGCTCCTGGCTCTTTGGTTGGCAAACCTGTGAGTAAGGAGTGCAGAGCCCGTGCCAGCTTTGCCATCAGGGCGAGACCCAATGAAACCGGGCACTTCAGGAAAATCGTGAATTTCAGATCCGTGCAAAATGCATGACTGGTCATTTGTTGCACGGCATTTTGCGCGACGGGTTCGGACAAACCCGGGGGAGGGTGGGGCGACTTTTCAGCCATCCCTATGGTCTATGACAACGTATTGCCAATTAATTCCCTTGTCCGCCGCCATAGGCAGGTTCTGTTGACCACCTGTCGCCGCCCCCGGACACTGAACAGCATTAGCCAGCCAGGAGAGCCCACCATGACCGACGCCCAACCCGCCCGCCAGATGACCCCGGATGAAGCCGCCGAATTCGCCGCGCAAGTGTTCGACGTGGCCCGCAGCGGCGACGCCGACATGCTGGGCCGCCTGCTGGACAAGGGCCTGCCGGTAAACCTGCGCAACCATAAGGGCGACACCCTGCTGATGCTGGCCGCCTACCACGGCCATCAGGACGCCGTGCGCGTGCTGCTGGCCCACGGCGCCGACCCCGAGCTGCGTAACGACAACAACCAGAGCCCGGTGGCCGGTGCCGCGTTCAAGGGCGACCTGGCGGTGGTGCGGCTGTTAATCGAGGGCGGCGCCAGCGTCGAAGGCGCCGGCGGCGATGGCCGCACCGCGCTGATGATGGCGGCCATGTTCAACCGCACCGCCATCGTCGACTACCTGCTGGCCCAGGGCGCCGACCCTCATGCCCGCGACGCCAACGGCGCCACCGCCCTGGCTGCGGCCCAGACCATGGGTGCCCAGGACACCGCCGCGCAGCTGGCCAGGCTCACGGCCTGATACCCTCGGGGCGCGAATGCGGCTATGCTTTGCGCCCTTTTTTCGTCCGCTGCAGGCTGCCCCCATGAAAGACCAACTGATTGAACTCATCACCAAGATCAGCTCGGGCTGCCTGGCGGACACCGACATCGCGCGCATCGCCGACGAAGCCGCCCAGGCCTACGCCGACCCACAGGCGTTCCTGGCGGCCAACCCGGACATCAACTACGACGACAGCTTCCCCATCGCCCTGGGCGAGTGGGTGGTGGTCGGCAGCCTGCCCGACACCGTGCTGTTCCAGGCCGACACCTACCAGGACCTGTTCCAGCAGATCACCGACTCGTTCGGCCCGGGCGTGGCGTTCAACTTCAAGGCCAAGCAACTGGCCAAGGTCGAGCCGCTGACCGCGCTCAACCGCATCCAGGTGCAGATGAGCAGCCTGGCCAAGGAAGACGGCGGCTACACCCTGGTCGACTTCAGCCAACCGCTGGATGACGAGCTGCAGTGCGTGCTGGTGTTCGGCAAGGACGTGGAGCGCGTGCTGGAGCTGTGCGCCGCAATGAACATCGCCGCCGCCGCCTCCCTGGAAGCCCTGAAAATAGCCGTGCACATCTAACCCGTAGCAGCTGCCGAAGGCTGCGTCCGTGTTCCAGGCACCCATTGCGGCGCTCCCGGACGCGGCCTGCGGCCGCTGCTACAACGTGGTGGGCTACGCTGAAGGGGGAATCCCTTTCTCGGAGCACTTCCCCATGGGTTCCACCTTCAACGGCCTGGTCGGCCTGATCATTCTGGCCCTGGATATCTGGGCCATCATCAATGTGCTGAAAAGCAGCGCCGAAGTCGGGATGAAAATCATCTGGGTGCTGCTGATCCTGCTGTTGCCGGTGCTGGGCCTGATCATCTGGGCCATCGCCGGCCCACGGGGCAATGTGCGGCTCTGAATTGTTACGCGGTGTGTGGGGGGCAGCCTTGCCCCCCGCTCTACAGGCCTTTCACAAAGATATGACGTTGCGCCTGGCAAAATTATGCAGTGCATCGCCTGCCATCTTGATGCACCATTTGCCGCCTCGTGTTTCACGATTCCAATAAACCATCCACGGATTTTCTATCGACATGGCCAACACGGACGCCCTGGGTCCGGCGCAGGCGTACAAACGCCGGCAGCCGACCGTCAAATCCCACCTTGCCTACACGTTGCTCAGCGGCCTGGCCATCATGGTGCTGCTCAGCCTGCTGCGCCTGGCGCTGCTGATCTACAACCGTGAAATGATCCTCGACACCCCGGCCGCAACCTTCGTCGAGGCTTTCGGCAACGGCCTGCGCTTCGACGTGCGCCTGGTGGTGTACACCCTGGTGCCGCTGATGATCGCCACGCTGGTGCCATGGCTGATGGCTCGCCGCGGCCTGTGGCGTTTCTGGCTGACCATCACCTCCAGCGTGATGATGTTCCTGGGCCTGATGGAACTGGACTTCTTCCGCGAGTTCCACCAGCGCCTCAACGGCCTGGTGTTCCAGTACGTGAAGGAAGACCCCAAGACCGTGCTGAGCATGCTCTGGTACGGCTACCCGGTGGTGCGCTACCTGCTGGCCTGGGCCCTGGTGACCTGGCTGCTGAGCCTGGTGTTCAAGGGCATCGACCGCCTGACCCGCCCGCGCGTTGACTACGTGGCCAGCGGCCGCCGCCCGGTGGCGCCCTGGTATGGCCGCCTGGCCGTGTTCGTGGTGCTGCTGGCCGTGGCCGTGGTCGCCGCCCGTGGCACCCTGCGCCAGGGCCCGCCGCTGCGTTGGGGTGATGCCTACACCACCGACTCCAACTTCGCCAACCAGCTGGGCCTCAACGGCACCCTGAGCCTGATCGGCGCGGCGAAAAGCAGCTTCTCCGACGAGCGCGACAACATCTGGAAGGCCACCATCCCCCAGGATGACGCCCAGCAGACCGTGCGCAACATGCTGCTGACCGCCAACGACAAGCTGGTGGACGCCGACACCGCCGCGGTGCGCCGTGACTTCACGCCGCCGGCGCAGAACGTCATGGGCTACAAGAACGTCGTGGTCATCCTGATGGAAAGCTTCGCCGGTCACTCGGTGGGCGCCCTGGGTGCACCCGGCAACATCACCCCGTACTTCGACAAGCTGGCGAAGGAAGGCGTGCTGTTCGACCACTTCTTCTCCAACGGCACCCATACCCACCAGGGCATGTTCGCCACCATGGGCTGCTTCCCCAACCTGCCAGGTTTCGAATACCTGATGCAGACCCCGGAAGGCGCGCACAAGCTGTCGGGCCTGCCGGAGCTGCTCAGCGCGCGCAACTACGATGACGTGTACGTGTACAACGGTGACTTCGCCTGGGACAACCAGTCCGGCTTCTTCGCCAACCAGGGCATGACCACCTTCATCGGCCGCAACGACTTCGTCAACCCGGTATTCTCCGACCCCACCTGGGGCGTGTCCGACCAGGACATGTTCGACCGTGGCGCCCAGGAACTGGCCAAGCGCGACAAGGCCGGCAAGCCGTTCTATGCCTTGCTGCAAACCCTGTCCAACCACACCCCGTACGCCATCCCGTCGCCGCTGCCGGTACCCCAGGTCACCGACCGTGGCCCGCTGAACCAGCACCTCACGGCCATGCGCTACTCCGACTGGGCCCTGGGTCAGTTCTTCGAGAAAGCCAAGAAGGAGCCGTACTACAAGGACACCCTGTTCATCGTGGTGGGTGACCATGGCTTCGGCAACGAACAGCAGATCACCGAGATGGACCTGGGCCGCTTCAACGTGCCCATGCTGATGATCGGCGAAGGCCTGCAGCAGAAGTTCGGCGCGGTGAACCACACCGTGGGCACCCAGATCGATATCGTGCCGACCATCATGGGCCGTGTCGGCGGCGAAACCCGCAACCAGTGCTGGGGCCGTGACCTGCTGAACCTGCCGGATGGCGACAAGGGCTTCGGCGTGATCAAGCCTTCGGGCAACGAGCAGACCGTGGCCATCATCACCGGCGACCGCATCCTGGTTCAGCCCAAGGACATGCCACCGCGCATGTTCCGCTTCCAGATGGGCAGCGACCCGAAAGCCGAGCCTATCGCCGATCAGCCCGACCAGGCCGACCTGCTGCACAAGCTCGACTCGTTCATCCAGACGGCCACCAAGAGCCTGTTGGACAACACCGCTGGCGTGACCGACTCGAAGAAGTAAGCTGATACCTGCACTGCAAAAAACCGATGCCAGCGATGGCATCGGTTTTTTTATGCCCCGCTTCAGGTGAAGGGTGCGCCCCCCGGGCGCTGGATGACCAGCCGGTTCAGATATACCCGCGTGTGGGCCAGGTCAAGGCCCACGTCTGCCACTACCACGGCGGGCGTCAGGCGGTGGGCATTGTGCGCGCGCCGTATCGCGCGGCTCAGGTCGCCCTCTGGAACATAGCGCATGAGCGCGTGGGCCCAGGAGCGATCGCTCAAGCCCATCATCAGCCCGGTGAACGCGAAGGTGTCGGTGTCCCAGAACAAAACTCTGGGAGAAACGACGTACAGGGTCTGGGTGTGCGGGTGCCTGCAGAGGGGCATCTCGATGCCGCGGACGTCGAGCATACCCAGCACCGTGTAGCCTTGTTGCTCCATCGCTCGGCTGGCCAGCCGGGCGTTGACCCGACGCTGCATCACCAGGTCACGCTGACCGCGCAGCGAAGCCTGGCGCAGCGTGCGCAGCCTGTCGATGTCATCGGCCAGGGCATGCATCTGCCCGGGGGTGAGTGGCCAGTGCTGCAACCCCTGCAGGGCGAAGCGCGAGACCGTCACCTGGTCGGTGCTCAACAGCCCTGGCGTCAACACCAGCGGCTCTGTAGTCAAGAGCGCATCGGGCCCGGCAGATGGAGGTGGCCCGGGTAGTGGCGCCAGCACTTCTTCCTCGTTGAACTGGTACTGGCCTTGCTCCAGCAACTGCGCGGCCTCGGCGAACGCGGCCCGGTCCTGGGGCATCAGCCCGGCCATCGCCAGCAGGTTCGGGTCAACCCATTGGTGCGCGTGCAGCACCGCTGCCGGGCCGGGCGACACGGCAGGCGGTCCCTCGGCCACCGGCAGCTCCAGTTCTGGCGCCCACAGGGTGGCGACGTGGGTACGCCAGGCCATGGAGTCGCTGCGCCGGACGGGCTGGCGTAGGGCATCGGGTTGCCTGGCGTCGAGGGCGCGGTAGCTGCCATGCACGGCGCTGTAGTCCACCTCGTGCTGGCGCACCTGGGTGGGGCTGTCGATGTGCCGGATGTAGTGGCGCCCGGCGTGATGGTAGACGCCGTCGCTGTCGGGGCTGGCGTGGGCCAGGTCGACCTTGGCCTCGGCCAGGGCAGGCAGCGCCTCGGCGATTGGACGAGGGCCCAGCAGCCTGGGTTGCAGCGCCTCGGGCCCGCGCCTGAACAGTGCCACGGGGGTGTGCGCCGGCCCCGGCAGGTGGCCGACGGGCACCAGCCCGGCCAGCGCGCCGCCGATTGCATCCACCGCCTGCTCGTGGTCGCCACGCTTCCAGGCCCGTACGCCATCGGCCACTGCCCGGGCGCTGAGCAGGCCGTTGACGGCGAGGCCCAGCCACGGGTTGACGGCCATGGCCACGGCGGACACCGCGATGGTGCACAGGGTGACGGCCACGTGCAGGTCGCTTTCCCGGTCGCTGGTGGACGCTGCGTCCGCCGAGGCCATCAGAGTATCGACCTGGGCCTCGAAACCAGCGTCCAGCGTGGCTTCGGTCAGCAGGCCGTCCTGCAGGGTCGGCTGCCAGGCGGGGTCGGGCGGGGCGCCCATGCGGGTGCGCTGGCGTTGCACGGCATGGCGGGCACGCTGCAGAAGGGCAAAGGCGGCGTGAAATTGCAGCTGGGCGGCGTTGTCGATCTGCCCGCGGACAAAGGCCGGGTAGCTGCCGCCCACGTCCACCTCGCGCACCACCTCGCGGATCAGGTCGGCCTCAAGGCCTGGGACGATGTTGCGGTGCTGGTCCACCACCAGCGCGGTCAGCCGGTAGTCCACGTCCAGCGGGCTGATGTTGGCCAGGGCCTTGTCGACGATCGGGGCCACGTCGCGGCCACGCTTCACCTCGCTGTAGATCAGCCAGGGCAGGCCTTTCCATAAATTGGGGATGATCCCCAACACCCGTGCTTCGCTGATGTACAGATGGTCGACGTCGATGCGCCGCTTCAGCCGGCGTCGCAGTTCGCCTTCTACGCGGGCCTTGGCGAAGCCCTTGAGGCTGGGCAACTGGTTCATCAATTGCTGGAACTGCAGGTGGTATTTGATCAGCGTGCGCGTGCGCTTTGCCAAGGCTTTGCGAGCAACGGCAGTGGAGTTGGCTAGCCAGGGCGGGGCAACCGCCTGGAGCAGGGCAGCGATGCGGCGGGTGAAGAAGCCGCTGGGGTTGAGCGCGTCATGCAGGTCGGTGGCACGGGTCAGGCCAATGACCCATTCCTCGCCCTGCAACGGGCTGAGGTCGCGGTGGTGCAGGTGGTAGTTGAAGTCGTCCAGTTGCTTTTCATGCCAGTGGCCGAGCAACTGGGCAATCAGGTGCCCGGTGATCTCGCTGAAGGTCACCGGGGCCTCGGGTGCCCGGCCCAGGCGCTTGTGGTCGCGGGTGGGCACGCCGGCTCGCAGGGTGTCGAGGCGGGCCAGGCGCTGACGCAGGCCGGCCAGGTCATTGAAGGCCTCCAGGCCTCCACCGGGGGTGAACAGTAGCAACAGGCCGACCTCTTCGGCTTGCGCCAGGCTGGCCAGCGGTGCATGTGCAGCCTGGGCCAGGACGAAACTGCCGATGGCCGGCACGCGCGCGTCGCTGGTCTCCAGGTGCAGGGCGTAGGCACGGGTGACGCGACCGTAGTGGCACGTACGCTCGGCCAGCTCGGGCCATTGGTAGACACTCTTGGCCATCAGCCAATGGTCGTTGCCGAGCAGGCCGTCGGCGTGCAGCAATTGGGCCTGGGCATGCACGAAGCCAGCCAGCGCCTTGGCGGCTGCGGCGGCGTGGGCCTGCCCCCCTTCGGAGCGCCGGTAGTCGCGGTAGCGGCTGGGGTAGGCCTTGGGCAGTTTTTCCAGCGGCGTGCGCGGGTCATCAGGCTCAAGGCGCTGCCCCATGCGCTGGAACACAGCCAGCGGCGTGGGCGCCTGGGCCAGGGCGCCCAGCAGGGTGTGGTAGTGGGCGAGCACGTCATCGTAGTGCTTCACGGCAGCTAGGGTGTCGGTCATGACCGTCTCCTTGGGTGGAAACGGTGCATTTCGCCCGTTCGTCTGCCCGCCAAGGTGTTATCTAAATGAATCATTGCCGCTGGCGGGCACCCGGCCGGAACGATGCCGGCCCTGGCCGGTCAAGTGAAGTAAGGCGCAAGCCTTGTGTCGTCGACTCCGTTCTGCCGAGGAGATCTAGATGAAAAAGTGGCAAATCACGTTTATCGATGAACATGGCCAGCAGTTGAACCTGCAGGTCGATGCGCAGGAACGTCCCGACAAGGACGAGGCGGCCAGGCATGTACGTGCCTATTACCGCCCGGTGCTGGAAAAGGCCGACCTCAATGATTTTGATAATCGTGCCGCGGAACCGGCGGCCAAGGCGCTCAAGGAGATGAATGCCATGGAAATCGTTTCTGTGACGCCAGTCGACTGATCCGCAATTGGTGCGCCTGACCCTCTGGCACAGGCGCCGCCTTCGCGCTACTCTGCAATCGAGAGCGGCCTGCCCCCTTTGGCCGTGCCCTCGTCTTGTTGTCAGCTCCATGCTTGTTTCCGGGTGACCCTTGAGTCGCGTAGTCCCATTGCAGTCGTTTTTCTGCCAACGGAGGTCCTGGAAGTACTGAAAGTCTATCCATCAATGATGAGGAGGACGATTCATGAGCACAGCCTATCAAGAAGACATCAGCACCCACGTGCTGCGCCGCATGAAGGAAGGCGGCTTCGATTTTGCCAGCATCCATCCCATCGAGTTCTATGCCGTGTTCCCGGACGAAAAGCGTGCGCGCACGGCAGCGGGCAAGTTCCAGGGCGAGTCACTCAATGCCCAGGTCAGCGAACGTGACGATGGGGCCTGGTACCTGGAGTTGAGCAAGGTGATGTTCGCCACCTATGGCGGCATTGGCGAGTTCGAGCAGGACTTCGAAGCCGTGATCGAACCGCTGGGCGGCGAGATAGAAGGGTGGGGTGTGAAGCATCAGGTGCAGCGCCTGCAGGCTTGACTGACCCCCGCAGTACATGACGGCTGGCCCATGGGCTGGCCGTTTTAGTTTGCAGGCCATCCACAATACCTCCAGTTATTGCTGCTGCCCTGGCTTGTGATCTTGATCTGGCTTTTGACTTGGCTTTTGACTTGGCTTTTGATCTGGCTTTTGATCTTGATTGTATGCCCCGTAAAGCGCCCGGGCCGACTGGAGGCGTCGATCAAGCGGACGACGGCCCGGAATAGAAGCGCCTCCGGTTCCGTCTCCCTCGGCTACGCCTCGGCCCGCTTGATCAACGCCTCCAGTCGTCCCGGGCGCTTAACGGGGCCAAGATCAAAATCAAAAGCCAGATCAAAAGCCAGATCAAGATCAAGAGCCAAATCAAGATCAAGAGCTTCAAGATCAAAAACGATTTGCGGGGATTGAATATTCATTAAAAAAACTGTCTGGCGCAGCGTTGCCGAAATCATCTCTGTCTATGCTGGTCATAGCAATTAGCCTTGAACTACCGCTTCGCAATGAAGCGTCCGGGGACGGGTTGGGGTCAATGACGCACAGGAATGGTGCGAGCGCGAATCGGGCGTTATCCAACCTGTTGTTATTTAAGCGTTTCTGCCGCTGGCACGAGCCTTGCGATGGGCTTGGTGTCCGGGTGACAAGGAGTACGGCATGATCCGCACCTTTTATGATGAGATGTACGATGCCGGCGGCGTGGTCCGCCCGCATTACCGGGAGTTCGCGCGCTGGCTGGCCGACACCCCCGAAGAGCTCCTGGCCCAACGGCGCCGGGAAGCCGATCTGCTGTTCCACCGGGCTGGCATCACTTTCACGCTCTATGGCGACGAGCAGGGCACCGAGCGGCTGATTCCGTTCGATACCATTCCGCGCAGTATCCCGGCCAGCGAGTGGCGGGTGGTGGAGCGCGGCTGTATCCAGCGGGTCAAGGCACTGAACATGTTCCTGGCCGACCTGTACCACGACCAGCGCATCATCAAGGCCGGCATCATCCCCGCCGAACAGGTGCTGGCCAACGAGCAGTACCAGCTGGCGATGCAGGGCCTGAACCTGCACCGTGACATCTACTCGCACATTTCCGGCGTCGACCTGGTGCGCGACGGCGATGGCAGCTACTACGTGCTGGAAGACAACCTGCGCACGCCCAGCGGCGTGAGCTACATGCTCGAAGACCGCAAGATGATGATGCGCCTGTTCCCCGAGCTGTTCGCGGCCCAGCGCATCGCCCCCATCGACCATTACCCGAGCATGCTGCTGGACACCCTCAAAAGCTCCAGCCACCTGGACAACCCCAGCGTGGTGGTGCTGACCCCCGGGCGCTTCAACAGTGCGTTCTTCGAGCATGCGTTCCTGGCCCGCGAGATGGGCGTGGAACTGGTGGAGGGCGCCGACCTGTTCGTGCGCGACGACCGCGTGTTCATGCGCACCACCGACGGCCCCAAGGCCGTGGACGTGATCTACCGCCGCCTCGACGATGCCTTCCTCGACCCGCTGGCGTTCAACCCCGAATCGATGCTGGGCGTGCCCGGCCTGCTGGCGGCATACCGCTCGGGCAACGTGGTGCTGGCCAACGCCATCGGCACCGGCGTGGCGGACGACAAGTCGGTATACCCCTACGTCACCGACATGATCCGTTTCTACCTGGACGAGGAGCCGATCCTCAAGAACGTGCCGACGTGGCAGTGTCGCAACCCCAAGGAACTGTCCCACGTGCTGGCCAACCTGCCCGACCTGGTGGTCAAGGAGACCCAGGGGTCGGGCGGCTACGGCATGCTGGTGGGCCCTGCCGCCAGCGCGGCCGAGATCGAGAACTTCCGTGCCCGCCTCAAGGCGCGGCCCCATGCCTACATCGCGCAGCCGACGCTGTCGTTGTCGACCTGCCCGACCTTCGTCGAGAACGGCATTGCCCCGCGCCATATCGACCTGCGCCCGTTCGTCCTTGCCGGCCGCGAAACCCGTGTGGTACCCGGCGGGCTGACCCGCGTGGCGCTGCGCGAGGGCTCGCTGGTGGTCAACTCGTCACAGGGTGGCGGAACCAAGGACACCTGGGTGGTCGAGGATTAAGGATGCCTGCCAAATGCTGAGTAGAACTGCCTCTGATCTGTATTGGATGTCACGTTACCTGGAGCGCGCGGAGAACCTGGCGCGCATGCTCGAAGTCAGCTATTCGCTGTCGCTGATGCCCCAGGATGGCCGTGGCGACGGTCTTGAAGAAATGGCCATGCCGCTGTTGATCACCGGCACCCTCGACGACTACCTGGAGCGCCACGGCAAGCTGCACGCCGAGCGCCTGCTGCACTTCTTCGCCCTGGACGCCAGCAACCCGGCCAGCCTCTACAGCTGCCTGGGCGCCGCCCGCGCCAGTGCCCACGCGGTGCGTGGGCGCATCACCGCCGACATGTGGGAAAACATCAACGCCACCTGGCTGGAGATTCGCGGCATCGCCGAGCAGGGCCTGGGGCGCTACGGCCTGAGCCGCTTCTGCGAGTGGATCAAGGAGCGTTCGCACCTGTTCCGTGGCGCCACCTACGGCACCATCATGCGCAATGACGCGTTCCGCTTCATTCGCCTGGGCACCTTCATCGAGCGCGCCGACAACACCCTGCGCCTGGTGGACGCGCGCTACGAGATGCTGGGCGACGAGGCCGAACTGGTGGACGAAAGCTCGGCGCGCAGTTACTACCAGTGGAGCGCGCTGCTGCGGGCGTTGTCGTCGTTCGAGGCTTACACCGAGATCTACCGCGACGCGCCCTCGGCCAACAACGTGGCGGAGATGTTGCTGCTGCGCGCCGACGTGCCGCGCTCGCTGCGCGCTTGCACCGAGGAAATCGACCAGATCCTGGCCTCGCTGCCCGGCCTCAACGGCCGCCCGGCCCAGCGCCTGGCCGCCGAGCTGGACGCGCGCCTGCGCTACACCGGCATCGGCGAGATCCTCGACGAGGGCCTGCATGCCTGGCTCACCGAATTCATCCCGCTGGTGGCACAGTTGGGCAACGCCATTCACAGTTCCTACCTGGAGGCAGTATGAGACTCTCCATCAGCCACGAGACCGCCTACCACTACGATGACGAAGTGCGCGCCAGCATCCAGTACCTGCGCCTGACGCCCCACGACAGCGAGCGCCAGCACGTGCTCAGCTGGCAGCTGGACCTGCCACGCCATGTGCGCGCGCAGATCGACCCGTTCGGCAACATCCTCCACGTACTGACCCTGGACGAGCCGCACCACGACATCATCATCGGCGCCCGCGGCCAGGTCGACATCGACGAGACCCGCGAGGCCGAGCACGAATCGCAGTCGCCATTGCCGTTCCGCCGCTTTACCCGCCTGACCGAGGCCGACGAGGCGCTACGTACGTTCGCCGCGAAAGAATGCGGGCAGCGTACTGACCGTACGGCGCTGATCGACCTGATGCAGGCGCTGAACCAGCATATCACCTACAGCCCCGGCGCCACCGAGGTGGACACCAGCGCCGCCCAGGCCTTCGCCGCCCGTGCCGGCGTGTGCCAGGACCACACCCACGCGTTCCTGGCCTGCGCCCGCAGCCTGGGCGTGCCGGCGCGTTATGTGTCGGGGTACCTGTTCAGTGGGGACAGCGAGCACCTGGCCAGCCACGCCTGGGCCGAAGCCTGGCTGGACGACGCCTGGTACAGTTTCGACGTGACCAACCAGCTGGCGCGCCCCGAGCGCCACCTGAAGCTGGCCGTGGGCCTGGACTACCTGGACGCCTGCCCGGTGCGCGGCATGCGCCGGGGTGGTGGCTTCGAACAGATGCACGCCAAGGTCCACGTGACGCCGACGGTGCAAGTGCAGGTGCAGTAACCCGCGCCCCGTAGCCGCTGCCGTCAGGCTGCGCTGGCCCCTGGGTACACTGGAAATTTCCAGCGAGGTCCAGGCCCAGCGCAGCCTACGGCAGCGGCTACGCCCATTCCGCTGATCCCGCCCGCGTCAGCAGTAGAAACTGTCCTTCTGGCACAGCCGGAACAGCGCCGAGTTCAAGTCCATGTAATTGCCGCCGTTGACGATGGCCAGGAACCCGGCTTTCTTCAGCGCCGCTTCCGCCTTGTTGGCGTTCGCGTCGGTGTCGCTGTACAGCACCACGACCTGGGCCTTGTTCTGGATCGCCTTGCCCAACTGGTAGGCCAGGCCGCGCGCGTCGGTGTCGCTGGAGGAGAGTGGGCGCAGCGACATGTCGACTTGCAGCGCATTATTGATGTGGCCAGCGGAATACTGGTCATCGGTGCGCACATCGAGAATCATCACGCCGTTTCCGATCTGGTCCACCGCCTCGTCAATGTCGACGTAGGCGTGGGCCTGGGTGCTGATCAGCAGTGAAAGGGAAAAGGGGGCAATCCATCTGCGCATGGGCCAATCTCCAGGAATTCAACCTGAAGATTGGCACAGATGCGCAGCGCCCGGTAGCAACGGGTGGCAAATTTTATTCGGCAACCGGTCGGTTGTGTTCAGCCGAACAACCGGGTGAGGTTGGGGAGGATGAGTAGCAGGGTGGTGATGGCGACGATAATGCCCGCCTGGCGTACTTTGTCGTGTTTGAACATGGTTGGCTGCCTTCTTGTTATTCTTCCTTTGCGCCGACTGCGGGCCTTTGGGCCGGGCGAAGACGTGCACCTTTACCGCGATCGCCTGGCGTGCTCGAAAAGGCCTCGGGCAGCTGAAGCGATATTTCTAACAGTAGGGCCCGGGAAGCCTGTGGCTTAGAACGCTTTGGTCTGGCTTATTCGATAAATAATCGCCAATTTGTCTAGCAGTGGCCTGAACATCTGCTTGATACCCATGCTAGAGAGGCTGCCTGCCTCTGAAGTCAGCTTTGTCGGCCTTGCACCGTTCGTCAGGCGCCGCCCAACGGTACAAAAAGCGCGGTGATCAGCCTTCATGGTCTTGCAAGGCCGCGTCGATTCGCGCAGTCTCAGCGCCGTGCACTGTTGCCTCTAATCGTGTCGGGTATTCTTTCTATGTCGTTACGCATCTGCATCCTGGAAACCGATGTCCTGCGGCCTGAGCTGGTCGAGCAATACCAGGGCTACGGCCGGATGTTCGAACAGCTGTTCGCGCGCCAGCCCGTTGCCGCGCAGTTTTCCATCTATAACGTGCTGAACGGCGAGTACCCGCCCGAGGGCGAGGTGTTCGACGCCTACCTGGTCACCGGCAGCAAGGCCGACTCCTTCGGCACCGACCCCTGGATCCAGACACTCAAGACTTTCCTGCTGGAGCGCTACAAGCGCGGTGACAAGCTGCTGGGCGTGTGCTTCGGCCACCAACTGCTGGCGCTGCTGCTGGGCGGCCGTGCCGAGCGGGCCAACCAGGGCTGGGGCGTGGGCGTGCATGACTACCAGGTGGACACCACTGCCGAGTGGATGAGCCCACCCGCCAGCGAACTGGCGCTGCTGATCAGCCACCAGGACCAGGTCACCGCGCTGCCCGAAGGCGCCACCGTGGTGGCGTCCAGCGCGTTCTGCCCGAACGCCGCCTACCACATCGGTGATCAGGTGCTGTGCTTCCAGGGCCACCCGGAGTTCATGCATGACTATTCCCGCGCGCTGCTGGACCTGCGCGTGCAGAGCCTGGGTGAAGCAGTGCACGGCAAGGCCGTGGCCAGCCTGGCGCGCGAACACCAGGGCACCCTGGTAGGCGAATGGATGATGCGCTTCGTCGCGCAGGGCCGCTAACGTCGCTGTGACGCTGTGTGTGGGAGCTGGCTTGCCAGCGAGCTTTTAGGGCCTCAACAGCTCGCTGGCAAGCCAGCTCCCACATGATCGAGTGTTTTGTTACAACCAGCCGGAGCGCTTGAAGCTGGCGTACAACGCCCCGCACCCCACCGCAATCGCCCCCAGCACCACGAAGTAGCCGTACTGCCAGTGCAGCTCCGGCATGTTCTGGAAGTTCATTCCGTAGATGCCCGCCACCGCCGTGGGAAACGCCAGGATGGCCGCCCAGGCGGCGAACTTGCGCTGCACGATGCTTTGCCGCGACGACTCCAGCAGCATGCCCACCTCGATGGTCTGGCTGGCGATGTCGCGCATGGTGCCCAGGTCTTCCATCTGCCGCGTCACATGGATCTCCACGTCGCGGAAATAAGGGCGCATGTTCCGGTCGATGAACGGGAAGTCCAGGCGCTGCAGTTCTTCGCTGATCTCCACCATGGGCGCCACGTAGCGGCGCAGGCGCAGTAGCTCCCGACGCAGGCTGTGCAGGCGCTGCACGTCGGCCTCGCGCAGGCAGTCGGCGAGCACCGCGGCCTCGATCTGCTCGATCTCGGCGTGGATGGCCTCGCTCACCGGCTGGTAGTTCTCGGTAACGAAGTCCAGCAGGGCATACAGCACGAAGTCCTCGCCGTGCTCCAGCAGCAACGGCCGCGCCTCGCAGCGCTGGCGCACCAGCGAGTACGACGCCGAGTGGCCGTTGCGGGCGGTAATGATGTACCCCTTGCCGGCAAAAATGTGGGTTTCGATGAACTCCAGCTTGCCGTCCTGGCGCACCGGCGAATAGGTGACGATGAACAGCGCGTCGCCGAAGGTTTCCAGCTTCGGCCGGCTGTGTTTTTCCAGCGCGTCTTCTATGGCCAGTTCGTGCAGGCCGAACTGGCGCTGCAGGTTGGCCAGTTCCGCGGCATTGGGCTGTTCCAGCCCGATCCACACGAAGTGCCCGGGCTTCTTGGCCCAGGCAGCGCCTTGATCAAGGCTGATATCAACGACTTTCTTCCCGGCGCTGTAGACCGCCGCGGCAACGACTCGACCCATGGTTTGGCTCTTGTTCTGGTGGCAGTGAATGCAGCTTGGCCTCAGTGTTGAGAGTCGGCAAGCGGCGCGGGGTTCAAGCGCTTCGCACGTCCTGGTCGAGGCCGTCGATGCACTGCTGCATCTGCTCGCGGCACTGGCGCATCAGTTCCGGGATGTCCTTGCTGGTCAGCCCCTGGGTGGAAATGGCCGGCAGCGAGCGCACGGCAATGCGCCCGGCGCGCCAGCGGTTCAGGCGCACGCTGCGGGTGTAGCGGCTCACGCACAGCGGCACGATGGGCACGCCGGCGTCGATGGCCATCTGGAACGCGCCTTTCTTGAAGGGCAGCAGGTCGTTGCTGGCATTGCGCGTGCCTTCGGGGAACACCCAGATCGACGTGTCGCGCTGCAGGGTGCGGGTGGTGGTCTGCAACGCACGGCGCGCCTGGTAGGCATTGTCACGGTTGATCAGCACGTTGCCGCCCAACCAGAACAGCTGTCCGAAGAACGGTACCCACTTCAGGCTCTTCTTGCCGATGCACACCGTGCGGCGTGGCACCACCTTGCCGAGCATGAACAGGTCGTAGTTGGACTGGTGGTTGGCGATGATCACGCAGCCGGGCGGCTGGTCGAACAGCGGGCCCACCTGGGCGTCCAGGTCGACCCCGAGGATCTTGAGGGCCGGTCGCGAATACAGGCGGGCGAACACCCGGCTGTTGTCGGGATGAAAGGGGCGGCACAGCCCTATCACCAGGCCCACGCCACCCACTGCAAGGAAATGCAGCCCCATCAGAAACATGCGAACGATAAAAAGCATCCAGCGACTCACCTTTGGCAGAGCGCTGGAGTTTAAGGGCGGGGCTGCGGTTGGATCAATTAACTATATGGATAGCCCTGACGCGGCCCACGGGCCGCTGCTACACCCCAGTCCCGTAGCAGCGGCCGCCAGGCCGCGTCCGGCCACACTTCAACCTCACGCCGTAACCGAATGCTCCTGGTCGCGGATGATCGCGTCGTCCAGCAGCTCCAGCAGCGCCTTGCGTACCTTGAGCTTGGTCTTGCGATGGGCGCTCATGTTGATCTTCTTCAACTGCTGCGCTGCCGCCAGCGCCTGCTCGCGCAATTGCTCGGCCGGCACAACCACGTCGAGGAAGCCTGCGTCCACGGCCGTCCCGGGCGTGAACATCTCGCCATTGATCACCGAACGATGGAACGCTGCCTTGCCCAGGCGATCACGGGCCAGCTCGATACCGGCGTGGTGCATGGTCATGCCGATCTGCACCTCGTTCAGGCCGATGCTGAACGGCCCCTCGACGCCGATGCGGTAATCCACCGACAGCAGCAGGAACGCACCCTTGGCCACGGCATGGCCCGGGCAGGCGACGACGACGGGGAAGGGGTGCGACAGCAACCGGCGCGCCAGGGTCGAGCCCGACGTGACCAGGCCGATGGCCTGTTGCGGGCCGGCGGTCATGACCTTGAGGTCATAGCCGCCGCTCAGGATGCCAGGCTGGCCGGTGATGATGACCACGGCGCGATCCTGCTCGGCACGGTCCAGCGCTGCATTGAAGGCGGCGATGACCTCCGGGGAAATCGCGTTGACCTTGCCGTTGCTCAGCGTCAGCGTGGCAATGCCATCTTCCAGGTGGTAATCGATCAACTCGCTCATGACGGTGTTCCTTGTTAGGGTTTTGCCGCTGACGTTACCCAGCCCGCAGGGCCAGGTAAAGCGCCGTGACTGACCCACCAGTCACGCTTGCCGCCGCCACCCGTACCGGCCGGGCAACCCCCGCCCGCCATGGCCGGTTTGCCCCGAACACAGGCCGTTTTCCCCGGATCGGCATAACTGCATGAAAAAATTGAAAAAAATGTTTGCCATCAGAAAAGCTTTCGACTACATTAGCGCGCCTCGACAGACAGAACATGTTTGAAGAGAAAACGGTGAAGTGTCCGAGTGGCTGAAGGAGCACGCCTGGAAAGTGTGTATACAGGAAACTGTATCAAGGGTTCGAATCCCTTCTTCACCGCCATATTCGATACGCAAGAGACCCCTGAAGCGGCAACGTTTCAGGGGTTTTTTGTTTGTGTCGCGTTTGTGTGAGCAAGATGGGTAGCCGATCGGCTACCGGGAGAGAGCTTCCTTACGCATGCAACCCCTGCAACCTCCCATTCAACTTCGAAAACGTCCGGCTATCTGCCACCGCCGTCAGTTTGCGGCCGTCCTTCAAGGTGGCGATGAACGTCACCTGTTCTTCCTTGCCGCCCAGCCACAGGCCCGCCACCAGGCCGATGGGGCCGGCGACCAGGGCGCCGGCAAAGCCCCAGCCGATGGCGCCGCCCAGGCTGCGGTTGACCTCGTGGTTGGCGACGGTGATGTTCTTGATGCGGTTGAGGGGGATCCGTTCCCCGGGGGAAGGGTGGTTGGCAGTCTTGAGTGTGAGCGATCCATTGCTGTACTCGCCTTCGCACTGCAAGAAATCACCGGCTTTTATTGTCAGCTTCATGGTGGGGATTTCCAGGTTGAATGCATTCATTTTCAAACCTTTGGAATAGCTCAACGCTGACGCAAGTCAATGTCGCGCGACGAGAGGCGACGATTTCGGGCTGCTGCGCCACAGCCACAGGCCGAGGGCCAGCACGCTGATGGCGGCGCCTGCGGTGACAATGCCCGACCAGCCGAAGCGGCTGAACAATTGCGTGCCGAGGGCCGAGCCCATGGCGCCGCCAATGAAGTAGCAGGTGATGTAGCCGGCGTTCAGGCGGTTGCGCGCCTGGGGGCGCAGGGCGTAGACGGCGTTCTGGTTGCTGACGTGGGTCAGTTGCACGGCCAGGTCGAGGATCAGCACGCCGGCCAGCAGGGCCCACAGTGATTGCCCGGCGAGTGCCAGGGGCAGCCAGGCCGCGAGCAGGGCGGCGAGGCCGATGAGGGTGGCCAGGTTGCCCTTGCCGCGGTCGGCCAGGCGGCCGGCAGCGCTGGCAGCCAGGGCGCCGGCGGCACCCGCCAGGCCAAACAGGCCGATGGCGGCATCTGAATAGCCGTAGGGCGGGGCGGCCAGCAGGAACGCCAGGGGTGTCCAGAACAGGCCGAACAGGCAGAACGACAACAGGCCCAGCCAGGCGCGCAGGCGCAGCACCGGTTCTTCCACGAACAGGGTCAGCACCGAGGCCAGCAGTTGCGGGTAGCTGAGCCCGGCCGACTGTTGCCGGCGCGGCAGCGACAGCCCCAGGGCAATGGCGCACAGGCTCAGCAACGCGGCAGCCAGCAGGTAGATGGTGCGCCAGTCGGCCAGTGAAGACACCAGCCCGGCCGCCGTGCGCGCCAGCAGGATGCCCAGCAGCAGGCCGCTCATCAGCGTGCCCACCACCCGGCCGCGATGCTCGGGCGCCGCCAGGCTGGCGGCCATGGGCACCAGCACCTGGGCCACCACCGAGAACAGGCCGGTCATGGCGGTGCCCAGCAACAGCAGCGGCAGGTTGGGGGCGAAGGCGCTGATTAGCAGCCCGGCGGCGCTGAGCAGGGTCATGGTGACGATCAGGCGGCGCTGCTCCAGCAGGTCGCCCAGCGGCACCAGCAGGAACAGCCCGGCGCCGTAGCTCAGCTGCGCGGTGATGACGATGGTGCCGGCGCTGGCGGCGCTCAGGCCCAGGTGCTGGGCAATGGTGTGCAGCAACGGCTGGGCGTAATAGTTGCTGGCTACTGTAAGGCCGGTGGCGATGGCCATCAGCAGGATCAGGGCGCTGCTCAACGGTTTTTCACGGGGCGAAGACATGGCGGCTTTCCAAGGCAGTGGCAGTCGGGGCAAGTATCGGTACTGGCTATCCATGACACCAATGTATTGTTGTCATCGGAATGATCGTGAAATGAGATGAGTGCCATGAACCTCAAGCAGATCGAATACGCCCTGGCGGTGGCCGACGAAGGCAGCTTCACCCGCGCGGCGGCGCGCTGCCACACGGTGCAGTCGGCGCTCAGCCACCAGATCGCACGGTTGGAGCGCCAGCTGGGGGCGCAGTTGTTCGAGCGCACCTCGCGGCGGGTGGCGTTGACCCCGGCGGGCGAGGCGTTCGTGCGCAGTGCCCGTGCCGCGTTGGACGCCACCCGGCGCATTGGCGACGACGTGGCGGCGGCCTGTGGCCAGGTGCGCGGGCGCTTGAGCCTGGGCATGATCTCGTCGCTGACCGGGTTGGACCTGGTGGAACACATCGCTGCCTTCCACCAGCAATACCCCCAGGTGGATATCCACCTGAATGTGGGGCGCAGTGAATGGATGGTGGAGGAGGTGCGCGGGCGGCGCATGGACGTGGCCATGATCGGCGTGTGGCCGGGTGCGCCGGTGGAGGGGGTGGCGCTCAGGGCGTTGGTGGATGAAGAACTGGTGGCGGTGCTGGCGCCGGGGCATCCGTTGGCGGCCGCGCAGCGCTTGCCGTTGGCGCAGTTGGCGGATCAGCCGTTGGTGGATTTTGCAGCGGGTACCGGCGCGCGGCGGCAGACGGACGAAGCGTTTGCGGCCGCCAACCTGGCGCACCGGGTGCAGTTCGAGATCACCGACATGCGCCTGGTGGAGCAATTCGTGCGCCGTGGCCTGGCGGTAGGGCTCGTGCCTGCCGCCGTGGCCCAGGGGTTCGAAGGGGTAGTGGCGGTGCCGATCAGCGATGCGCCGGTGCGCCGCGTCTACGCCATCTGGTCGAACACCCCGACCCCGGCCGCCCAGGCCTTTGTCGCGATGCTCGAACAGACCCTGGCCGATCAGGCGCCGAAGCCACCGTCGATGGTCAGGCTGGCGCCGGTGATGTAGCCCGCTTCCGGGCCGGCCAGGTAGCTGACGAAGCTTGCGATCTCGTCGGCATGGCCGTAGCGTTTCACCGCCATGAAGCCCAGCATGATGTCGGCGAAGTCGCCGTTGGCCGGGTTCATGTCGGTGTCCACCGGGCCGGGCTGGACGTTGTTGATGGTGATGCCGCGCGGGCCGAGGTCGCGGGCCAGGCCTTTCACCAGGCCCACCAGCGCCGATTTGCTCATGGCGTAGGCGGCACCGCCTTCAAAGGGCATGCGGTCGGCGTTGGTGCTGCCGATGTTGATGATGCGCCCGCCGTCGCCCATGTGCCTGGCAGCCGCCTGGCTGGCGATGAACACGCTGCGCACGTTGACGGCGTAGGTGCGGTCGAAGTCTTCCAGGCTGAACTCGGCCAATGGGCCGAGGGCCAGCACGCCGGCGTTGTTGACCAGGATGTCCAGGCGACCGAAGGTTTGCACGGTCTGTTCCACGGCGCCGCGAATGGCGTCGGCGTCGGCGCTGTCGGCCTTGATGGCCAGGGCCTTGCCGCCCTCGGCGGTGATGCTGTCGGCCAGTGCCTGGGCCGGGGCCTGGGAGCTGACGTAGGTGAAGGCCACGGCAGCGCCTTCGCTGGCCAGGCGCTTGACGATGGCGGCGCCGATGCCGCGGGAACCGCCTTGTACCAGGGCCACTTTGCCGCTGAGTTTCGCTTGATTCGACATGAGGGTGCTCCAGTTGCCAAGGCGGAATGCCTTGGTTGATGGGTTCAGTATCGACTGCTGATTATGCTGCCGGTAGACCATGGTTGAGATAGGCTGTGTAAACCAACGGTATCGAATAGCGGCCATGGAAACCTTCAGCAGCATAGAGTGTTTTGTCCGCAGCGCCGAAGCCGGTAGCTTCGCCGAGGCGGCGCGGCGCCTGCACCTGACGCCCGCAGCGGTGGGCAAGAACGTGGCGCGGCTGGAAGCGCGCATGGGCGTGCGCCTGTTCCAGCGCAGCACCCGGCGCTTGACCCTGACCGAGGCGGGGCAGCGCTTCCTGGCGGAAGTCAGCGCCAGCTTCGGGGTGATCCAGAATGCCGTGGCCAACCTGGCCGGTGCCCAGGGGCAGCCGGCGGGCACCTTGCGGGTCAGCATGGGCACGGTGTTCGGGCGCCTGTACGTGGTGCCGCTGCTGGGTGAGTTCCTGCGCCGTTACCCGGACATTGCCCCGGACTGGCATTTCGACAACCGCCAGGTCGATCTGATTGGCCAGGGCTTCGATGCCGCCATCGGCGGCGGGTTCGAGCTGCCCCAGGGCGTGGTGGCGCGCAAGCTGGCGCCGGCCCATCGGGTGCTGGTGGCGTCAGCCGGCTACCTGGCGCGGCGCGGACCGGTGCGCACCCCCGAAGACCTGGAGCAGCAGGACGGTATCCTGATCCGCTCGCCGCAGACCGGGCGGGTGCGCAGTTGGCCGTTGACCGGGCGCCAGCAGGCGCAGGCAGAATTGCGTTTGCCGGCGCGCATGACCCTCAGCGATTCCGACGCGGCGTGCGTGGCGGCGCAGCAGGATTTGGGCATTGCCCTGGTGAGCATGCCGTTTGCGGTGCCGTACCTGCAGGCGGGGACGTTGCAGCGGGTGCTGCCGGACTGGTACGTGGATGATGGGCATATCTGGCTGTACTACGCCGAGCATAAATTGCTGCCGGGCAAGACCCGGGCGTTCATCGATTATCTGCTGGAGCAGTTCACGGCCCAGCGCCTGGCCGAGCGTTTCACCGCCTGACGGCTCCCGTACCTGCACTTGCCTTCCTTGCGTGGGAGTGGGCTCTGCCCACGAAAAGGACGCCACCGGGTGTCAGGTATTGCGCAGGGTTCTTTTCGCGGGTAGAACCCGCTCCCACAGGCTATGGAAAAAGCGCGGCGCCTGGGGACGCGGCCTGGTGGCCGCTGCTACGGGTCATGCGGCGTGGATGACCCGTAGCAGCTGCCGTAGGCTGCGTCCGCCCCCAACGCGGTATACCTGGAAAAGCGCGGCGCCTGGGGACGCGGCCTGGTGGCCGCTGCTACGGGTCATGTGACGTGGATGACGGTATAGGCCTGGCGCACGGCTGCCACGGTGATGTTGACCTCGTCATCCTCGCGCTTGCCCAGCAGGCTCTGCCCCAGCGGCGAGCGCGGGGTGATGACGGTGACCAGGCGCCCGTCCAGGGTAATTTTCAATCCCGCCGCCTCGGGCCCCAGGAACATCCACTGCAGCTGGCCGTTCTCGGCCTCCAGGGTCACCAGCGCGCCGACTTCGATGCCACGCTGTGCGTCGTATTCCCGCAGGGTCAACTGCTGGTACAGCCCCTGCGCCTGGCGGATTTCTTCCATGCGCCGTGCCTGCCCGGTGGCCAGGTACGAAGCCTCCAGGCCCAGGGTGTCGTATTTGTTTTCGGCGACGTTCTCTTCGTGGGTCGCGGTTTCGTAGGCGGTCTGGGCGGCGCGCTGCAGCACCTCGAAATCTTGCGCCAGGCGTTCGACGATCAGCTGCCGCAGGGCGTGCTTGTCCATTTCAGTTGCAGAACTTGAGTACATTGGTGCGGCTCTTGTCGGTCGGGGCAGTGCGGTCCTGCTGCAGCCAGAACTGGCACTTGGGGTCCTGGCTGTGATTCTGCGCGTCGCCCTGGCTCTGTTCCTGGCGGCGCAGGTTGTCCTTGTACTGGTCGAACATGGCCGAGCTGTCGTCCGGGGCGCGCATGGCCGGCGGCGGTGGCGCCGGGGTGGCCACGGTCAGCGGCGCGTTGAAGAACAGCTTGTAGCCCAGCCAGGTGGTCAGGGCGATGGCCAGGAACCCCAGCCAGATACCCAGGGCAATGCAGCCCACCAGTTGCGCGGGGTTGAGGGTGACGAGCAATTGGCGGTGATTGGGACGGTAAGGCATGACGGGCCTCCTGGCGGCGCGGGCAAGGTTATGATTGTCTCACGAGCGATGACTTTGCCTCTACAATGCCCGATTTTGCCCGGAGGGCGTGATGGAAGCGAACATGAAAGCCTCCTGGGACATTTTCTGCTGTGTGGTCGACAACTTCGGCGACATCGGCGTGACCTGGCGCCTGGCCCGGCAGCTGGCCGCCGAACATGACGTGGCCGTGCGCCTGTGGGTCGACGACCTGAAATCGTTCGAGCGGCTGTGGCCGGCGGTGCAGCCGAGCCTGGCCAGCCAGCGCCACGAAGGCGTGGAGATTTGCCAGTGGCCGCAGCAGTGGCCCGCCGTGCAGGCCGCCGACGTGGTCATCGAAGCCTTCGGCTGCAAACTGCCGGCCGACTATCGCGCGGCCCTGGCCGCCCGCGCTGTACCCGCGCTGTGGCTGAACCTGGAATACCTCAGCGCCGAAGGCTGGGTGTCGGGTTGCCATGGCCTGCCGTCGCCGCAGCCGGACCGCCTGCAGAAGTATTTCTTCTTTCCCGGCTTTGTCGAGAAAACCGGTGGGTTGTTGCGTGAAAGCGGCTTGCTGGCGCGCCGCCAGGCGTTCCAGGCCGACCCCGAGGCGCGCCGCGCGTTCCTGGCCAGCCTGGGCGTGACGGTGGCCCCAGGCGCCCGGCTGGTGTCGTTGTTTGCCTACGAGAACTCCAGCCTGGCCGGGTGGTTCGACGCCATGGCCGCCGATGCCTCGCCCACCCACGTGCTGGTGCCCCAGGGCCGTGTGCTGGGGGACGTGCAGGCGTGGTTGGCAGTGGATGAGCTGGCGGTGGGCGCCGTGCATCGTCGTGGCGCCCTGACCGTGCAGGTGGTGCCGTTCGTCCGCCAGGACCAGTACGACCTGCTGCTGTGGAGCTGCGACTTCAACGCCGTGCGCGGCGAAGACTCGTTCGTGCGCGCGCAGTGGGCAGGGCAACCGCTGTTGTGGCACATCTATGAACAGGAAGAGTACGCGCACTGGGAGAAGCTCGAAGCCTTCCTGGCGCTCTATGTCGAAGCCTTGAGCCCGGCGGCGGGGCAGGCGCTGACCGACCTGTGGCGCGCCTGGAACCAGGGCCTGGCCATGGCCGACAGCTGGCGCCGGGTGCTGGAACACTGGCCGGAGCTGGCCGCCAATGCCCGCCAATGGGGCGAAAAACAGGCCGCTCAGCCTGATCTTGCGACGGCGCTGGTACAGTTTTACCGAAATTGGATATGATACGCGGCCTAGATTTTTGTAAATCCATCCAAATTCGGATATTCGCAATGAAAACTGGTAAAGAGCTTAAACCCGGTACCGTGATCCGTATCGACAACGACCCTTGGCTGGTTCAGAAAGCTGAATTCACCAAGTCGGGCCGTAACAGCGCGATCATGAAGACCAAGCTGAAGAACCTGCTGACCGGCTACAAGACTGAAACCGTCTACAGCGCCGACGACAAGCTGGACGACGTGATCCTGGATCGCAAGGAAGCCACCCTGTCCTTCATCAGCGGTGACTCCTACACGTTCATGGACACCACTGACTACACCATGTACGAGCTGAACGCCGAAGACATCGAATCGGTACTGCCATTCGTTGAAGAAGGCATGACCGACGTCTGCGAAGCCGTGTTCTTCGAAGGCCGCCTGGTTTCCGTTGAGCTGCCGACCACTATCGTGCGTCAGATCGACTACACCGAAGGTTCGGCTCGTGGCGACACTTCCGGCAAGGTCATGAAGCCTGCCAAACTGAAGAATGGCACCGAGCTGAGCGTTGCCGACTTCATCGAGATCGGCGACATGATCGAGATCGATACCCGCGAAGGCGGTTCGTACAAAGGTCGCGCCAAGTAATTCTGGCCCTTCCTGCGTAACAAAAAGCCCGACCATGAGTCGGGCTTTTTTGTGCCTGGGATTTGTGCGCCGCAGGCTTACACCGCCACGTGCAGGCGTACATCCACGTTGCCGCGGGTGGCGTTGGAGTACGGGCACACAAGGTGGGCGGCGTCTACCAGCGCCTGGGCGTCGGCTTGTTCCAGGCCCGGCAGGCTGATGCGCAGGTCGATGTCCAGGCCGAAACCGCCAGGGATCTGGCCGATGCCCACTTCGGCAGTGATGCGGGTGTCGGCGGGCAGGGCGCGCTTGGCCTGGCCGGCGACGAATTTCAGCGCGCCGATGAAGCAGGCCGAGTAGCCGGCGGCGAACAGCTGCTCAGGGTTGGTGGCTTCGCCGCCGGCGCCGCCCAGTGCCTTGGGGGTGGCCAGTTTCACGTCAAGGATGTTGTCGCTGGACACGGCGCGGCCATCACGACCACCGGTTGCAGTTACGGTTGCAGTATAGAGTGTTTGCATGGTGACACCTCAAGGCTGAATGTTTGGGGGTGTTGTCTGGGTACGGGGTTAGATTAGTGCGCTAATAGTTTGCGCGCAAGATAAATAATCGAAGGGCACGACGAACGGCGCACCCGTGGGCGGGAATCAGAGGCTTTCGTGCAGGTTGCCGCGCAGCTCCAGCAGGTCGCCCTGCAGCTTTTTCAGGCGTTCCACGGTCTCGCCGGTGGCGGCCAGGATGCAGCCGGGGATGGTCTTGGCCTTCTCGCGCAGGGCGCGGCCCTGGTCGGTGAGTTGCACGATCACCACGCGCTCGTCTTCACGGCTGCGGGTGCGGCTGAGCAGGCCTTCGGCTTCCAGGCGCTTGAGCAGCGGGGTCAGCGAACCGGGGTCGGTCAGCAGCCGGGTGCTGATTTCGCCCACGGTCAAACCGTCCTTTTCCCACAGCACCATCATGGTCAGGTACTGCGGGTAGGTGAGCTCCAGGGCTTGCAACAGCGGTTTGTAGACCTTGGTCATCAGCAGGGAGGTGGAGTACAGGGCAAAGCACAATTGGCTGTCGAGCAGCAGATCGTCGCAATGGCCTTCGGCAGCGCTGGAAGTGGGGCGGTCGGCGTTCATGCTGATCCTTGATTCAATTGAAGCGGGCGAATTTAGCGTCGAGGTGTTTAACGCGCCAGCTAATTCATCATGGCCGTATGGGCGGCTTCTTGAAAGGTTTGAGCCACGGACCACGCCCATAGTTCGTTAAATTACAACTTGAAGCCCTCGGCGATATGGTCGGCCAGGCAGTCGGTGATCGCGTTCTGCGTGCTGTCGTTGCGCAGCAGCATGATGCTCGCCATGGGCAGCTGTGGCAGGCCCTCGGCTTCACCGAGGATGCGCAGGTCCGGGGTAATCAGGCTCTGCAGCTGCGCGGTTACCGCAAGGCCGGCGCTGACCACTGCCATGATCGCCGCCAGGCTGGGGCTGGAGTAGGCGATGCGGTAGGGCTTTTGCCGCGCGTCCAGGGCGTTGCAGGCCCAGATGCGGCAGAAGCAGTCGTTGTTGAACATGGCCAGCGGGATGGGGTTCTGCTCCACGGGGTTGAAGCCGATGGCCTGGGCCCACACGAAACGTTCGTGGCGCAGCATCTGGCCGATCTCGCTGCCGGGCTCGCGGGTGACGATGGTCAGGTCCAGGTCCTGGCGCTGCATCAGTTGCTTGGAGCTTTCGCAATGCACCTCGACCTGCACCAGCGGGTAGGCCTGGGCGAATTGCGAGAGGATGCCGGGCAGGAAACGCATGGCGTAGTCGTCCGGCGTGCCGATGCGCACCGTGCCGACCATGTGCGGCTCGCGCAGGGTGGTGAACACTTCGCTGTGCAGCTTGAGGATGCGCCGCGCATAGCCCAGCAGGATCTGGCCTTCGGCAGTCAGGCGTACCTGGCGGCCGTCGCGCTCGAACAGCTGGCGCTGGAGGATGTCTTCCTCCAGGCGTTTCATCTGCATGCTCACCGCCGACTGGGTGCGGTTGACGCGCTCGCCGGCACGGGTAAAGCCGCCCTCATCGGCGATGGCGACGAAGGTGCGCAACACCTCTGAGTCGATGCTCTGGTACTGGGACATTCATCAATCTCCGAGATGCTACGCATAAGAAACATTCGTTGGATTGATCATAAGCCCGGCGCGACACTGAGTCATCCCCAACTGGAGGGTCGGATGATGAAAGGTCAAAAAGGTTATGTGCTGGTGATGCGGGTGCCGTTCCACGGCGTGTCGTTCCAGGGCCTGTTGCAGCGTGTGCGGCGCTGGCGGCAGTTGGCCTGGGAGCGCCGGCAACTGGCGGCCATGAGTGACGACATGCTCAAGGACATCGGCATGTCGCGGGCCGACGTCAGTCGCGAGACCGAACGGCCGTTCTGGGATGATCCACTGAAGAAATAAGCGCTGGCGAGGCGCCGGTGCCAGGGCTAACGTAGGGCAGGTTCACAAGGAGTGGTGCATGCCCGACTCACTGTCCATTGCCCAGGCCCGGCGCCTCGCGCTGGCCGCTCAGGGGTTCGCCCCGCGGCCGTTGCGCACGGCGCTGGCGCCCGGGCACCTGCTGAAAATGGTGCAGCGCCTGGGCGTGCTGCAGATCGACTCGGTGAACGCCGTGGTGCGTTCCCATTACCTGCCGCTGTTTTCGCGCCTGGGCGCTTACTCCCACGGCCTGCTTGATGACATGGCCTGGGGCCGTGGGCGCCAGCGCAAGCTGTTCGAATACTGGGGCCACGAAGCCTCGCTGCTGCCCCTGGAGCTTTACCCGGCCATGGCCTGGCGCATGGCCAGGGCTGCCCAGGGCAGGGGCATCTACAAGCAGCTGGCGCGCTTTGGCCTGGAGCAGAAGCCGGTGCTGGCGCGGGTGCTGGATGCCGTGCGCGAGCAGGGCGCCCTTGGCGCTGGCAGCCTGTCCACCCGCCAGGAGCGCGCCGGGCCCTGGTGGGACTGGAGCGCGGAAAAACATGCGCTGGAGTGGCTGTTCGCCGCCGGCGAGCTGACGGTGGCGGGGCGGCGTGGCTTCGAGCGTCTTTATGACTTGCCCGAACGGGTGATCCCGGCGGCGTTGCTGGCAGCGCCTGCGCCCAGCCTGGCCCAGGCCCAGCGTCAGCTGTTGCTGCACGCGGCCACCGCGTTGGGCGTGGCCACCGAGAAAGACCTGCGTGATTACTTTCGCCTGGAGCCTGGCGACACCCGCGCGCGCCTGGCCGAGCTGGTGGACGACCGCCAGCTGCAGCGTTGCAGCGTAGAGGGCTGGTCACAGCCGGCGTACCTGCTGCGTCAGGTGCGCATCCCGCGCCAGGTCACGGCCAGCGCCTTGCTGTCGCCCTTCGATTCGCTGGTGTGGGAGCGCGACCGCACCGAGCGGCTGTTCGATTTTCGCTACCGGCTGGAGATCTACACGCCGTCGCACAAGCGCGTGTACGGCTATTACGTGCTGCCGTTCCTGCACAACGAGCAGATCGTGGCGCGGGTGGACGTGCGGGCGGCACGCGCCACGGGTGAGCTGCGCGTGCTGGCGGTGCACGATGAACAAGGGCGCCTGGACGCCGAGGGCCTGGCGGCCCTGGCCGGGCAGTTGAAGGCGATGGCAGGGTGGCTGGGCCTGGCGTCGGTCACCCTGGAGTGCCAACGCCATACGCCATTTCTGTAGCCGCTGCCGCAGGCTGCGCTGGACCTGAGCCACACCGAGAATCTTCAGTGTGCCCAAGGGCCAGCGCAGCCTGGCGGCAGCGGCTACGGGGCTGCGGTGGCGGTAATCTAGCGGCGGACCTGCTTCAGCGTCTCGGCGATCATGAACGCCAGTTCCAGCGACTGGTCGGCGTTCATGCGCGGGTCGCAGTGGGTGTGGTAGCGGTCCGACAGGCCATCTTCGGTGATCGGCCGGGCGCCGCCGATGCATTCGGTGACGTTCTGCCCGGTCATCTCGATGTGGATGCCGCCAGCGTAGGTGCCCTCGGCCTCGTGGGCCTGGAAGAACTGCTTCACCTCGCTGAGGATCTGCGCGAAGTCACGGGTCTTGTAGCCGCTGCTGGCCTTGATGGTGTTGCCATGCATGGGGTCGGAACTCCACAGCACCTGGCGGCCCTCGGCCTTCACCGTGCGCAACAGGCGGGGCAGGTGGTCGGCGACCTTGCCGGCGCCCATGCGTGCGATCAGGTTCAGGCGGCCGGGGTCGTTGTCCGGGTTGAGGGCGTCGATCAGGCGGATCAGTTCGTCGGGCTGCATGCTCGGGCCGACCTTGACGCCGATGGGGTTGTTCACCCCGCGCAAGAACTCCACGTGGGCGCCGTCGAGCTGGCGGGTGCGGTCGCCGATCCACAGCATGTGCGCCGAGCAGTCGTAGTAGTCGTTGGTCAGGCTGTCACGGCGCACGAAGGCTTCTTCGTAGTTGAGCAGCAGCGCCTCGTGGGCGGTGAAGAAGCTGGTTTCGCGCAGTTGCGGCGCGCTGTCCAGGCCGCAGGCACGCATGAACGCCAGGGTTTCGTCGATGCGGTCGGCCAGCTGGTGGTATTTGTGCGCCAGCGCCGATTCGGCGATGAAGTCCAGGTTCCACTTGTGCACCTGGTGCAGGTCGGCGAAACCGCCCTGGGCGAAGGCGCGCAGCAGGTTGAGACTGGCCGTGGACTGGTGGTAGGCCTGCAGCAGGCGCTCCGGGTCGGGGGTGCGGCTTTTCTCGTCGAAGCCGATGCCGTTGACGATGTCGCCGCGGTAGGCGGGCAGGGTGACGCCGTCGATGGTTTCGTCATTGGCCGAACGCGGCTTGGCGAACTGCCCGGCCATGCGCCCCACCTTCACCACCGGGCAGCCGGCGGCAAAGGTCATGACAATGGCCATCTGCAGCAGCACCTTGAAGGTGTCGCGGATCTTCGCCGCCGAGAACTCTGCGAAGCTTTCCGCGCAGTCGCCGCCCTGCAGCAGGAATGCGCGGCCCTGGGTAACCTCGGCGAACTGCCGGCGCAGCTCGCGGGCCTCGCCGGCGAACACCAGCGGCGGGTAGCTGGCCAGGGTCTGCTCCACGTGGGCCAGGCGGCTGGCATCGGGGTAGAAGGGTTGTTGCTGGATCGGCAAGGCGCGCCAGCTGTCGGGGCTCCACGGAAGGCTCATGACAGGCTCTTATGCAAGGTGTTGATAGGTGAGTCGATGGTACCACCGTCACGCCCTGTGGGAGCTGGCTTGCCAGCGAGCTTTTAATGCTCAACAGCTCGCTGGCAAGCCAGCTCCCACAAGGGCCGCTGCTACGGTGTGCGCTGGGCCAATAAATGCGACAATCGCATTTTTCCAGGCTTGATGAGCGCCCGTGGTGCAAGACAACGAACCCGAAGTAACCCGTGAGCGCGTCGAGCGTCTGCTGGCCGAAGTGCATGATCAGTTCGGCATGATCCGTGTGCTGGAAGTGGAGGATTACCGCTTCCTGGAGTTTGGCGATGCCATCGAGCAGAGCTGTGTGTTCACCGCCGACCCCAGCTGGCTGGAGTATGACTACACCCGCGCCATGCTGATTGGCGCGCTGTGCCACGAACAGCCCGAGAGCGCGCTGTTCCTGGGGCTGGGCGCCGGCACCCTGACCCAGGCGTGCCTGAAGTTCCTGCCGCTGGAGGACGTCGAGGCCATCGAGCTGCGCCCCGACGTGCCGCGCCTGGCCATCGAGTACCTGGGCCTGGACGACGACCCGCGGCTGTACATCCGCACCGGCGACGCCATCGAGCTGTTGCCCACCGCGGAGCCGGCGGACCTGATTTTCGTCGACCTGTACACCGACCACGGCCCTGGCGTGGGCCATCTGGCCTGGCGTTTCCTGGAAGACTGCCAGAAGCGCCTGAACCCGGGCGGCTGGCTGGTCATCAACCAGTGGGCGGGCGATGACGGCAAGCCGTTGGGCGCGGCGCTGCTGCGCGGGCTGTACCACCGCCACTACTGGGAGCTGCCGGTGACCGAGGGCAATGTGATCCTGATCATTCCCGCCGAGCTGGACCAGGACCTCGACTTCGACGGCCTGAAAGCCCGCGCCGATGCCCTGGCGCCGCGCCTGGGCTACTCGCTGCAGGCGCTGATCGCGCAGCTGCGCCCGGCCTCCTGAGTCACTGCCCGGTAAAGGTGCCGGGCCGGCGCTCGTGAAACGCCGCCAGGCCTTCGCGGGCGTCGTCGCTGCCCAGCAGCAGGTGCGCCTGGGCGTGCAGGGTGGCGACGCTGGCCGCCTCGCCCTCCAGCACCGCCAGCCGCGCCGACGCCAGGGTGGCCTTGACGCCCAGCGGCGCCTGGGCGGCAATCCGTTCGGCCAGGTGCAGGGCGTTGGGTAGCAGGTCCTCGCTGGCCATCACTTCCTGCACCAGCCCCAGGCGCAGGGCCTCGTGGGCGTCGAACTCGTCACCGGTCAGCAGCCAGCGCATGGCGTTGCCCCAGCCGGCTATCTGTTGCAGGCGCACGGTGGCGCCGCCGAAGGGAAACAGGCCGCGCTGCACCTCCATCTGCGCGAAGCGCGTGTTGCTGGCGCACAGGTTGATGTCGGCGGCCAGCATCAGCTCGATGCCGATGGTCAGGCAATAGCCTTGGGCGGCGACGATCAGCGGTTTGCTCAAGGTCGGCCCCAGGCCCACGCGCCACGGGTCCAGGCCGCCTTCCGGCAGCTTCCAGCCCTGCACGAAGGCGGTGTTCACCGCCGCCAGGTCGAGGCCGGCGCTGAAGTGCTCGCCGTGGCCGTACAGCACCGCGGCGCGGGCGGCGGGCTCGCGCTCGTACTCGCCGTAGGCCAGGCTCAATTGTTCCAGCAGGGGCAGGTCGAAGGCGTTGCGCTTGGCGGCGCGGTCCAGGCCGATCAACATCACGTTGCCACGCAGTTCGCGGCTGACGTGGCCGGGGCAGGGTTGGCTCATATCGGCATCCTCGGGGGCAAGGGGTGAAACGATTAAGCCGGGGCGCCGGGCGCGCAGGTCTCTAGCAAAATAGACGCGTGGCCGATGTTGCGCAAAGCCTGTGACAATCGTGGGTTCAGCCGTCTGATAACAATAAAAAACTCTCACGTGCACGGCGATTTCAGGTATAGTGCGCGCCGGTCTTTAATCAGGCCACGTTTAGGTAGCGCAATCCCCCGAAGACAACTTCGACTGCACGTCCGTTCCGCGGACTCTTCCTAACGTTTCTTTTTTTTCATTCAATCGTTTTCGCAAATCCCCGCCGACAAAGCTGCCAGGGTGACTCTCGAGTCTTACAAGGCATGCGCAGCTTTGGAGCATGGGTCTTTGCGGATGCACTTAGAGGCAGACCCATGACCCAGGAAACCGGCGGCTTCGCCGCTCTCGGACTTAACCCGAACATTGTTGCAGCCGTCATCGCGACTGGCTACGAAGAGCCGTCGGCTATTCAGCAGCAATCGATCCCAATCATCCTGGAAGGTCATGACATGATCGGCCAGGCGCAGACTGGTACCGGTAAAACCGCTGCCTTCGCACTGCCGATTCTGAATCGCATCGACCCGAGCAAGCGCGAGCCGCAAGCCCTGATCCTGGCGCCAACCCGTGAGTTGGCGCTGCAAGTAGCCACTGCATTCGAAACCTACGCCAAGCAGATGCCTGGCGTTACCGTAGTGGCCGTGTATGGCGGTGCCCCGATGGGCCCGCAACTGAAAGCTATCCGCAACGGCGCGCAAATCGTCGTGGCAACCCCTGGCCGTCTGTGCGACCACCTGCGTCGTGACGAGAAGGTCCTGGCCACCGTGAACCACCTGGTTCTCGACGAAGCCGACGAAATGCTCAAGCTGGGCTTCATGGACGACCTGGAAGTCATCTTCAAGGCCATGCCCGAGTCGCGTCAGACCGTACTGTTCTCGGCTACCCTGCCGCAGTCGATCCGCGCAATCGCCGAGCGTCACCTGAAAGACCCGAAACACGTCAAGATCCAGAGCAAGACCCAGACCGTTACCGCGATCGAGCAGGCTCACCTGCTGGTTCACGCTGACCAGAAGACTTCCGCTGTCCTGCGCCTGCTGGAAGTGGAAGAGTTCGACGCCCTGATCGCCTTCGTGCGTACCAAGCAAGCCACCCTGGACCTGGCCAGCGCCCTTGAAGCCAAAGGCTACAAGGCTGCCGCCCTGAACGGCGACATTGCCCAGAACCAGCGTGAGCGCGTCATCGACTCGCTGAAGGATGGCCGCCTGGACATCGTCGTCGCTACCGACGTCGCTGCCCGTGGCCTGGACGTACCGCGCATCACTCACGTGTTCAACGTCGACATGCCGTACGACCCAGAGTCCTACGTTCACCGTATCGGCCGTACTGGCCGTGCCGGTCGCGAAGGCCGTGCCCTGCTGCTGGTTACCCCGCGTGAGCGCCGCATGCTGCAGGTCATCGAACGTGTAACTGGCCAGAAGGTTGCCGAAGTTCGCCTGCCGAACGCCCAAGCTGTGCTTGATGCCCGCATCAAGAAGCTGACCAACGGCCTGGCGCCGCTGGTTGCCGACGCAGAAGCCACCCATGGCGACCTGCTGGACCGCCTGACCGCTGACATCGGCTGCACTCCACGTGCCCTGGCCGCTGCCCTGTTGCGCAAGGCCACCAATGGCCAGGCGCTGACCCTGGAAGCGGTAGAGCGCGAGCAGCCACTGGTGCCGACCAGCGCGCCGCGTGAGCGTACCGGTGGTGACCGTCCTGAGCGTGGTGACCGCGAGCGTCGCGCGCCAATGCCTCTGGGCGAAGGCCGTGCACGCTGCCGTACTGCCCTGGGTGCTCGCGACGGTATCGCCGCGAAGAACCTGCTGGGCGCCATCCTCAACGAAGGCGGCCTGGCCCGCGAAGCGATCGGCCGTATCCAGGTACGCGACAGCTTCAGCCTGGTCGAGCTGCCTGAGGAAGGCCTGGAGAAGCTGCTGGCCAAGCTCAAGGACACTCGCGTTGCCGGCAAGCAGCTGAAGCTGCGTCGCTATCGCGAAGACTGATCCTGCCTTGCGGCTGATCTGAAATGAAAAATCCCCGGCCTGGTGCCGGGGATTTTTTTTGCCTGCGTGTGGGGCGGGACGCGGCCTGCGGCCGCTGCTACAGAGGCCCTGCGTAGCAGCTGCCGCAGGCTGCGTCTGTCAATCGAAGCGATAGATATCCATGCCGAGCGCGCCCAGGGTCCAGCCCGCGTGGGCCAGGCCGAAGGTGTCGCCTGCGCCGCGGGCGAAGTACAGCGGCAACAAGTGCTCGTCGTTGGGGTGGTTCTTCGCCGCAAAGGGCGCCTGCTGGCGGTAGTCGAACAGCGCGGCCTGGTCATCGGCCTGCAGTTTCTCCAGCATCCAGTCGCGGAAGGCCTTGGCCCACGGCGTGGCGCTTTCCGGGCCGGCGTGCCAGTCCAGTTCGCGCAGGTTGTGGGTGATACTGCCCGAGCCGATCAGCAGCACGCCTTCGCCGCGCAAGCCGGCCAGGGCCTGGCCCACCAGGTGTTGCAGCTGCGGCCCCAGGCGGCTGGGCAGCGACACCTGCACCACCGGAATGTCGGCCGCCGGGTACATCAGCGACAACGGCACCCAGGCGCCGTGGTCGAACGGCCGTTGTGGGTCCAGGCGCGCCGGCAGGCCGGCGTCGGTCAGGCGCTGGGCAATGTCCGCGGCCAGGGCGGGTTCGCCGGGGGCGGGGTATTGCACGGCAAACAGCTCGGGCGGGAAGCCGCCGAAGTCGTGCCAGGTTTCCGGGGCCGGGCTGCTGGCCACCAGCAGCTCGCGGCTTTCCCAGTGCGCCGACACCAGCACGATGGCTTTTGGGCGCGGCAGTTCGGCGGCCAGCCTGGCCAGTGCCGGGCCGCTGGCGCCGGGCTGCAGGGCGAGCATGGGCGAACCGTGGGAGATGAACAGGCTGGGCAGCATGATTGAAGTCCTGAGCGTTGAGATGGGATTATCATCGGCCAGTGATTGATCTAAATCTAATATAAGTTTTAGTGCCGTTTGATCGAATTGATGGGGTAAAGCATGCAGGCTGATTTTTGGCAGGAGCGCTGGCAGCGCAACCAGATCGGTTTTCACCAGGCGCAGGTCAACCCGTACCTGCAACGCCATTGGCCGGCCCTGGGCGTTGCGCCTGGCGCCCAGGTGCTGGTGCCCTTGTGCGGCAAGAGCCTGGACCTGGCGTGGCTGGCGGGGCAGGGCGTGCGGGTGCTGGGCGTGGAGCTGGCGGAGAAGGCCGTGCAGGCATTTTTCCATGAGCAGCAGCTGCAGCCCCAAGTACACGCCGAGGGCGCGTTCACGCGCTACCAGGCGGGTGATGTGCAGCTGTGGTGCGGGGATTTCTTCGCGCTGACGGCGCAGGACGTGGCCGGTTGTACGGCGCTGTATGACCGCGCTGCGCTGATTGCCTTGCCGCCGGACATGCGTCGCCGCTACGTGCAGCACCTGACGGCGATTCTGCCCAAAGGCTGCGCGGGGCTGCTGGTGACGCTGGACTACGACCAGGACGTGCTCCCCGGGCCGCCGTTCGCGGTGCCGGATGATGAAGTGCAGGCGTTGTGGGGCGGCCAGTGGCAGGTCGAGCAGCTGGAGTGCCGGGACATCCTGGGGGAGGGCGGCAAGTTCGTCGATGCCGGCGCCCAGCGCCTGCACGAGCGCGCCTACCACCTCACCTCGTAGCCGCTGCCGCAGGCTGCGCTGGCCCTTGTGTACGCTGGAGATCTCCAGTGTGGCTCAGGGCCAGCGCAGCCTACGGCAGCGGCTACAGGTGGTGTTGCGCCTCCATCAACCGCGGCGGCGCAGCGCCTCGATGCGGTCTTCCAGCGGTGGGTGGCTCATGAACAGGCCAGCCAGGCCGTGCTTGAGGCCGCCGTTGATGCCGAAGGCGGTCAGGGTGTCAGGCATGTGCACTGGCACGCCCTGTTCCGAGCGCAGGCGCTGCAGGGCGCCGATCATCGCCCCGGTGCCCGCCAGACGAGCGCCGGCTTCGTCGGCGCGGAATTCACGCTTGCGCGAGAACCACATGACGATGACGCTGGCCAGGATACCCAGCACCAGTTCGGCGAAGATGGTCGCGATGTAGTAGGCCATGCCCTGGCCTTCCTCGTTCTTGAAAATGACCTTGTCGACGAAGTTGCCGATGATGCGCGCGAAGAACATCACGAAGGTGTTCACCACGCCCTGCACCAGCGCCAGGGTGACCATGTCGCCGTTGGCCACGTGGCCGATCTCGTGGGCCAGCACCGCTTTCACCTCGTCGGGCGAGAAGCGCTCCAGCAGGCCCTGGCTGACCGCCACCAGGGCATCGTTCTTGTTCCAGCCGGTGGCGAAGGCGTTGGCCTCGTAGGCCGGGAAGATGCCCACCTCGGGCATCTTGATGCCGGCCTCGCGGGACAGCTGTTCAACGGTCGCCAGCAGCCACTGTTCGTGGCGGGTGCGTGGCTGGCTGATGATTTGCGTGCTGGTGCTCATTTTCGCCATCCACTTGGAGATGAACAGCGAGAACAGCGAGCCGGCGAAGCCGAACACGGCGCAGAAGACCAGCAGTTGTTTGAGGTTCAGATCCACGCCGTTGGCTGCCATGAACCCGTTGAAGCCAAAAAGGCTCAGGGTGATGCTGGCAATCAGCACGACCGCAAGGTTGGTGGCTAGAAACAGCAAGATGCGCATCATGGTTGTTACGTACTCCTGACGGAAGAAATTGTCGCGTTGACGGGTATATAAGGGGAGGGCCCCGGCGATTCAACAACGCGACTATTTCAAACTGTGTCACAACCATGATTCTAGACAGCAGGGCGCTACCGCCGTGGGGTGGCGGGATCAGTGGTTGTTCGGAGAAGTGTTACCAAATGCGTAGCAGCTGCCGCCAGGCTGCGTCAGGGCTCCACGGGGTGGGGCTGACGCAGCCTGGCGGCAGCTGCTACGGGGGGGTATTACTGCTTGTAGTTCTTCAGGAAGCCGCCGATGCGGCCGATGGCCTGTTCCAGGTCGTCGACGCGCGGCAGGGTGACCACGCGGAAGTGGTCAGGCCATGGCCAGTTGAATGCGGTGCCCTGCACCACCAGCAGTTTTTCCGACAGCAGCAGGTCCAGCACGAACTTCTCGTCGTTGTGGATCGGGCACACTTTCGGGTCGATGCGCGGGAACGCGTACAGCGCGCCCATGGGCTTCACGCAGCTCACGCCAGGAATGTCATTGAGCAGTTCCCAGGTGCGGTTGCGCTGCTCCAGCAGGCGGCCGTTGGGCAGTACCAGATCGTTGATGCTCTGGTAGCCGCCCAGGGCGGTCTGGATGGCGTGTTGGCTCGGCACGTTGGCGCACAGGCGCATGTTGGCCAGGATGTCGATGCCTTCGATGTAGCTCTGGGCGTTGTGCTTGGGCCCGGAGATGGCGATCCAGCCGGAACGGAAGCCGGCCACGCGGTAGGACTTGGACAGGCCGTTGAAGGTCAGGCACAGCAGGTCCGGGGCCAGCGAAGCGGTGCACACGTGCACGGCGTCGTCGTAGAGGATCTTGTCGTAGATCTCGTCGGAGAACACCACCAGGTTGTGCTGGCGGGCGATTTCCAGCATGCCCAGCAGCACTTCCTTCGAATACACCGCGCCGGTGGGGTTGTTCGGGTTGATGATCACCATGGCCTTGGTGTTGGGGGTGATCTTGGCCTTGATGTCGTCCAGGTCAGGCCACCAGTTGGCCTGCTCGTCGCACAGGTAGTGCACGGCGTGGCCGCCGGCCAGGCTCACCGAGGCGGTCCACAGCGGGTAGTCAGGCGCCGGTACCAGCACCTCGTCGCCGTTGTTGAGCAGGGCCTGCAGGGCCATCACGATCAGCTCGGAGACGCCGTTGCCCAGGTAGATGTCCTCGATGCCGATGCCTTCCACCTGCTTCTGCTGGTAGTACTGCATCACGGCCTTGCGCGCGCTGAACAGGCCCTTGGAGTCGCTGTACCCTTGGGCGGTGGGCAGGTTGCGGATCACGTCCTGGAGGATTTCGTCCGGCGCCTCGAAGCCAAACGGCGCCGGGTTGCCGATGTTCAGCTTGAGGATGCGGTGGCCTTCCTCCTCCAGGCGTTTGGCGTGCTTGAGCACCGGCCCGCGAATGTCATAGCAGACGTTGGCGAGCTTGTTCGATTTGCTGACCTGCATGATGGAATCCCAAGGAAAAAAAGTGCCGCGAGATGGCGCGGTGAAAATGAAATTGAATGCGCCTGGCGTGGGTGACAGACTGGGGTCTGAACAAGGCGCAATCATACGTGCCACCCGATCCCCGGAAAAGGGACAGATCGGGGTTTTTCAGCTGCCGAGGTAACCCGATGACCAAGTTCACCAAGACCGAGGAAGAATGGAAGGCGATGCTCGACCCCGAGCAATACAACGTCTGCCGCCTCAAGGCCACCGAACGCCCGTTCACGGGCAAGTACAACAGCACCAAGACCGATGGCGTGTACCATTGCGTGTGCTGTAATGCCGCACTGTTCGATTCGACCACCAAGTTCGATTCCGGTTGCGGCTGGCCGAGCTTCTACGCGCCGATCGAAGACAGTGCGATGATCGAGATCCGTGACACCAGCCACGGCATGATCCGCACCGAAGTCACCTGCGCGACCTGCGACGCCCACCTGGGCCATGTGTTCCCCGACGGCCCGCCGCCGACCGGCCTGCGCTACTGCATCAACTCGGTGTGCCTGGACCTGGTACCCCGCGAGTAACAATTCCCGTAGCAGCGGCCCCAGGCCGCGTCCCAGGCGCCGCGCACCCTCGGCCAGGACGCGGCCTTCGGCCGCTGCTACGGGATGTTATTTAAATTGTGTGCAATTGAATTGCACGCTATGGTTATCCTTCCACCCACGGAGGACCTGCCATGAGCGACGCCCTGCTGAACATTCCCTGCGCCACCATCACCGGTGAGCAGAAAACCCTGGCCGATTTCGCCGGGAAGGCCATCCTGGTGGTCAACACCGCCAGCAAATGCGGCTTCACCCCGCAATACAAGGGGCTGGAGCAGCTGTGGCAGGACTACAAGGACCAGGGCCTGGTGGTGCTGGGCTTTCCCTGCAACCAGTTCGGCAAGCAGGAGCCTGGCAGTGAAGACCAGATCTCGCAGTTCTGCGAGCTGAACTTCGGCGTTACCTTTCCTTTATTCAAGAAGATCGACGTCAATGGCGCCCACGCCCACCCGCTGTTCGTGCAGCTGAAAAAGCGCGCGCCGGGGCTGCTGGGGTCCCAGGGCATCAAGTGGAACTTCACCAAGTTCCTGATCGGCAAGGACGGCAAGCTGGTCAAGCGCTTCGGCCCCACCACCAAGCCCCAGGAGCTGGACGGCGAGATCCAAGCGCTGCTGAAATGACCGGCCTGCTGTTGGACGACCAGTTGTGCTTCAAGCTGTACGCCGCCTCCCGCGCCGTGACCCGTGGCTACAAGCCGATGCTCGACGCCCTGGGCCTCACCTACCCGCAGTACCTGGCCATGCTGGTGCTGTGGGAGTGGCACGCCAGCGCGCCGGAACAGCCCACGGTGAAGGCTTTGGGCGAGCGGCTGATGCTGGATTCAGGCACCCTCACGCCGTTGCTCAAGCGCATCGAACAGTTGGGCCTGGTAGTGCGCCGGCGTGCCGTGCACGACGAACGTGAAGTGCACCTGGGCCTGACCGATCAGGGCTTGGCGCTGCGCGACCAGGCCGCTGCATTGCGCGAGCGGCTGATTTGCGCCAGTGGCCTGGACCTCAACCAGCTGCAGCCCTTGCAGCAGGGGCTGGAGCACCTGCTGGCGCAGCTCACGGCGCGAGGTTGAGTGGGATCCAGTGGTCGATCAGGGTGATCAGCTCTTCGCGACGGAACGGCTTGGCCAGGTAATCGCTCATGCCCGCCGCACGGCAGCGCTCGCGCTCCTCGGGCATGGCGTTGGCGGTCAGCGCCACGATGGGTAGCTGCGGCCAGCGCCCGCTCTGGCGGATGCGCCGGCTGGCCTCGTAGCCGTCCATTACCGGCATGTTGCAGTCCATCAGCACCAGGTCGTATTCCTTGTCTTCCAGTGCCGCCAGGGCCTCGCCACCGTGGGCGGCCACCGTCACCTCGCAGCCCAGCTTGCTGAGCATGCCCTTGGCCACCAGCTGGTTCACCGGGTTGTCCTCCACCAGCAGGATGCGCGCGCGGCGGGGCAGCGCCTCGCCGCGCTCCAGCGCCAGTTGCTGGCTGGGCTCGTCACCCAGCAGGGTGCGCCGCAGGGTCTGGTACAGGGCGTTGCGCGCCAGTGGCCGGGCCTGTTGTTGCAGCGGGCTGAGGGCCGTGGCCTGTTCGCTGGGCAGGAAGTTGCCGTAGGCGGTCACCAGCAGGATCGGCGCGGTAATGGCCGGGCGCAGGCCGAACAGGCAGTCCAGGCAGTCGGTAATCAGCAGGTCGGGGTTCAGGCCTTCCAGCGGCGCGTCGGTGCTCAGCCGCTGGTAGTCCAGGCCCCAACCAGGCAGCAGGCTTTGCAGCAGCTCGGCGAGGCCGCTGCTGGCCGGGCTGATGGCAATGACCTTGCCCTTCAATAAAGGCGGGGCGACGGCCGGCGTATGGGTCAGCAGTGGCAGGTCGGCGCTGAAGCGGCTGCCGAAACCGGCCTCGGAGCTGATGCTCAGGCGCCCCTGCATGGCCTCGCACAGGTTGTTGGTGAGTGCCAGGCCCAGGCCGGTGCCGCCGTATTGGCGAGTGATGCCGGCGCCGGCCTGGGTAAACGGCTGGAAGATCTTGACCTGGGCTTCCTGGGGAATGCCGATGCCGGTGTCGCACACCTCGATGCTGACGCCACCGGGGTAGGTGCTCAGGCGCACATCCACGCGGCCGAAGCGGGTGAACTTCAGGGCGTTGGACAGCAGGTTGCTGACGATCTGCCGCACCCGGGTCGGGTCGCCCAGCACCATGGCGGGGAACCGGGGGTCGATCAGGCAAGCCAGCTCGACGCTGGGCGCAGCGTTCTGCGACAGCAGGTTGGCGGTGTCTTCCACCAGCGCGCCGAGGTCGAAGGGAATGCGTTCCAGCTCCAGTTGGCCTGCGTCGAATTTCGACAGGTCGAGAATGTCGTTCAACAGTTCCACCAGCACCTTGCCCGAGTCATGGGCGATGGACAGCTGCTGGCGCTGCTCGGCGTTCAGCGGGCTGTCCAGCGACAGCGCGATCATGCCTAGCAGGCCGTTGAGCGGGGTGCGGATCTCGTGGCTCATGTTGGCCAGGAACGCCGCCCGGGCCTGGGCCATTTCCATGGCCGTGCGGCGGGCGTTCTCCAGCTCTTCGTTGGACAGGCTCAGGCGGATGTTGCTGGCCTTGAGCTCGGTGGTGCGCGCCGAAACGATGTTCTCCAGCTCGGCCAGGTAGTCGGTAAGGCGGTTTTCGGCCGTGCGCCGTTGCTGGATCTCGGTGCTCATGCTGACGAACTGCTGGTTGGCCGCACGCACCAGCACGCCGATTTCATCGTTCTCGTGGCCAGGCGGGTAGTCGAGCTTGGTAGGCTTGGCCGCGTGGGGGTTGGAGTTGCTCAGGGCGCTGATCACCCGCACCAGCGGCTTGGTCAGCATGGTGTAGAACAACGCCAGCATGATGGCCGCCAGCAGCAGGCTGCGCAGGAAGCCGGAGAACAGGGTGATCTCGGCGCGGCGCAGGAAGCGCGTGCCGAAGGCCAGGGTGTCGACGTCCAGGTGCAGGGTGCCCAGGCGCTCGGTGGGCATGTGGCTGAGGAACAGCGCGTCATCGTAGGTACGGCGCTCGCCGAACAGGAAGTCGCTGACGAAGCGGTAGCGGCTTTCCAGGCGTGGCCGGCTGACGTTGGCCAGCACGGTATTGTTGTTGTCGGACAGGCGTGCACCGACAATGGATTCGGAATGCAGCAGCCCTGCGGCCAGTTCCTTGGCCAGCTCGGCGTCGATGTTGTAGGCGATGCGTGAAGCGGGGTTGTGGCTGATCTCGAGCAGCGAGACCATTTCGCGGTTGATGGCCGCGTCGACGTTGGCATAATCGATGCCGATCTGCACAATGCTCAGCAATGTCCCGATAATGAAACCGACCACTACTGTCAGTCGAGCCTGCTTGTATGACAGTCTGTGGGTGAACTTTATATCCATATATACCGGGCCAAGGGTTCGTTCCGTGCGCGCTGGGCAAGCATAGCTGATGTCGTGTCCTTATCGGCGCTGTGATTTCAGTATATCGACAGCGTCCGCGCGCGTTTTACTGTGAAAATGTGCAAAGGAGAAGTCATGGATTCGCGTCTGGAGGCATTCCTGCAACGCGCCGAATCGGTGCTGGCGCGTTTGGAGCCGTTGTTGCCCGCCGTGCGCCCGTCGCTCGACTGGGAACAATGCCTGGCCGCGCGCTGGCAGCGCGACGGCCGCACGGGCTATTTGCTGCCGTTGCAGGTCAGCCTGAGCACGCGGCTCACCGACTTGATCGGCGTGGACCGCCAGCGCGACCAGCTGGGTGGCAATACCCGCCAGTTCCTCCAGGGCTTGCCGGCCAACCACGCCTTACTGTGGGGCTCGCGGGGCACCGGCAAGTCGTCGCTGGTGCGCGCGCTGCTGGCCGAATACGCCGGGCAGGGGCTGCGGCTGATTGAAATCGAGCGCGACCATCTGGCCGACCTGCCGCGCGTGGTGGAACAACTGGCGGGCCTGCCCCAGCGCTTCGTGCTGTTCTGCGACGATTTGTCATTCGAGGCGGGGGAGGGTGATTACCGTATCCTCAAGAGCGTGCTCGACGGTTCACTTGAATCGGCACCGGACAACGTGCTGCTGTACGCTACCTCCAACCGCCGGCACCTGGTGCCGGAGAAGGAGAGCGACAACGCCCACTGGCAAAACGTCGACGGCGAGATCCACCCCAGCGAGGCGGTGGAAGACAAGATCGCCCTGTCGGACCGGTTTGGCCTGTGGTTGTCGTTCTACCCGTTCAGCCAGGAGCATTATCTCAACGTGGTCGAGCACTGGATCGGCGAATTCGCCCGCCAGGCCGGCCTGCAGTGGCAGCGCACCGCGGAGCTGGACATCCTGGCGGCACGCTGGGCCACCGGCCGTGGCAACCGCAATGGCCGCTGCGCCTATCAATTTGCCCGTTATTGGGTAGGTCTCACATTACTGGAGCAACCGCAATGATCGATTTGAACAGCACCGGCCAGGGCCTCGAAGGCTACGCGATGCTGACCGCGCAACTGGAATCGCTGCTCGCCGACGAGCGCGACTTCATTGCCAACGCCTCGCAGTTCTCGGCGTTCCTCTACAACTATGTGGACGACCTGAACTGGGCCGGCTTCTATATCAACCGCAATGAAGAACTGGTGCTGGGGCCGTTCCAGGGCCAGGTGGCCTGCGTGCGCATTCCGTTCAGCAAGGGCGTGTGCGGCGCCGCGGCGGCCACCCGCCAGACCCAGCGCGTGGAAGACGTGCACGCGTTCCCCGGCCATATCGCCTGCGACAGTGCCTCGAACAGTGAGCTGGTGATTCCGCTGGTGAAGGATGGCCGCCTGATTGGCGTGCTGGACCTGGACAGCCCGAAGCTGGCGCGCTTCAGCGAAGCGGACCAGGCGGGGATGGAAAAGATGGTGGAGATTTTCCTGCGTTCCACCGATTGCTGATTCGGTGACGCAACCCCTGTAGCAGCTGCCGAAGGCGGCGTCGGCAGCGACGCGGCCCTGGGGCCGCTGCTACAGGTCAATCGTAGATGACTTTCTTCTTCCACTCGGGCTCGACTTCCTTCAGCCCCTCGGTCAATTCGTTGTGGTCGTCTTCGCTCGGTGCAGTGCTGTCCAGCACCAGGGCGTTGGCCCGCGCCAGCAACTTCTCCATGTACTTGAGCTGTTCCTGGTAAACCGCGGGCTCCGGCTGCTTGCGCAGGTATTGGGCGCCGCGCTCGAACGCCAGGCGCGCCTGGCCCGGTTGTTCGGCCTGCAGCGCCGCCTGCCCCAGGTTGTTGAAGAACTCGATGTGCAGCAGCACCAATATATGACGAATCTCGCGGATCCAGTGCTTGGCCTCGTTGGCCGGCAGGAAGCCGTCCTGGGCCGCGCGGGTCACCTGGGCGTGCAGGGCTTCGAGCAGGAAACGCACGTCCTTGGCCTTGACCTCGGTCTGGATAGGGATAGGTGCATTCTTTACAGCAATGCCTTCGCCCTTGGCGATTTCCGCTTCCAGTTCCACCAGGCGCGCCTTGATGGCGGCGTTGCCCTTGTCCTGGGCCAGGATGCGTTGGTTGAGGTTGAGTTCCAGGCGGGTCAGCAGCAGCTTCAATGCCGGTGTCATGAATTGCCCGGGGAAGGTCTCGGTGATCTCGCCACAGCGGCGCAAGCGGTCGGCCAGCTCATGCTTGAGCTTGGTCTTCTCCAGCTTGTTGGTCTCCACCACGTTATTGAGATAACCGATGGCGATCAATGCAACGATCCCCGCTACTATAATCAGGGTGATCATGAGTGGTGTCACCGTGTAAGCCTCGTCAGATTGTCGTCCATTTGAGTGTAGTGGCTAAGCCACGGCCCGGATAGAGGCTATCGCCTGAAGGCCGCCACGCCGGGCCGGCGAACGCCGCTCCCGGTCAGGCTATCGGCAGGGAAGTCATTGATTTAAATAAATTTATCATTGGGGGTTGACGACTTCCCAAACCACCCCTAGAATGCGCGCCACTTGCAGCGTAAAGCACACAGCGAAACGCAGCAGGGAGTGAATGTTGTAGTGTGTCCCCTTCGTCTAGTGGCCTAGGACACCGCCCTTTCACGGCGGTAACAGGGGTTCGAGTCCCCTAGGGGACGCCAATGCGGGAATAGCTCAGTTGGTAGAGCACGACCTTGCCAAGGTCGGGGTCGCGAGTTCGAGTCTCGTTTCCCGCTCCAATTTTGGTTCTGTAGAGTTCCACCGAATTCTGCAAGCCATTGAAAACTGGGCCGAAAGGCCCTTTTTTCATTCCAGTGACGTCCACTGGAAACCGCCAACATCCGGGACTTTTAAGTCCATCTTTAAGTCCATGAATACGGGTGAGGCGCTTTCCGGATTGTTGCTGGAGGAGCGAGGTCAACGAGACAAGCATCTAGTCCTGACTCAAAGTTCAGGAGCTGGAGCATGGCACTCTCAGATATGGCCGCCCGGAACGCCAAGGCGACCGGCAAGGCTTACACCGTCAGCGATATCGACGGACTCTCCCTCGCGGTCTCCCCGACCGGAGGCAAGACCTGGCACTACCGTTACTACTGGGCTGGCAAGCAGAAACGCATGTCGCTGGGCACCTACCCGGAGGTTGGCCTTCGGGAAGCACGTGGCCTTCGCGATGCGGCTCGTGCGTTGCTGGCCAAGGGCATCAATCCCCGAGCGGATCGCAAGCAGAAGCGGCAGGCCGTCCGGCTGGCCGACGAGCACACCTTCCAGGCCGTGTTCGACAAATGGGTCGAGCACCGCAGGCTTGTCCTCAAGGAGGGGCGGCAGAGTACGCTGACGCAGATCCTGCGCATCTTCAAGAAAGACATTTTGCCGACGCTCGGAAAGCGTCCTATCTACGAAATTCAGCGTCCCGACCTTCTGGAGGTCGTTGCCAAGATCGAACGGCGGAAGGCGCTCAGCGTGGCGGAAAAGGTGCGCACCTGGTTCAGGCAGATGTTCCGCTACGCGCTGATCATCGTGCCTGGCCTGCCGCAGAACCCGGCGTTCGATCTGGATGTCGTCGCTCTGCCGATGCCTCCCGTTCGCCACAACCCTTTCCTGCGAATGGATGAGTTGCCGGCGATGCTGTCCCGGTTGCGCAAGTACCACGGCCGACTTCAGACCCAGCTCGGGCTGCGGCTGTTGTTCCTGACCGGGGTGCGTACCGGGGAGTTGCGCCTGGCGACACCGGATCAATTCCATCTCGACCAAGGCCTATGGATCATCCCCCCGGAGGTCGTGAAACAGTTGCAGCTTGAGATGCGCAAGGAGGGCAAGCGACCTGGTGATATCCCTCCGTATATCGTGCCTCTCTCGGCACAGGCCATGGAGATCGTCCAGCACATGCTGGAGCAGTTCAAGCCGGCACAGCGCTACCTCTTCTCCCATGGCTGGGACCTGAAGAAACGCATCAGCGAGAACACCCTGAACCAGGCGCTCAAGCGTATGGGCTACACCGATCAATTGACGGGTCACGGTATCCGCGCGACGATTTCGACCGCACTGAATGAAATCGGGTATCCGAAAGTCTGGGTCGACGCGCAGCTTTCGCATTCAGACCCCGACAAGGTGAGCGCCGCCTACAACCACGCCGAATACGTGGAGCAACGCCGGCGCATGATGCAGGATTGGGCTGATCGGCTCGATCTTTTCGAACAGCATCAGGTCGAGGCCGCGAGCATGCACCTGACCGTCCACCTGGAAGGTGTTCCGGAGGTGCCTGATGAAGTGCCAGAGGGCGCTGAAGCAGCAATTCCGCCTGCCCCCATCGTGTTGGTCTCGAAGCCTGGAGCGGGTATGCCGACGCTGCCGGACTCGGTGCATCGATTGTCCGCTATCACGGGACCGCGCACACCGCCGGTCTTGTCGGAAAGCCAGCGCGAGCAACTGGAGCGGCTGGACATCTTCAATTCGCCACACCTTCTTTCCGCAGCCGATTTTGCAAAGATGGCTGGGAAGTCGCGGCGATGGATCAGCTACGAAATCAGTGGGCGCAAGATGTTGGCGCTCAGCCTCGGCAACCTGGGGCAGCGCGTCCCGGACTGGCATTTCACGCCGCTGAAACACAAGCTGATCCAGGCGGTACTCAAGTTCGCACGCGAGGCGGACTCATGGGAAATCTACCGTGCGCTTTCCCAGTCGCACGATGACTTTAAGGGGCTTGCTCCTATCGAAGTCGTAACCGTAGACAATCTTCATGAGGTTGCTATGGTTGTGTGCTTTACCTTGAAGGAAAATGAACACGCGTTGAGTCAATATGCATAATATATAAGTGGCAAAGCTGTCTTTGACGGCCTTGCCACTTATCGAACTACAAGAAACCGTATTGCTGCTAAATTCCGCCTGTTTTTCTCGGCAGTTCTGGGGCACGCTTTCACTCTGTCGAGGAATGCAGGTGCTTCAACACAAACGCTTAGCAATGTTGTTGCCATCGCGATGTCTGCCTGGCCAAAAAAGTGATCATATGACGCTAGAGAGTCCAGCAGTAAGATGATCAGGTCAATTACTTGAAAGGTATCCCATGAAAATTAAGAGCAGCAGCTTCAAAGACGGTGACATGATACCGGGCGACTTTGCATTCGCAGTTCAAAACGCCGCAACGCATATCCAGTTGTCGTCCAATCTGAATCCTCACCTTGCCTGGGAGGAGGTCCCTGAAGGGACGCAGTCATTTGTCGTTGTGGCACATGATCCAGATGTTCCAGGCAAAGGGGATGATGTCAACCAGGAGGGGCGAGTCGTTCCCGCGACCCTGCCTCGCATTGCATTTTATCACTGGATACTTCTCGACATTCCCGTGTCCACTGCTGAAATCAGTGCGGGCTCACACTCCCAGGCTGTTACACCTCGTGGAAAGCCCGGGCCCGACGCACCGGAGGGGCTGCGTCATGGTGTCAATGATTATACGGCCTGGTTTGCCGGAGATGAGCAGATGAAAGGCTCTTATTTTGGCTACGATGGCCCTTGCCCACCCTGGAACGACGAGCTCATGCATCGGTATATTTTTACCGTATATGCTCTCAGTGTTCCTGCCCTCGACGTTAATGGTGAGTTGAATGGCCCCAATGTCATGGCCGCACTTGAAAAAAACGTAGTGCTTGGTACAGCCAGCTTGACCGGCTTCTACACCCTGAATCCTGAAGTCAACAAAGACTGAGGACCTTCCGTCTGCATTCGAGTTGGCCCGTTATTTGCAGGACTACACCGTAAATGAGGTGCTGATCTGGCAAGTGGTGACGGTCGCTCATGGCTAGGTGTATTTATGTATACCTGGTAGGGGTTTGGTGCCTGGTTGAAACCGCGTGTACGGTGTGTATCATCGATTCTTTTACCTATCGCCTCTGCCTTAAATTTGGGGCTGCGGAAGAGGGCTGATCATGACACCTGTAAACCAATCAGCGGCGCTCATAAGAAACAACATTACGCGGTTTGCCTGCAATGGGTGCGGAACTTGTTGTAAAGGGCGTCTTATCCCCCTGACGTTACAAGAGACTGAGGAATGGATAAGTCGCGGAGGTAGCATCGCAGTCATACTTGAAGCTTTCGACACGTCAGTCTTTCCATTGCTGGATCACTACCGCCACAGTGTGCGACGCGCAGTAGAAGTCACCAGTGGAGAGGCACGTATTCAACTAATAGCCATTTTTGCTGGTAATGCACTGACGCAGTGTCCAAGTTTAGGGGAGGATAACCGCTGTAATATTTATGAAGATCGACCGCTGGTCTGTCGAATCTATCCGATGGAAATCAATCCATTTCTAACCGTCCGTCCTGAAGAAAAGGTTTGCCCGCCAGAAGTCTGGGAGGCGGGAGAGGTATTGTGTTCTGACCGTATAGTCGCTCCGGTCCTGGAGGATCAGATTCAGCGCTCCCGGCAGGCTGATCGCGACGACGCAAAGGCTAAAGTGTTAGTTTGCGCGGCGATGGGCATGAATGTTGCCGCCTGGAAAGGCAATGCGCTGGCTGTTTATCTTACCGACAGTGTGCAACTGCAGCAGGCCATTAGCCGCGTTCGCTCTGGAAGCGATGTACCGGAAAATGTGTTTTGGAAAGTACGTGTCGAGGATGCTGACCTCCACACTCGTGTCCGTGGGTCAGGTGTTGAAATGGATGTTCGCGCACAGACTGAATATATCTTTCACTCGATTTAACTGGAGGCCTGAGTGACTTATCTGTTTGAGTCGGCATCGACAAAATGAGTCCTGGGCAGGCGAGCCTGGCGGATGACCTGATCTCTGCCGATATCCCAGCGATGAGGGCGAGTACAGGACGCCTGGCTTGAGCGCCCCCAGGATATTCCGGGCGAGCGTCGTGCGTATGCGTAAAAGCAGATCGCTGAACTCGCGTCGTACTGGCTTTCCCCTGATCCGTTGTTATCCCAGGCCAGCGGCTATCCATTCATGGCCTGACGGTATAGAAAATATCGTCGCGGGGATATACGCTGATGTCGGTATGCCACTCGTGGCCGCAAGCGGGTAACTCTAATGGCCAGTCCTCATGATTAACAGGAAAAAACATTGCAGCCATTAAGTGAAGCATTATTGGGTAATCATAAGTCCGACTTTCCACGATTTAAGTGGCTACTTAACGTGGCATTCATTTTCACAACCCTTGGAATCTCAGGGCAAGCGTTGGGTTCTGATACCGATGTAGAACAGATCCTGTGTCGACCTCCGCTACCGGACAAACCCATCGAAGTGACATCAGCTTGCGTTGATCCTGTGTTTAGCAAACCGGTGATCGACTCAGTGCAAAACATCTCGCATCCAATGGTATTGCACAAGGTGTCAGGGCATTTTGATGGCACACCTGTTACGTTTAATTTTTACTATCCGCCAAAATCACAATGGCGCGGACGATTCTTTCATAACACGTATCCGTTTACTGATGGTGAGGCCACTGACCATACTCTAAAATTTGGTTCCGAAAGCGGTGCTTACACTGTGAGAACAGGACAAAGCTCGGGGTACAGGGCTGATGCTGCGGCCGCGAAGTTTTCTCGTCAGGTTGCTCGTGAGTACTACGGATTAGGTGATGAGCACATCTATGGCTACGTATATGGGGGAAGCGGTGGTTCATATCAAACCATTGCGGCTATTGAAAACAGTGATGGTGTATGGGATGGGGCTGTGCCCTATGTCATAGGGACGCCGACATCTATCCCTACTAACTTCTTCGTTCGTGTCTTCGCACGAGTAGTCCTGATGGGTAAGGCGGAGCTGATTGCGGATGCAATGAGACCTGGCGGCTCCGGTGATCCTTATTTGTTACTCAACCCGACGGAGTCGAGCGTGCTCCGGGAGGTGACTTCGATGGGGGTTCCTCTGGAGGGCTGGGCAGATCCGAAGTATTTGCTTGGCCTTGGGGACGAAAAAGGGTTGATGGGATTTCGCGAGACCGTCAGGCAATTTGATCCTGAATACGCGGCGGACTTCTGGAGTAAGCCAGGATATCTGGGGACTGAGAAGTCAGCTCTGGGTAACCTTTTTCGTGCGGCGGTTGTGGATATACGCACCGGATTCATCCTGGACAAGCAAACGCCAAATCTCCTCCGGCTTGAGGACATTCCAGAGGGGGGCTATCCGCCTGAATGGGAGTTTACCCTCCTCGATGCTAATCAGCGACCGCTCGCCGTCGTTTCTGGAAATCTGAATATCGCAGAAAAAACTCTAAAACTTGATGACGGGCAGAACCTTGACATCGAGGCGATGAGCAAGAAGGCGGCCACGGTTCGAATCGACAATCGCTGGGCGCTTGCCCTCGCCGTGTATCACCGCTACCAGGTACCCCATGAGCCCGGAATAAAAGTTTGGGATCAGTTTGTCAGTGCTGAGGGCCACCCCAAATTTCCTCAGCGCCCGGAGATTGGTCCAGTGATCGCACGTGGTGCATCGGGGGGAGGCGTATTCACCGGGGTGTATACGGGCAAAATGATTCTTCTCGGCAATCTGTTGGATGTTGATGCTTTTCCCTGGGACGCAGATTGGTACGCCGCCCGGGTTAAAGCTCGGCTGGGCAGGACCTATAATGACCGCTTCCGGGTCTGGTTTAACCAAAATGCAGATCACCATGACGGAAGCGTAATCGTGTCCGGGAAAACCGACACAAAACAGATCCGTCTGGTTAGCTATGTTGGGATCCTGGAGCAGTCGTTGCGTGATCTCAGTGCATGGGTTGAGCAGGGAATCGAGCCGTCACCGTCGACGAATTATGACATTGCCGACGGTCAGGTCAGCGTCGCTGCAAAGGCAACCGAACGTCATGGAATTCAACCGGTGGTTCAATTGAGCGTAGAAGGTGAGGAGAAAGCCACCGTAGACATACTCGAAGCCGTTAAATTGAATGCAAGGGTTGAGTGTCCGCCGGGAGCGGGAAATGTGGTCAGGATTGAGCTGAGCGGTTCTGGCGATGACCACTTTGTAGTGGTTCCCTTCAAGACGGCTGTGGACGGGAGCGTCATTGTCGAAAAGAGCTTAACGTTTTCAAAATCGGGTACCTATTATCCAGTGCTTAGAGTGATCACAAATCGTGCTGGTATTGCTGATAATGACGTTGCCGCAGTGCAAAATTTGTCCCGAGTCAGAGTCGTGGTGCTGGATAGATAGCAGGGACAGGTATTCGGATTGAAAATGCTCAGGTCGACAAGTCAGTTCGTAAGAAGCGCTATGGGGTCTCTGGATCTTAAAAGTGCCTCTAAAAACCCCGATTCCTGGCATCATGATTCCATTGCCATCCAGGGGCGGTGCCGATGATCAGTCTGTTTGCCGGAGCCGAGCGCGAGGTCAGGCGCCAGCACTTGAGCGATCCGCTGGAACTGCTGTCACGGCACATCGACTTCGCCTGGGCATCGACCCCAAGGGAGGTCGCCCGGCGTGGCCGACGGGGTTGATGATCGGCTGCTATTGCAGCAGCAGTTGGACAACCTGTCCAACGAGGCACTGGAGTATCCGGTGCTGGCCCGTACAGCTTCCAGCGCTTTCCCGGAGTGAAGCACCGCGGCAAGGTGCCCAACGTCAACACGATCCGGGTGTGGCATGAGCGGCTCAGGAAGCAGGATCTGATCAGCGAGATCGGCGCGGCGGTAAGCGGGCAACTGTAGCGAGCCTGATTCATCGTCCGAAGCGGACAGTGAGGCTGCCCCTGAAAACCGGAGCGCATAGCCGCATCCACGAACTGCTGCTCCAGCCTGTAGAACTGAATCTTACTCTATGTCAAGTGCGGGGCGCTTAAGAGCTGGCATTCGGGGTATCTGATTGACAATGTAAGTATAACTTATAAACTTGACGTCAATCAGGTACTCAGGCCCGCCAAATCCACTGAATCAGTGAATTCGGATGTCATCCCCCAGGTAAATATGCCCGATTTCAACGATTCATTGATTCTGGTACTTAAAAGGAAGCCGTCATGCTTAAAATTGAACCGCTCTGCTTCTCGTCCGACTGCCCCAGCCGGGCCTTGTTCGACCAGATCGCTGATAAATGGTCGATGATGGTGTTGGCCGTGCTTGATGACGGTCCACACCGATTCAATGCGATCCGTCGTCGCCTGGAAGGCGTCACCCAAAAAGCGCTTACTCAATGCCTGCGCCGGCTGGAGCGCAACGGCCTGATCGCGCGCGAGGTGATCTCGCTTTCTCCGGTCGCGGTGCATTATCAGATCACTCCGCTGGGTCGCACTTTGCAACAGCCTTTTCAGGCGCTGCACGAATGGACGCTCACGAAGCTGCCGGAGGTCGATGCTGCACGGCAGAGGTTCGACGCTGCTGCAAGCCAGGCGGCAAGTGCGCAGGGCAGGTTGCTCCACTCGATGGCATGAACGCGTCATCGGTCGATCGTGTATCGGTAGCCGAATGCCAACCGCCACATGCCTGTGGAACGGGGTGATGGGGTACACCGCCGCCCATGGCAAAACGCCAGGCGCGTCTACTGTCGGCGCGGGTGATGAAGGTTCACGGGATGCTTCTTCAGCGCCACACCGGTGCAATCGACACCGGTCGCCATGATGGACGTGTCGCCTTCGAGCAATCCAGTTTGTGCTGGGGTGGAGATCGGCTGCGACAACAAGGAGAAGGTTGGCATTGCCTTGTCCTCGATTTCTGCGATCGCGAAGCCATCGAACATGTCACGACAACCGAGGGCACCAAGAGTGAGGTCATCCAAGACCTTGTCATCACGGCTGTTGAGAATCGCTTCGGTTGCATCAACACCCTTCCAGAGTTGCTTGAATGGCTGGCGGACAACGGCTCCTGCTTTATCGCACAGGATACCAAAGCATTGCTCGTCGACATCGGTATGGCCGAGGCCCTCGTTAAAACCTTCAAGCGCGATAACGTCTCGGTGAACTAATTACCCGACGTCATAATCGTTATCGCGCAACTGCCCTCATGGTCCGAACATTAGAGTGCTCTTCACCCCGCATAAGGCATTGGTGTATCGGTCGCCTCGTGAGTTCTTAAACCGTCAACAGAAACCTGATCTTGCCCGGTTTTTAAGGGGCAACTCCAGACAGCGACGGCTATTACGGGATACCAGGTTTCTTCAGGCCTACCAGGGTTACAGGAGGTGCCTGATTGACACTAGGTTTATTTTTGATACCGTCTGATCTGTCCTCACTGAGGCGAGCGGTCCGGGCCGTCAGATTCGTTCGTCACGCTTACCGGCGAGTTGCAACCCGCAAATAGTCATTCGGCAGGAAGTCCTTCTTTGGTCAAGCCGTGCCTGACTAATCATTGAGCGCGGGCGGACGCCCATTAAATTCAATATCTGAGGAAAATATGGAAAATTTAAAACTGCTGACTCCCCTGAGCAACAAAGAGCTCACCTTTAAGAATCGGGTATTCATGGCGCCGATGACCAGAGGCCGATCCAGGGATCAGGTGGCCAACGAACTGACTGCATCGTATTACGTGCAGCGCGCATCGGCGGGGCTGATTTTCACGGAAGGCACCCAGATCAGCGCCCAGGCGGTCGGCTGGACAAATACCCCGGGCATTTACACGCCCGAGCAGATTGCGGGCTGGAAGAAGGTCACCCAGGCGGTTCATGAAGCGGGCGGTCTTATTTTCGCTCAGCTCTGGCATACCGGCCGGGCATCTCACCCTGATTTTCATGGTGGAGAACTACCGGTCGCGCCATCGGCGGTTCCCTTCAACAGCCAGGCGTTCACGCCGGAAGGCGTCAAGCCGTCTGTGACGCCGCGTGAAATGACGATCGATGAAATCAAGTCCACCATCGCAGATTATGGAAAAGCCGCACAGGCTGCGAAGGATGCAGGTTTTGACGGTGTCGAGGTGCACGGTGCCAATGGCTACCTGCCTGCGCAATTTCTCGAAGATGGTCCGAACAAGCGAAATGACGAATATGGCGGCACCACAGAAAAGCGGGCGCGGTTCCTGCTTGAAGCCACCGATGCTGCGATAAAAGTCTTCGGCCCGGCCCGTGTCTCGGTCAGGTTGTCGCCGCGCATTCCCTACAACGATATGGGGGACTCTAATCTGGAGCAGACCTACATGTACGCGGTGGAAGCGCTGGAGAAGAAAAACGTTGGCATTCTGCATTTCATGGAGCCGGCGGTCCTGCCGGAAGGCGTTAAGCCTCTTGCGCCCGGGGCTCGCCAGCGATTCTCGGGGATTTTCGTTCTGAATGTTGGCTATGACCGCAAGTCTGCAGAACATGCCCTGCAAACCGGCGCGGCCGATGCAATTACATTCGGCACGCTGTTTATCAGCAATCCGGACCTGCCGGAACGCTTCCGCCTGGACGCTCCGCTGGCTACCGCGGATGCTTCTACTTATTACAGCGGTTCAGAAGGAGGCTACACAGACTACCCGCCACTGGCCTAGTCAATCGTGATCGACGTGGAGTTCCGGCCTTGTTCTGAATCGCCTTGCTCCTCAGTGCGCCGTGCCCGTCGGGCACGGCTTTTTTGTGGAATGGATTTCGATGCGAAGGCGTATCCAGGGATCGGTCCGTCACCAACCCGCCACACTGTTTTTTACAAGGCTGACCAGTCGGTACGGCAGAGTGGCGCGAAGCTGACGATATTGCCCCTGCTTCGGCAAGAAGTCCGGCTGGCCGAATGATTACCCCGATGGCGCGCATACATGCCTGGTATCCCAAGCCCTACCAGAGCGACTTAAAGTACCTTATTGACTCCAGGTTTAAAAAATATACTAATGGTTCTTCCAGCTAATGAATGGGTTATTTTATGAGAAACAATCTTCAGTTTTATATCGATGGATCCTGGGTGCAGCCTGCCAGCGACTCGGTACTCGACGTCATCAACCCGGCGGACGAGACCGTCGTTGGCCAGGTCGCTCTTGGCGATGCCAGCGACGTGGACAAGGCCGTCTCAGCGGCGCGGAAAGCGTTCGGGACCTACTCGCAGACGTCGGTCGCGGAACGTATCGCCCTTTTTGACCGCATCATTGCCGCGTATGAAAAGAGAATGGGTGATGTTGCTCTCGCGATCACCGAAGAAATGGGTGCGCCGCAGTGGCTGGCCGAACAGCTGCAGGCGACGGTTGGTGTCACTCATTTTCAAATCGCACGTGCCGCTCTGGCTGACTACCGTTTCGATGAGCCACTGGGTGCGACAAAAGTGGTGCGCGAGGCGGTCGGCGTCTGCGCCCTGATCACGCCGTGGAACTGGCCGTTGATGCAGATCGCCGCAAAGGTCGCCCCGGCGCTCGCCGCAGGATGTACCATGATCCTCAAACCATCCGAAATTGCGCCATTTTCCGCGACGGTCTTCGCCGAGATCCTGGACGAGGCCGGTGTCCCCAAGGGAGTATTCAACCTTGTTCATGGTAATGGCCCGGGTGTCGGCAATGCGCTGACGACCCATCCCGACGTCGATCTCGTGTCGTTTACCGGTTCGACGGCCGCAGGTGTTCAGGTCGCGCGCAGCGCTGCGGGTACGGTCAAGCGGGTGCATCAGGAACTGGGGGGGAAATCGCCAAATATCATCCTGCCCAGCGCCGATCTGGCATCGGCTGTCGAGGGCGGTGTGGCGCAGATCATGCTGAATTGCGGCCAGTCTTGTAACGCCCCATCGCGCATGCTTGTCCATGTCGATCAGATCGCAGAAGCGATCGGTTATGCCCGGGCAGCCGCCGAGACCTGGTCGGTCGGACATCCTTCATCCAATGCGAAGATGGGGCCAGTGGCTTCCGAGGCGCAGTGGAACAAGATCCAGGGCCTGATCCAGACCGGCATCGATGAAGGGGCCACGCTCGTTGCTGGCGGGCTCGGCCGCCCTGACGGACTTGAAACAGGCTTCTACCTCCGGCCGACGGTCTTCGCCGACGTGCGCAACGACATGACCATTGCCCGGGAAGAGATTTTCGGCCCTGTTCTGGTCATCATTGCTTATTCCGACGAAGAAGAAGCCGTGAGGATTGCCAATGACACGGTCTACGGTCTTGCTGCCTACGTACAGGGCGAACGAGGAGCGGCTGAGGCGACGGCACGTCGCCTGCGGGCCGGTCAGGTGCTCCTGAACAACGCCAGTCTCGATCTGGCCGCGCCCTTCGGCGGGTACAAGCAGTCCGGCAACGGCCGCGAGTGGGGGCCGATGGCTATTGCTGACTTCCTTGAAACCAAAGCCATCGTGGGCCTCAACGGGGCAGTCTGATATCAGCTTTAAGTAAGTGCCTCTGGACCGGGTCACCCGGTTTCGGGGGCAAGCCTCTGGTCGGGCTTCTGAGCGCTCGAATATCAGAGCTCTTGGAACCGCCGGGATGTGGCTGCCACGGAGGCGACGTTCCGCAACCCGCCACGCGTGAACGGGAAGATAATGAATTCTGATCTCGTGACTGGGCGGGTGTTTCCCGTCCCGCCCGAGAGGCTATTTCTGGCGCATTTGAACAAAGAGCTTCTGGGCAGTTGGTTTCCACCACACACAGCGCAGAGGATCGCATCCAAACTGGATTTGCGCGCAGGAGGGCGTCTGGATTATTTGAAAGTCCACCGTCCAGTCCGACGAATGCCAGCCGAACGCTGATGGTGGTGTCGCTCCATATGTGTCCGTTTCGAAAAAGATCAAAGCAAAGGAGGTCATTTCCATGTCACTCAGCAAAACCGCCGTCATCTTTGGCGTGGGCCCCGGCATCGGCATAGCTGCCGCCCGCGAGTTCGCGGCACTGGGCTACCGGCTTGCGCTCGTCGCCCGGACCAGCTCGAAGCTTGAGCGGGTTGTCGCGCAGTTCGAGGCAGCCGGGGCGACCGCGAAGGGGTTTGTGGCCGATGGCGGAGACGGCGAATCGATTGACGCCGTCGTACCCGAGATCCGCAGGTGGGCGGGGGGCGACCCGAGTGTCGTGTTGTTCAACGCATTCACGTCTCAGCCGGCGGGGCCGACACACAGAGTCTCCCCGGCGGGATTCGCGCGAAGCCTGCTGGTGAACGCTGCTGCGGCGCAGCATCTGGCCTATCACTTCGCACCCGCGCTGGTGGCGGCAGGGGAAGGCTCGTTGCTCTTTACCGGGAATTCGATGCCGCTCCATCCGATGGGCAACGGCTTCGGCACGTTAAGCGCCGGCAAGTCTGCGATGCGCTCGTTGGCCCTGACTTTGGCCGAGGATCTTGCCGGGAGCGGCGTGCGTGTCGGCCTCCTCACGGTAGACGGCCCAACGGCACGGGGAAGCGCCCTTGATCCTGACGTGATCGCGGCCGAGTTCGTGAAGATGCACGAAGGCACCGTCACCGACACGGAGGTCATCTACAGTGGGCCATCCGCTACGGCCTGATGTTGATCTCGCTCCATGCGCGCAGTCATCAAAGGGCGCCGATACCAAGTTGCGACGAGCCGCCCAGCGTGACCGACGCCCTGCAAGGGGTCGGGTACCACGTTTGGCGGGCTACGCGGGCCTTCGATTGTCGTTCGGGAACGAACGGGCAGCCGCCCTTGATATTCTCCGGGACCGGACCAGCCGGTCCCGGAGAATATCCTTAAGGATGCCTCTTGTCGGACTTCTGAACGCCTGGAAATCAGCGCTTTTGAAAAGCCGAGATGTTCTCGCTCAGCCATGCCGCGACCGACCGCGGCGCCTTGCCGGTCAGCTCGGCAAAAGTCGCTGTCGTTTCGGCAAGGACGGATTCCCTGAACAAACGGTCGATCCCGAGCAGAAGGTCAGCCACTAAATCACTGGAACCCGAACCGATCAACACTTCGCGCTGCTCATCCGGGGTGCGATGCTGGTAAGTTATGGTTTTGCCCAGAAGCCGTGAGAGTTCCCCGGCAACGTCCTCCATGCTGACCGTGGACGGGCCCGTCAGATGGTAGGCTCGCTGGGAGCCGGTATGAGCCGCATCAAGTAGTGCGACGCGCGCTGCATCAGCGACATCGCGCGTGTCGATCAGATTGACGCGCCCGTTTCCGGCAGCGCCACCCCAGGTTCCCTGAGCAACCGGTGCTCCAGCACGCGCCAAAATATCGACGAAGGAAGATGGGCGCAGGAGGGTGTAGCCGATGTCCTGGCGAGCAAGGTGCGCCTCTATCTCCATGTGCCAGTCGAAGGGGTGTAGCTTCGATGCGGGGCCCATCACGGACAGCTTGACGATGTGGGCGACCCCGGCGGCGACTGCCGCATCTATCAGGGCAATCTCGTTGACGACCTGCTGCGCAGAAGTGCCATGCGCCAGGAACAGCTTGTCCGTACCGCGCAGCGCATCCAGCAACGACGATGGCTTTTCGAAATTGACCGTTGCCAAAGGCACGTCAGGTGGCACACGCCCGGCATCCGGATTCCGGGTCAGCGCCACGATGTCCACCGGATCACTGAGCAGGCTTGAAACCAGCGCAGCGCCGACACGACCGCTTGCACCGGCGATCGCAATGCGCGGACCCCCTTTAGCAGGTTGCTCATGAACATCCTTACCAGTATTGCTCATCATTTTCAGATTTCCCCTTTTGGTTTTTGCTTCGGTTCACTCTTGCCTGGCGAGTTGCGAGAAAGCTACCGGTCCTGGCCAGGGTCGCAGTCGACTGTCCAGTCAGGACGGAATCTGCCCGGCGACGCACGTTCAGCGGCATCCTGTTGACGAAACGCGCGGGGCGACATGCCGGTTGTGCGCTTGAATACTTTGGAAAACCCGAAGGCATCCTGATAACCGACGGCAGCAGCAACAACTTCCAGCGATTGCCGGGATCCGGCCAGCAACTGCATCGCATGTTGCATCCTCAAAGTACGGAGGTAATTGAGTGGGGTATCCCCCGTAGCGATGCGGAAGCGTTCGGCCAATGCCGTGCGTGACAAACCTGCCCGCTTTGCCAGTCCATCAAGTGTCCAGGCACTGGCCATCTCTTTCTGCATCAGCGCCATCACTTTGCCAATCTGCGGATCGCTTGCGCCCTGGCACCAGCCGGGTTGCTCGATCGCCTGGCGGGTAACCACCTCCCGCATTACGTAAGCGAACACCACGTCCAGCAAGCCATTGATGACGATCCCGCGGCCGGGCTCGCTGTTGCGTAGTTCCTGGGCCAGCATCCCGCAGGCCATGGTCAACGGGCTCAGGCGTGGCATGTCCTCCGCGCGCAGCACGTACCATGGGGGCATCTCGGCGAAAAACTGGTGCAGCGGCGTGTGCCAGAACTGATAGACCCCACTGAGCACATGTGCGGACTGCTCGGGAGAGGGGAGTTCCGTCGCCTCGCGAATATCCAGATAGATCTGATGCTGTCCGGCCAACTCTGCCGACAAACTGATGACGTGGGAAGTGCCCCGTGCCATCACCACGATATCGCCACGCGCCAGGGCCAATGACGACGCTTGACAGCTGGCGTGCAGGTACACAGGCCCGCGCAGCACGACGTGGATGCCAACGCTTCGTTCGCAGGGAAACTGCAGCGCCAGGTCTGGCTGCATGAAACTCAATGCGAGCTTGCGTGAAGACCAGCCGTTGTGCCGCAGTAAGTCGGTCAAAAGGTCGGTTGACATGAATTATGATCCAAAACTGAACGTATGGACATGATTTGTGAATCTAATGGCATTATAAGTTCAGATCAACGGGATTATATTTCATTCCTTCGCTACCAGAACGAAGCTCGACCATGGTCGTCATTACCGGTGCCACCGGCCAGCTCGGCCGTCTTGTTATCGAACAACTATTGAGCCTGGGCGTACCCGCTGGCGGCATCGTGGCCGCCGTGCGCAGTCCCGATAAGGCCGGCGATCTGGCCGATCAGGGGGTGATCGTGCGCGAAGCCGATTACGCCCGTCCGGACACCCTGCGCACGGCCATCGCCGGTGCGCGGCGCGTGTTGCTGATTTCGTCCAGCGAGGTCGGCCAGCGCACCACCCAGCATCGCGCCGTGATCGAGGCCGCTCGCGCCGAAGGCATTGAACAACTCCTCTACACGAGCATCCTGCACGCTGACCGTTCCCCGCTGCTGCTGGCCCAGGAACACCGTCAGACCGAAGCATTGATCCTGGCCTCTGGTTTGCCCTACGTCTTGTTGCGCAATGGCTGGTATACGGAGAACTACTTGCTGAGTGTGCCGGCTGCGTTGCAGGCGGGTGCCTTTATCGGCTCGGCCGGCGAAGGGCGCATCGCCTCTGCCACCCGTAAGGACTATGCGGCTGCGGCTGCGGCCGTGCTGACCCGCCCGGTTAAGGGCAATGCCGTGTTCGAACTGGCCGGGGATACGGCCTACACCCTCTCCGAATTGGTGGCTGAAGTGAATCGTCAGAGCGGTGCCCACCTACATTACCAGGATTTGCCGCAGACCGAGTTTGCCACTGCGCTCACGGCTGCCGGCTTGCCGGAAGGGTATGCGCAAATACTGGCTGATTCCGACGTCGGTGCTTCCAGGGGCGGTCTGTTCGATGATCGTCGTCAGATCAGCGCGCTGACCGGACACCCCACCACATCGCTGGCCGATGCCTTGAAAAGAGCACTGGCTCAAAGCGCGAACGCCAGTCACTCGCCAAACAGGAAAACAAGGTGACTGGAACACTTGTCGTCGGCACATCCGAACTGTGCGCAGTTACGAAACAACTGGGAAGCCTGTGCTGTTTGATTTTTGCGGCCAGGCCAACGACAAGGCACAGGTGCGAGCACCGCCCAAAGTTATGCTTTCTTAGTTCGAGATGAGGCGTGAAGGAATGACTCTGTTTGCAACGCTTAGCAGGCTACTGAAATATCGAGTACCACAAAGCCGTCTTTGGCGACAGCGTGAGCAAGTAGCGTGGATGTTGATCGTTCGTCTGAATTCGGCATTCCAGTGCTTGCACAGCGCCGTATCTGCCTCTCCAGAGGCCCGTTCATGCCATTTCCCCCGATTGCAGACACACCTGTCCCAAGGTTCACATCCGCACCAGGTTGTCGGCCGCCATGTTCAACACGAACATCTGATCCACCTTTCCAGCCCGCGCACCATCACTTGTCGGACGTTGCCGATCAGCTTGGCCTAGCCGAACCCCAGCTCGATCAGCTTGCGCTTGCGTTGTGAAACTGTGTAGCCATCGCTGGCCGCGATCTCGTCCGCAACCGCAGAGCGACGCTCTGACGTGTTCTGCGCCACGTGCGGTGTCACGCCCATCTCTTGCAGCGCCTCAATGAGCTCGGCCGCGTCGTACCCTTGTCTGCACCTGCCGTCACCTCCGCTTCCAGATCGGCCGCTTGCAGGGCATCGCCTTGGCCTCCTCTCGTTCGGCGTAGCCATCAGCGCGCCCGCCCATTATCAATCAGTCCGTGCAGGTTATCGCTCAGCGTGTGCCCGAGGTAGCGCAGTTCGCTGGCCGTGTTGCCCTTGCGGTACAGCAGGTTGTACTGCACCTGCTCCATCAACTGCCATTCCGAACGGATGCTGTAGGACACCTGCAGCAGCATCGCCCGCATCTCCAGCGCGATGCTGGCTGCTATTCGAGGGGGGCGTTGTATGGGATCTTGCGGCTGTCAATCGGGTAACACAGACTGGTTGAGCTTGCGTGCTCGCTGGATCAGTCGTTCGGTGAACGAAGACGGTGCGTTGTGAGCGCGCAGCAGATACGTGCTCAGATCGTTATGCGACCCCGCCAGGGGTCGCATAACGATGCCTAGCTTTCGCGCGGTATCGATGCGTGACTTTCCCGCGAAGCCGATTCCGTAGCCCGCAGCGACCAGAACGGCCATCAGCTCGAACGACTTCGCGTGATTAGCCACGTTGAGTTTCGACGATACCGAGTTCAACAATTGCATGACCTGACCGCTAAGGGGTTCACAGTGCTCTGCTGACCAAAGCACCACGGGATACTGCACGGCCTTCTTCAGTGTAATTTCCGCAAACTCCAGTAGCGGTGAGAGCGCGGGAACCGCCACGGCAATCTCATCATGCCACAGCACCTCGCTTTGCAGCCCGGCTTCAGCGGGCGGTGCGACGGCAAACCCAAGATCGTAACGGCCTTCCTTCACCCCCCGAACCTGCTCGGAAAACGAAGCCTCCGTGAGACATATCGCGGTGCCGGGCTCCTCTGCGCGCTGCTTTGCCAACAGTGCCGTCAGCGTAGCGTTGAAGGCTCCAAAGGAGACGGCGATCCGTACGGATTCAGGGGCGTGCTGGCTGTGCATGGCTGGCTCTCCTGTCAAGAAGGATGCAGTAAACAATGCCAGATAATAGCAGTTCGCGTTTAATTAAACGTGGTTTAATTTGTGCTCTTATCTCACGCTTTTGTAGATGCAAAAGCGTGAGATGAGGCGAGGCCGGCCTACAGGCAGTAAACGTTTTGAGGAGGAGCCGGCCAAGGCTTTTGGCATGGCGGTAAAGGCGTTGAGGACGGAGCGTGGAACGGCACAGGAAGCACTGGCTAACTTGGCCGGAGTTGAGCGAGCTCACATGGGCCGGATCGAGCGGGGTGAGCACATGCCCACGCTCGCGGTCATCCTGAATGTTGCAGATGCGCTGGAATGCAGCGCGGCTTTCCTTATGGAAGAGACGGAGAAATGCCTGAAGCTTGTTCGAGCAGGTGTCATGGTGAGCGGGGACCATGACGGTCGGGTTTGATGCTCGCCATCTCGTGCGCTTCTCCTGACAGAAGGCGTCGTCTCATCTATTCGACGTTCTTCCAGGCTGATGCAGGTACTTTGTCCCATAGTTGACCGTGGGTGATTTCCGCGCGGCGATGGTCGCATGCCCCTTCAAATTCACCCAGTTCAGAGGACGGAATACGGTCCTTCATATGGCTGTAGACCTGCTCCAAGGTATGCAAGGTCTGGCATTTTCTGAATTTCATCAGATATTTTTTTCTTATCATCGATTGTTTTTATTTTGTCCGCATCGAGAGTTTGAGAAAAAACAGCTTTTTCTCGGTTGGTGTTGTCTTCTGGATTTTCGTTGATGGCAATTGTTATTAAAGTGTACTCAGAGAGTATGTTTTCGGATAAATATTCACAACGACTTATTGAAGAGTGGCCAGAAAATTCCTGAGGTTCAATTTCTGCGGCCTTGATGGCATGTGATCGTTAAACTGGCGACATAGGTAGGAGCCACGCCTCGACGTAGGCACGCACCTTCATTACTCGGATATGGGAATGTTCCAGAAGGTGCGCTGGAGGCGATCCAGCTCGGAGACCTGCTCCCTTGCTCGGTGATGCTCGAAGAAGGTGATCAATGGATGCGCATTTGGCTGGTTTCTCCTACGGGATGCGGAAGGGCGTACTCCATCCCGAGCTTGATTAACGCACCAAAAAACAGGTAAATTTCGCCGCAACTCAATTGGCGATCCGTATGCCGACAGCAGGATCACCACGAACAATGACAAGAGGCCGCGCGTAGTGGCCCGCACATCGTTGCCAACCATCCCGTACCGGCCGCTCTACAGCGGTAACTGCCTGCCAGTGTCACTCCACGCAGCGGTCACTCGGCGCATTTTGGCGATGAAATTGGGCGGTTCCGTTGTTCGGTTCGCCCGTTCTTGAACTCTTTTTTCTGGACATCCAGTGCGGCGCCCTTCGAGGCCAGCCTCGGGTGTTCATGGGGCCGATGCATGCGGAACAACCAGCCAGTAACCGACCGTGAGGTCACCTATTCGAGTGACGTGCGGCTGATCACGACCACCGACCTGCAGGGAGATATCACTTTCGTCAATGACGACTTCGTGAGTGTCTCAGGCTTCACCAGAAATGAGCTGGTCGGGCAGCATCACAACATCATCCGCCACCCCGATATGCCGGCTGCCGCTTTTGCCGATATGTGGCAGACCATCAAGTCCGGCCGGTCATGGAAGGGATTGGTCAAGAATCGCTGCAAGAATGGCGACTACTACTGGGTGGACGCCTATGTCACGCCCATCATGAGGGATGGCGAGGTCATCGAGTATCAGTCGGTACGGACCTTGCCCGATGCCGGGGCCAAGGCCCGCGCCGAGCACGAGTATCGTCGCTGGCGATCGGGTCAGCGGCCTCCCCTGAGAGACTGGATCAGATTGTCCTGGGGCTCGAAGCAAATGCTGGTTGCCGGGCTGCCGGCGCTGCTGTTGACTGGCCTGGCGATCAGTCGACAGGATTTGTCGATGGCCTTTGTCGCCGGCTTGATTACCGCGCTGGCGATCGGGACGCAGTTGGTGTTGATGCGGCCTTTCAGACGTTTGGTGAAGGAAGCGCGGCAGGCTATCGGCAGTCCGGCAATGTCCTATCTGTACAGCGGCCGCAGAGACGAGTTTGGTGGCATACAGCACGCGCAACTCACGCGGATGTCCGAAATGAGTGCGGTTATTGCCCGCCTTGAAAACACCTGCCACTACCTTGAGCGATCCAAGAGACGCAGCGACGATTTCATCGATCAGTCGAACCAGGCGATCGAGGGGCAAGGCAAGCATGTCGAGGAGATATCCAGTGCCATGACCAGGATGCTCGATAGCCAGACCCATGTCGCGGAGGCATCGGCGCGCACGGCGGATGCCTCAAACGCTTCGCGCGACGCAACGGTACAAGGTCGGGAACAATTGGAGCATATGGTTGGGTCGATCAATCAACTCGCACTCTCCCTGGAGGACACCCGGGCCACGGTATCGGCACTGGCTGAGCGCAATACAGACATCGGCAAGGTAGTCGATGTGATCACTGCCGTCGCTGACCAGATCAACCTTCTGGCCCTGAATGCAGCCATAGAAGCCGCACGCGCTGGTGAAGCGGGACGCGGTTTCGCCGTGGTGGCCGACGAGGTACGAAATCTGGCACAGCGTACCCAACAATCAACGCGGGATATTCGTGAAATTATCCTGGGCCTCGAAGAAGATACACAAGCGTGCGTAGCAGCCATTGAGAACGGGGTCGAAGTGTCGCAGCGGACCGTTGGTCTCGCCGGGGAGACGGATCGTGCATTCGGTGTGATTCTGGAATCTGTGAACCGCATCAATGAACTGGCTGGACATGTCGATACGTCGATGATCGAACAGTCCAGCATCAGCGAGCAGACCGGGAAGCAAATGACCGTGCTGCGAGACAGCGCGATGGAAGCGGTCAAGGCCAGCGGCGCAGCCAAGCATGAAGCTGACCGATTAGGTTGGCAAATTGACAACCTGAATGTGCTAGCCAGCCACTTCAATGCGAACATGAGTCGGTAGCTGGTGTCACGGATCATTGTCCTGAGCTGTAGCAATTGTTCGCCGGTACGTTGTCGAGCAATCTACCGTTCGCACGGGCAGATGGGGTTATTTCCCTTGTCTTATGCTCTTTCATCCCATGGCGCCTGCCGCCATCGTTCGAGCAGGAATTCGCTGAATGCAGTCAGTCGGTGCGGCACGGGCTCCCTGCGTGCTCGCACAAGGCTGATTTTCGATGCTACACCCTCCCATTCGGGCAGTATGCGCACTAGCTGGCCGTTGCGTAGCTCTTCGTGAACGTCCCACGTTTCACGCAGTGAGATTCCCAGTCCGGCAAGGCACCATTCATGCAGAACGTCCCCGTTATCGCTGCAGAGCGTGCCTCCGATCAGCACGGACTTCTCGCGTCGTCCCTTTTGAAGCGGCCATGTGTTTTGCAGCAATCCTGGATAGGCAAACACCAGGCAGTTGTGGTGCTCCAGTTCCTCCGGCCGTGCGGGGTTCCCATATGCTTCAATGAAGGTCGGCGAGGCCACGAGGATGCGCCGGTTCTCCGCCACCCTGCGAGCAAGAAGCCTTGAATCGGCCAGTTCACCCATGCGTATCGCCAGATCCAGGTCGCCGCTATAGAGATCCTGAACCTGATCGGAGAGGCGCAGATCAAATCCGACCCTGGGATGTAGTCGGCAAAAGTCAGTGATCGCAGGCGCAACAAACTTGCGCCCAAACGGGGCTGGAGCGGTCAGACGTATGTTGCCAGTCAGTTCCTGACTTCCGCCTCTTGCGAGTTCTTTCACTTCATCGAGGACCGACAGGGCTACGCGCGCTCTTTCGGCGATGGCACGCCCTTCGTCGGTGATACGTAAGTTACGGGTGTTCCGTTCAAACAAGGTAGTTCCGAGAGCACTCTCCAGCCTGGCGATCTGCTTGCTGACAGCTTTGGGCGCGATCTGTAGATCCCTTGCCGCAGCTGAAAAGCTGTGACGGTCAACCACATGCAGAAAGACGGCAAGATCATCGTTGCGCAATTGATTTGGGCCTTATTGGGGAAAGTGTTTGTCAATTTTAGGCGCTTTGAAGGTTAAAGTAAATCATCCAGAATGACTGCCGAACATGCTCATCCAGCCGTGCGGTCTAAAAGCTGCGGGCGGATTCCATATGCACTTTCAAATCTTCAAAGGAGCCAGGAAATGTCACAGCGCATACTCTTTGTGTTGACCAGTCATGACAGGAAAGGTCTCGCAGGCGCACCTGATGCCGCACCCAGCGGCTTCTATCTGTCGGAGGTGAGCCATCCATACAAAGTTCTCGTGGAGGCGGGTTTTACCGTCGATTTCGTAAGCCCAAAGGGTGGCAAGACCCATGTCGATGGGCTGAACCTGGATGATCCGATCAATGCTGAATTCTGGAATGACGCGACGCTCCGCGGCGCTACAGAAAACACGTTGGCACCGACCCAGATCGATCCCGACGTTTATGCCGCCATCTTCTATGCCGGCGGTCACGCGACGATGTGGGACTTCCCCGACAATGCTGAACTGGCAGCCATCGCGGCACGAATTTATGAGCATGGTGGCGTGGTATCGGCGGTTTGCCACGGGCCGGCCGGATTGGTGAACATCAAGCTCTCTGATGGTCGCTATTTAGTCGCCGGCAAGGAGGTTTCGGCCTTCACCAACGATGAGGAGCGTGCAGTCGGCTTGTACGACACCGTGCCATTCTTACTGGCCGACGTTCTCCGGGACCGAGGGGCAAGCCATCTGCCGGTAGCAAACTTTGAGTCTCAGGTCGTCGTGAGCGAGAGGCTTGTGACTGGACAGAATCCTGCGTCGGCAAAAGGAGTAGCCGAAGCGATGCTGCCTCTGTTGGCATCCGGTGCTGATGGGCGGGCGTGAGTCATGAACGAGCGTATGCCCTTTGTTATCTACGTTTTCGCGCTCTGCGCCTTCGCACTGGGTTTCACCGAGTTTGTCACCATCGGCCTGGTGTCCAACATTTCCGCGGATTTGCACACCAGCGTCAGTCAGGTGGGAACGGCGGTGACGGCCTATGCGCTGGGAGCGGTGATCGGTGCGCCAGGGCTGACCGCTCTCGCAACTCGCTGGCCTCGTAAGCGTCTGCTGTTGGTGGCCATGGGATTGTTCACCGTTGGCAATGCGGTGGTGAGCCTCTCAGACGCATTGATGCCGATGTTGGTGGCACGCTTCGCTTCGGGACTCGGCCATGGCGTATTCCTTGCGGTCGCGTCCAGTGTTGCCACTCAACTGGTTGGGCGCAATCGCGCAGGAGCTGCTGTCGCTGTGGTATTCGGCGGGTTGACCCTCGCCCTGGCTCTTGGGGTGCCGCTGGGAACGTACCTTGGCAGTCTCCTGAACTGGCAAGTGATTTTCATGGCGGTGGCAGCCAGTGGTGCGATCGGTTTCCTGGGGTTGCTCATCTTGATGCCGACCGACCACGACGACGCCTCGGCCCAGGCCAACGCGATGGATGGACTCAAGGCGATGTTCAATCCGCGCCTGTTGGCAGGCGCCGGTATCACTGTTCTGGCGTATGCCGGTTCGTTCGCGCTGTACACCTACATTTCACCGATCCTCCTGCAGGTCACGCAGGTTACCGAAAGCACCAGCAGCTTGCTTATGCTCGGCTATGGCGTCATGGCGGCTATCGGCAACATTTGGGGTGGCCGCCTAACCGACCGCAAAGGTGCAGACCATGCGGTGATGGTGGTATTGGTTGGACTGGCCCTGGTGTTGCTTGCAATGTGGGTATCGGCATCTTCGCTTGCGCTGATGGCAATTCTGATTGGTTTGCTGGGTGCGCTGACCTATGCCGCAGTCCCGGCACTGCAGGCTCGGGTGATCGGGCTGTCTCATGACTACGCACCACAGGCGCCTGCAGTGGCGGCTGGTCTGAATATCGCCGGGTTCAATGGTGGTATCGCCCTGGGTTCGATTTTGGGCGGCGTTACCCTGGAGATTATCGGCCTTGTGAGCACTGCATGGGTGGGCGCGGCTGTCGTTATCCTGGGCATACTCTGGATGATGATACAAATGGCTGATTCCAGACACAGAACGGCCCAAGGGGCTTCCTCAGACTGATTTCAATATCATACATAGCATTCCTGGAAGCCAGCGGTATGATTTACCGCTGGCTTCCCTGTTTTTGCATCGATTCATGTCGGCGTGCGGTATCATCGTATTGTTATTTCATTCAAATCAATACAACGGATCTTTAAAAATTCTCAGCCAACATATAATTTATTTTTATATTTCTGGTGATTATCTCCATTGAATAATTTCAGATACGAAGTTTCGGTGATGTGTACAGAGCGGATTTAATATCACGGGCCGCTGCACGATTGGGAGTAACTCGACCGACCGTATCCTCACACATCTTGGAACCATTTCTTGGGAAGAAGATCCGTTCGGCAACAGCCAGTAAGTCGCGGATGCCGAAGTTCCATTTTTCATTCTCTCCCATCTACCGACCGCGCTAGCGCTTTGAAGGCGAACAACCCGCCAAAAATTGCCACTAGGCTCAGCACGACGGAGAACAATGTGGCACCACCTGCCAATCCGAGCCGGTCGATCAAGAAGCCCGCCGCGACCGGAAGCAGGCCCGCGGGGATGTAGCCACCGATATTCAGTACCGCATTGGCCTCAGCACGTCGCTCATCAGGAACATGCAGACCAATCAATGTAAGGCCGCCTAATTGGCCCAGGCCCTGTCCGGCACCAGCCAGCAACGCGGCCGCCACCAGCATGGGAGCCAGCGAGGAATGCACGGCGAGGCCTAGGCTCGCCATCGCCAGTACCGTGGCCGTGGTGCTGCCCAGGAAGATCGAGCGTATCGGCCAGTGGCGCACCGCGAACTGCACGCCCGTGGCGGTCAGGAACATGGCGCACGCCATGCCGCCGGCGATCATGGGACTGCGCACGTCGAGCAGCCGCGATGGTCCCAGTGCCAGCACGAACGAGGTTGCCGTGATGCCCGGCCCGAAGGTAGCGATGCCGCAGGCCAGATGCCGCCAGTTGGCGGTGGGCACCGTGGGCAGGAGAAGCCGCAAAGGCTGGTCGCTGGATCGCAACGAACGCCGCAAGGGCAACAGGCAGGCAACGATCAGCGCGCTGCCGAGGACAACCAATTCGGTGCCGAACACCGGCAGGATCGGATGCACCATCGTCTGCGCCAGGCCGCCCGCGATTTTGATGGACGACAAGAACGACAGTCCTATGCTCGGAGCCAGGCTTGAAGCCAGGCACCTGGAGAGTTACCGCCGGGCAGAAGTGATCACGGGCGAACGGCTACGACGGGACTGGTTGCCGGAAGAGAAAGACCAGTTCCTTTCAGAATGTGCCGAGCGCGGTGTGAACATTTCGGAGATCGCGCGACGGTTCGGCGTTAATCGAGGGCTTTTGAACAAGCGGCGGAAGGCTGCGTGTCTGCCAGTTGCGCATATGCGGCAAACGCATTTTCGATCACTTCAATCACGGCTCTGATTTTGGCTGATTTTTTTAGGTCGGGGTGTAAGACAAGCCATATATCGATCCAGTCTTTATTTTCCGGGAATATGCGAAGAAGCTCAGGGTCTTGATCAGCAATAAACGATGAAAGTAAGCCTATTCCCAAGCCATTTCGAGCTGCCGAGCGAAGAAGCATCTGTGAGTTTGATTGCAGGACCACATTGGGAGGGTTGATCTTTTCGCCGCAGAAATCACTCCAATGACGCGGTACCAAATCACGTGGAAACATCAGAAGATCGTGATCTTTTAACTTGGTATCTTTGGTGGGCATCCCTTTTCGCTCTATATATTCCTGTGCCGCATAGAGCCCCATTTCGATTGTTGCCAACCGTTTGATGATCAAAGTTTCTTCTTCCGGACGTGCACCACGAATTGCCATGTCTGCGCTACGGTAAGAAATATCTGATATGTCCACAGCCGTTAATAGCGTAATGGTGATGTCGGGGTACTGCGCTCGTAGAGTTTTCAAAGCAGGAATTACAAATGTTTCGGCCATCGTGTCCGTCGTCGCAATGCTGACATTACCAGACGGACTGCCATCACCTTTCGACGCCTTTCGATTGATTGTGCGGATTACATTTTCAATATCAATGGCATCAGACAGCAACTCTTCCCCCAGCGCGCTAAGCGAGTAGTGCTTCGGTGTGCGAATAAAAAGCTTGGAGTTTAGCGATTCTTCAAGTGCGAGTATGCGCCTGCCGACTGTCGCTTGATCTACATGCAACTCCATCGCGGCTTTACGCAAAGTACCGCAGCGTGCCAAAGCGAGGAAAAACCGGGCATCGTCCCAGTTCACTGAAAATCACCTTTCCCGAATTCTTGTGTATTGCAGGACATTTGTTACTTCCTTTATTTATACTTGCTGAACATTAGTACAACCACCAAAAAACATAGCATGTTTACAACACGTGGGCAACGCAGAGTGATGCGAAAATGCATCACTCTGCTGCATTTTTAAATCTTCAGGCGCGTGCTAGTTTTATGATTATATAAAGACATAACTTGAGACATCTTGTAGCAAGATTAACAATCTTACATAAGAACCTGTTTGCGATCTTTTCATGGGATGCATTGCTCTGCCAGGGCCGGCGGGTTCTAAGAGCGGCTAACAAAAGCCTTTTGAACTTGGCTGCTGAGCCCGCACTGTGCGGAGCATGGCCCATCGCACCGAAATCAACAAAACGCTGTGGGATCGCATCAAGCCCTTGATCCCGGAAGCCCCCCCCCTTCAGCGAAGGGTAGCAGACCGCGAGTAGACGACTAAAGCGCGCTCAACGGCATCGTGTACGTGCTGCGTACCGGCATCGCTTGGGAGGATCTGCCGCAGGAACTGGGCTGCGGCAGCGGCATGACCTGCTGGCGCCGGTTGCGTGACTGGCAGGCCTCCGGGGTATGGCATCGCCTGCACCAGGTGCTGGTGACCGAACTACGCCGGTCCGACAAGCCCGACTTCAGTCGGGCAAGCCTGGACGCGGCCAGCGTGGCCTCCCCCGGGGGCCTTGCACCGGGCCGAACCCGACCGACCGCGGCAAACTGGGCAGCAAGCGGCACTTGATTACGGACCGACACGGCGTTCCCCTGGTGTTTTGCGCGACCGGGGCCAACCGGCACGACTCGGTCGTGTTCGAGGAACTGGTCGATGCGTTGCCGCCGATCGCCGGCAAGCCAGGGCGGCCACGACGCTGGCCGGACAAGCTGCATGCGGACAAGGCCTACGACATTGATCGGTGCCGGGACCACCTGAAGCAACGAGGGATCACACCACGTATTGCCCGCAAGGGCGTGGAGCTAACGATCGGCTGGGCCGGTATCGCTGGGTGGTTGAGCGCACACATGCCTCGTTTCCCGGCATGGGAAAACTGCGGTCCCGCTTCGAACGCCGGACCGACATCCACCTGGTGTTGCTGTCCTTGGCATGTTGCGTCATCTGTGCGCGGCGACTTCCAGAGTTTTGTTAGTGGCTCTAAGAAGAAAGTGGTCATTCATATGAATGAGATTATTCAAATCTATTATTTAGTTTTGGAAAAAACCATGAAGAAAAACGTAAAAGGTTCAACGTTATTAGACATTTTGGACAACGAACGAAAAGACGATGAATCAATAATTTATTCCGGGGAAGCAAATAATGAGCTAAACAATGCCGAAGAAGTGGTGGGGACAATATTACGGCAAGGCGTTACACATATCTTTTTGGTTCCCGGAAAGCTCATTTATCCCTTTATCAATGCGATAGATCGCACGGCAATCAGAACCATTGTCTGTGCGCATGAAACAGCCAGCGGTTTCATGGCTGATGGATATTCTCGCGTCAGTCGTCAGTTCGGGGTATGCCTTGCAATCTCTGGGCCAGGGACAATGAATTTGATACCAGCCATGGCCGCAGCACAGGCTGATAGGACGCCTGTCTTGTATATAGTTGGTGGCATTTCAACACTCCATGAAGCTCAGGGCGCATTTCAGGATGGCAGTAATAGTGGATTGGGTGAATTAAACATCGTCAGGCCGTTATTAAGTTCAGCCGTGGAAATAAAAAATGATTCTACACTTCAGTATGAATTGCGACAGATTTTCAGGAACCTAAATTACAAAAGGAAAGGTCGAGCCTACTTGAGTTTGCCTGTGGATATTCAGAAAAGAAAGGCCACCGTGATTCCACACCTCAGACCGATAGAGATGTTGGAACGTCATGACTCTCCAATCGACCAAACAGCGCTTGATAAGATATTGAAAGATTATATCCTAAATAAATCGAACGTAGTAATTCTCTCTGGATGTCGTGTTAATAATCACGAAGGTTCATCATTACTTCGTCGTATTGCAGAAAAATATCATTTGCCCGTGACTACCACATTGGCTGGAAAGGGGTCTTTCCCAGAGTCCCATCCGCTTTTTTTAGGTTTATATGGTTTTGCTGGGCATGCGCGCGCCATTGAAACCTTAAACAGCAATGATGTCGATGTACTTGTGGTTGTTGGCTGTGACTTGAGTCAAAGGGATAGTCTGAATTGGACACCAAGATTACACGGCCATAAAACGTTGATCGTCATAGATGAAGAATTTGATAAACCTTGCTTGCATTACCAGCCAGATATTCAAATTTTCTCCAGCTTGAATGAATCGCTGCAATATATGATCAACGAGGTGGATGAAAAGAGTGCTAAATTGTCAGCGGCTCGAAGTCATCGCGCGGCCTGGGTTGAGGAGTTGAAAAAGCTGCCCTTGATTGTGGAGCGAAATGACCCGAAGAAGACTGTCAGCTTATCTCCTGGAGATGTCGTACGTCACCTGCGCCGCCTTATGCCTTTAAATACCAATGTTGTTGTTGATTCCGGTGCCCATCGAATCTTCATGGCTCATTATTGGCAATCGAACGGTTGCGGCGATTATCATACATCGAGTTCACTCGCTCCGATGGGATGGGCCATTTGTGCAGGCATAGGGATCAAGCTGGCGGCCCCCAATCACGAGTGCCTGGTGGTTACTGGTGATGGTTGCATGCTCATGCATGGGGTCGAGATTCAAACAGCAGTTCGATATGGTGTTAAAGTCATTTTTGTCGTCATGAATAACAGTGCTCATGGCGCAATGCTGATAGATACTTTGAAAGGTCATGGTGTTTCAGCGGAATATATTCGGCTGCCTAGTCACGACTGGGTCAAGTTCGCCAATAGTTTAGGCGTGGAGGCGGAAAGGGTTTCATCCATTGCCGAAATGGATGGTGTTTTTGTTCGTGCCCGAAGGCATGATGGGCCATTTTTGGTCGAGATCATCATCGGTAACGACACGCCTCCGAACCGTTATTACAACGAAAGCGTCGTTCAATGCGATGGACGTACGATGGACGCTTGAAATGTAAAGTTAATTTTTATTTGGTGCGAATAGCCTTCAATTAATAATTTAGGTTTCTTAGATGATTAGGATAATTTCAGTGTTATTGTTATCATTTTTTCTTGTGAAGCCAGCCATGGCTGGTGACATGGAGCATAAAAACATCCTTAAAACGATTTTACTTCAATCGGATGGCTCTTGGGAAAGAACCGCATATCAACAATATCCTAGAGGACGACCCAAAATTACTGTGCTGAGAGTAAGCGTCAAGCCAAATCAAACATTGAAATGGCATAGCCATCCTTGTATAAGCGCCGTCTATATGGAAGAGGGAAGTATCAGCCTAACGATTCGAAAATCAGGAAGACAACGAACTTTTAGACGAGGTGAATTGTTTGCCGATACTGTCAACATTAAGCACAAAGGAATATCAGGCAGCAAAGGGGCTGAAATGTTGGTATTCTTTGCCTGTACTGGAAATACGCCTTTGAGTATATATTGAGACTTCTGAAAGTATTTTATTATTTAGTTCTGTAGCTTCACTTTCAACTCGGGGTGGCTCCCGTTGCCTACTTAGTCTGGTGGTTCGGGGGCGATCGTTGTTCCTGGTCAATGTGCTGTGGCTATGATTGCCACGCTTACCATCGTGCCTGTTGCCGCGGCTTTACCGCGCGCGGCTGCTCTTCGGGCAGGTACGTCCTGAATTGTCAGCAGTATAGGGACACTTGGCACAGCATCGACAATCAGCTCCTCGCTGAGGGAATTCTCGTAGCGCGTCACCCGCCTCTTTTGTGTGCGCTCAATGCTGTCGAAGTCCCGTTAACGGGACAAGGCAGACGTCCTTCGTGTAAGCCACGCCAGCAGAATCCGGCTTACCATGTTCAGCATCGGCCCATCAGTGATGAAATATTGCTTCAGTCCGATGCATTTCTATTCGTTACCTCGGTTAATTCATTGCGGTATAGTGAAAATACTCAATCATTAATATGCGATGGCGTCATAGAAAGCGGTTTGGAGAGATAAATGTCATATATTCTTTCAATGAAGAAAAATCAGGTCAACAGCAGTCATTTTTCAATTTTATTATTTATTGCGATGGCACTGATGGCCGCATTACTGAACAGCACTGCGCCGACACCTCTTTATCCTTTGTATCAGCATGAGTTTGGTCTCACTTCTGTAAGTTTGACGATCATATATGGGGCATATGCCGGAGGGGTCCTTATTTCACTCCTTTGCATTGGCAACATGGCAAATAAGGTCAGCGACTTACGCTACATGATTGTTCCCGCGTTGCTGGTGGTTTTTGTTGGTGCGGTTTTATTTGCAATAGCCAATTCATTCGTGATGTTGTTTTTTGCCAGGTTACTAGCCGGCATCGGAACAGGCGCATTAACCGGCGCTGCCAACATCGCTTTAGTGAAATTTGGTCCGAAGGATAAGGGGAAATCTGCAGCGCTTATTGCCACGCTATCATTTACGACTGGCTTGGCTCTGGGGCCCATTATAAGTGGCGTGGCATTGCAGACCAGTTTTCATGCGACTTCGTTTCCGTTTATTTTCATTATGGTTGTTACGTTCCTGTCCGTGCTGGGGGTGATTATGACATGGCCAGAGGATAATCATGCCGCAATACAGGAAGTCTCTGCGGTCCAGGTGACACCTTCTTCGGAAATAGGTGGTCTGAAAATAGACCGCGATTTTACAAGATTCAATTTCTTCTTGTGTGCTATGTCCTTATTTACATGTTGGTCGGTCGCTGCGAGCTTATTCTCCATTGGCCCAAATGTATCTGAGTTATTGTTGGGGATTCATTATCGAGGGATGTTTGGGTACGTTATTGCTATTTATCTCATCATTGCTGGTATTAGTCAGATCATCAGCCGTCGCATAGATGCCAAAAAATCCTTATTTGCGGGATGTGTGGCTCAGATTTTCTCCCTGTTGATGTTCTATGTCGCCATTGAATCAAAGTCTGTGATCATTGCCAGCATTGGAATGATTGTGGCGGGATATGCATATGGCGCCATATTTGTCGGAAGCGCAACGCTGGTGAACATAATCTCCCCTAAAGAGAGCCATGCTAGGTTGGTCTCTTTGTTCTATATAATAGCTTATGCGGCCAACTGGGTTCCTGTACTATTGGGCATTGTGATCGACTATCAAAGTCTGCAATTGGCTGTCGATTTATTGTTTTATGTCAGCGCGGCTTCCTGTGTGATTCTTGGTGTCATGATCAAGGGAGCCCATTTCGAAAGCTAGGCTGATTTTTGCTAACAGGAGAATGTCCTTTACGCTACGCTGTCGTCGCGGGTGCATGCATCACCCTCAGATAGGGATTGTTCATGGGGACTTCATCGAACAATGCCCCAGGGTCAATCAAAAGGTAGCCATGCAGCCGGCGTGATTTCCGCGGCCCGGTGACTTCGCAAGTCCAGATGTTGAGACCGCTGTCCTGTTTACGATGCAACTGCAATTTCTCGAAGCGCTTCTGTACCCACTGCCAGTCAGCCAATTGTTCCTGCTTTGCCAGAACCGCCGTTGCCGGGTGCTCCTGCGCGTAGCGCTGGAACACCCCAGGGCTGACCAGGTAAACGGTATCGGCGACTGTATGCACCAGGGCTTTGGCGTCGTTGATAATCAGCTTGCGGGTGCTAATGTGCCGACGCAGCCAGGCGATAAAGTGTTCGCCGGATGGAAGCGCCTGAGTTTCGTTTTTCACCGCGGTGGCTGGGGGAGCAGCAGGCGTCGGCAGCTCAGGCTCCTGATCCTGCCCGATTCCTGTCTCGATTGGTTCGTTCGGAGATGCTGTGGTCGACGGCATCTCGATGTCCGGTGTTCCGAGCAGATCGAGCAAGGCATCGACGCCATCCCCGCTGGCCGCTTGCGTGCCAGGTGCAGGAGCGGAGAGCGCTGAAGTGGATGCCATGCCGGCTGACGGCAAAGGCTGCTCCGCAGCGTTTGGTGAAGCGGGGGATGCATCCGCTGTAGCGGTGTCGTCCTGCACCACTTCCACAGTTCCCTGAAACGCCGGCGGACGCTCGCTGCCTTCCCATATCAGCGCCGGTGCGAGCCGAAGCAGCGTGAACGTGTGTGTCCAGCCTGCCTCGCTGGTGACGACCGCTTTCCAGATGGCTTTGTCGTCAGGTGTGGCCTGGAGCATGCCGTGGTCCTGCAGGATGTTGAATACGGCCGTGTTGTTGGCCGGAATGCCCTCGATGCCCTGCGACAGCAAATGTGCGCGCAGTTTGTCCGATACCGTCTTGGATACGAGCCACAAGGCATCCTGTGTCAGCCAGCCATCCGATGCCTGCGGCTGGTTCAGCTTCAGTTCCTCCTTGAGCAGATAGCGAAGCCCCTCCAGCAATTTGCGCTGCAAAGCGTGCTTCGGCGCGGCCATTGCCTTGGCGGGATCGCCGCCCAGCTCCTGGGCGACTGAGGCGCGGTCGGCTTGCGTGACCAGCTCGCCCAGCACGCCGGCGTGCTCGTACTGTCCGGCCAGCACGTAAAGCAGTGCTGCCCATAGTTCACGGTAGCCACTGAGCCAGTCGAGGATGTCGCGATCGAGCAATCGGTTGTAGAGCAAGCCGCTCGATGCGCTGTGCAGGCGGTATTCGCGGTCCTTGCGGTAGCGGAAGCGGTACGGATGCTGCAACGGCCCGTGCCAGGGGTGCCACACGCTGCCATCGCTCATCTCGACATGCAGATCGACGGCGATCTTGCCAATATCATGGAGCAGCGCGGCATAGGCCGTTGCAGCCGTCCAGGCTTCGGCTTGTGCGGCCTGGTCCTCGGGTGTCGTTCCCGCCGGAAGAAGGTGGGACTGACGTAGCTTAAGCGCATAAGCGACGATCTCAAGCCCGTGATCGAGCAGCCCCCCGGGATAGGCATGATGATGCGATTCCGATGCTGGGAACTGCTGGACCAGCTCGGCGTAGCGTTCCAGTGGAGCGAGGTACAGCGCAGCGAATTGCGTGCGTGAAAGTGATGTGCGTTGCCAGATGTGTTCCAGCAACTTCTGTCGCCGAGATGTCGCCAGCAGAGACGCGGCCGACTCCGGCCGCGTCAGCCCTTTGCCTTTTGTTGCAGTAGCTGGCGCTACGGTGGCGGCCTGCACGGGTCGTTTTCGTTGGAACAGCGCGAACATGTAAGCACCTGAAATTGCGGTCACAGGATAGCCTTTTCCTTTTCAGGTAGGCCCATTCCCCTTGGGCCCCATTCCCTTGCCCCTTGCCGACCTTTTGCCCTTGCCGAAGCCTTTTGATATAGCCCTGTGGGCCAGTGCCAGCGAGCAAGAATGCGGTACTGGAGGAGTCCCTTTGTCGTCCTGCGTTAATAGTTAGGCTCGTGCATTCCTCGCTGAGGCAACGGGGTTGTGACAGAGTTATCTATCGGAAAAAGCTAATCTTTTGATTGATCCAGCAAATTGCGATGTGCAATCCTTGCTGTGCGCCGCTCATCGGCGCCGGGTGTGAGAACCCGAATTGATACCAGCGGGTCGCGTTATGGCGATCCGTAGGGCAGACGCATGCGTCTGGTCGGTCTGGTATCAGCCGGTTTCTCACCCCTGCGGGTCGCCGCCATCTGTCGGATTCCATTCCGAATGGCGCGAGGATTAAAGCCATGGAGGGGACGGCATGGATCACTCAGACAGCAACAAGAAAACCAGCATTCATGCGCAGCGTGCGTACTCGCTTATCCTGTCAGGCGTAGCCGAATGCGACACTGCGCTGGACCAGCGTCTGTTGCTCGACTCTCTCATCTGCCAGTGTGCGGTGTTCACTCGTATTCTGGGCGGTGAGCGTGAATTTTATGATTTGCTGGAGAAGCTGAAGCGTATCGATTTCGATGTGGCTGGCGATTTGATGCCTGCAACGCAGCACTAATGTTCGACTTCGTTGGAGCGGCGATACCTGGCAGGGTCTTGCATTTTTGACCGCTGGATATACAATTAAAATGTATATCTATGAAGGAGGTTCAGTATGCAAGTCGCAAAATGGGGAAACAGTCTCGCCGTTCGTCTCCCGGCCACGCTGGTGGAAGCGCTGGAGTTGCGTGAAGGGGACGATATCGAGATCATCGTGGATGATCCGCGCACGTTCGCGGTTCGCAAGAAACCCGGCGCCGATGTCTTGCTGGAGCGACTGCGCGCTTTCCGCGGCAAGCTGCCGGCAGATTTCCGCTTCAGCCGTGACGAAGCCAACGCCCGTGGCTAAGTTCAGGCACTTCCTCGACAGCAATGTGGTGCTTTACCTTCTGTCGAGCGATGCCGACAAGGCCGACAACGCGGAGGCGTTGCTGAAGGCTTCCCCGGTCATCAGCGTGCAGGTGCTCAACGAAGTGACGAACGTGTGCTTGCGCAAGCTTCAAATGAGCTGGGAAGAGATCGCCCAATTTCTGGAACTGGTGCGCAGCTTTTGCCGGGTCGTTCCGCTCACGGAGACGATTCACGATCAGGCCCGATGGGTGGCCGAACAGCATCGCCTGTCGTTCTACGACGCCTGCATCGTGGCGGCCGCAGCATCAGCCAATTGCAGCACGCTCTACAGCGAGGACATGAACCACGGGCAGATACTGGAAGACAGCTTGACCATCAGAAATCCGTTCGTAGTGAAATGATTGACCTCCAAAGAGGTTGAAGCGTTCGGTCCCTGTCATCAGGTTTGGCTCAAGCCGGCCTGAAGTGTGTTGGCCTGGGCTTCAAAATCAGCAGGACGACGCTTGCGGAAGGTTTCCAGGTTGCTGAGTTTCCAGCGCAAGGCAGGCAGTTCGGCAGCATGCTGACATTGCAGCAGCGACCAGTCGGGTTGCGCGAACGCAAGGCTTGCCAGAAACAGCTTGTGTGCTTCGCTCAGTCTGGTCGGCAGTTCTCTGCGAAGTCGAGAGCGGGCGTCGAGTAGCGTCTCCAGCGTACACGGGACTTCGGTCATGCCGACAAAGGCTCGTTCGTACTCGGCGCTGATGTCCTTGTCGTTGCCGAACAGCACTTCGTGGGTTGGCCGGTTATGGCCCGCCAGATAGATGACGAAGCACTCGACCATGCCCTCTGTGAGGCCTCCGGTCTCGTAAAGTTGCCATACATCGAACAGGTCCCGTGGATGCTGGCGATCCAGGGCGGCAACAAGTTTACCGGCATAGAGTTCGTCAGGGGCGAGGATTGGCGCCTCCAGCTCGACACCGAACAGTTCTCCCGTTCTGGCGCTCACCTGCCTTCGCTCGACAGGAAGCACCGTGCCGCGGAACACGACATTGACTTCGACCTTTACCTGGCTGGATTCGTTTTCGACGATCACCTTGGTATCGCCGAGATCCTTGCTCCGGATAAGACGTGTCTGCACGCCCAGTGGAGCCAGGCGCTCGCCAATCGCTGCCAGTTCCAGATTGATCGCCTGCAGGGCTTCATCGCGGGGAATCGCCCACGGTAGATACACCACATCGATATCGACGGACAGGCGCGGCATGTCCTGCACGAAAAGATTGATCGCGGTGCCGCCTTTCATGGCAAAGATGTCGTTGGCGAAGACGTCGGGTGCGACGGTGAGCAGAAGGCGAACGGTGTCCGCGTAAACTTTATCCATGGGGTTTCAGGCTCAGTATTGTTCCGTCATCGAGCCGGCTCATCCAGCGCTTGTTGCTACCGGTGCGGATCGGGTGTTGTGTCAGAAGAGTGTCGATATCCGCGACGTTCGTCTCGCGCGCCCAGGTCAGGAATAGCCGGACAGCTTTCACGCTGGTGCAGCAGGACAGGAGTTGTCCCAGAAGTTCCTTGCGAGGGGAGCGCAATCCGTCGAAGAGATTGCGGGCTTCCTCCAGGCTTTGCTTTACGCCGACCTCGTACAGCAATTCCAGGATGGCGCGTTCCGGAACGGACACCCGCAACCCTTCAGGCAGGCCTGGTGGGGTGGAAAGTGTCTTCTCGGCCAGTGCGGTTTCCGGCCAGTCGAACAGGTGGGCGTTGACATAGCGGGCTGGAAATCGTGATGAGAACCACTCGGGCAATGTGTAGCGGTTATCTCCCCACAGAACCAATGTTTCCCGGTTGCCCAGGTTGTGCCGGACCCCCTGTACGGCCAGGGCGCTTCTGCCGCCGACATGCAGGCCGGGCACGCGGCGCTGGAGGAACATGACTGCCCTGTGGACGCCGAACTCATCGTTTGGAAAGGCATAGACGCCCTGACCCAGCCGCACGAGCCAGCCGCTCTCGGCGTATCGGGCGGCAAGCTGCGGCGACACCCCGAACTGCTCCAGGGTGGAAAGGTCGAACGGCGCTCCCCGTGGCAAATCGGCTTGCAGTCGCTTGATTACCTGATGACGTATTTTTCCAATCATAATATAAAAATATCACATAATTCAATCAATGCGAAGTGACTGACAGGAATGTCGCATGAAAAATAGCTTCATGGTATATTTTTCCTGCAAAATCTAATCTGACTGCTGTAGGTCGCAATTTTTCGTGCGCTGATCAGCCCGATCGTGCAACGAGTAGCCGTCGTCGCTGGACGTCGATCTGTCTTGCATTCTCATTAGTCAATGACTAATATGTCATCAATGACTGACGGAGGTGTGCTATGGCGATGACGACAATGACCATCCGCAATATTGATGAGGCGTTGAAGGCGCGTCTCCGCGTACAGGCCGCCCAGCACGGCCGCTCGATGGAGGATGAGGCGCGCGACATTTTGCGGGCCGCGTTGTCTACCGAGACTTCGCGTGGGAGTTCTCTGGTCGAGGCAATCCGTGCGCGGGTGGAGCCATTGGGTGGGATCGATCTGGAACTGCCGGGCCGAGAGGCCATCCGCAACCCGCCGGAGTTGGGTGCATGATTGTCCTGGATACCAATGTTCTGTCCGAAACACTTCGGCCCGCTCCAGATGCGCTTGCCTTGGCGTGGCTGGCAGAGCAACCTCGCTCAGCGCTGTTCACCACGACAGTGACGCGGGCGGAACTGCTATACGGAGCTCGCCTGCTGCCGGATGGTCAGCGCAAAGCCGCGCTGCTGGACGCGATCCACGGGATATTCGCTTCGGATATGACCGGGCAGGTGCTGGGCTTCGACAATGATGCAGCCGATGCCTACGCGGAAATCGCAACGTCACGCAAACTGGCGGGCAAGCCAATCAGCCAGTTCGACGCCATGATCGCGGCGATCGCAAAGTCGCGAGGCGCAGGCCTGGCAACCCGCAACGTCAAGGACTTCGCGGACTGTGGCATCACGGTAGTCGACCCGTGGAAGCGTAGATGACGCTATTAGATAATGAACAAAGCTCCCTTGCGGAGGTCTGATGCAAGGAGGAAGAGCCTCCAATCCGTCTGCGAACGACACAGGAAGATATTTCACCCATGAACTGATGCAGAAGTGAGAACGAGGATATGACCATGGCAACGCACGCACACAACAAACGATGGGCCTACCGGCTCGGTAGTGGCATGGGGCGTGCCTGGCGTGGTTATACACGGTTGGAAAAGAAGGTTGCTCGCCGGCTGGTTGCGCAAGGCGTCCCCGGACTGCTAGCGTCGGCTCTCCCGTGGCTTGCCAGGCTCGCGGTGCTTGGCGTTCTCCTCTACGTTGCGTTCTGGCTGGCTTTGCCGCTCCTGTTTGCTGTCGCAGTTGCCTGGTCAACTGGGTGTGGTGCTGATGCAGAGGAAGATGACTGGCCATTCATCGATCTGCACGAACTCCGGAAGACCCCCGGATATGATCCGGTGCCCTATAACGACTTCGACCACCCTGATTTCCCCGATGAAAAAGACCTTTGAGCAGAGGATTACTTCAGCTTGCTGGAGATGACTCCAGCCCCCTTTGAACCGGCCTGTGTGGCGCCCTTGGTTCCTTCTGCAAGACCTTGAATCGAGTAGCCGGCACGAATCCCGACCCAGCCAAGTCCGGTAAGCCAGAATGCTGGCAATACCAAGAACATCGTCGCCATGACGAAGTTCAACAGCAGATCCCCGAACGCATTGTTCAGCCCCATCACCGGATCGAAATTGGTCATCGGACGGTTGTAGCCCCATCCCCAGCCATAGAGTGCGTCCAGGATCGTGGAATCGACCCAGCGTGCCAATTGGAACCAGAAGTCGACGAAGAACAGTGCGAACTGCACCACGCTCACCGTGACGAGGGTTTTCAGGTCGTAGGTGCCGATCACCAGCACGAGCGGAATGCAGATCACGAGCGCCATCTTGAGCAGCGATAGCGTCATGGGTAAAGCCTGGCGCATGACATCCATCGCAGGAAAAAGTCCGATGGCGCCGACCGCCATTCCCACGTCTCCCGCAGCCCGCGTAACGACATTCGGCAAGGTCTTGTCGATCTGTCCACCGTAATCGGTGTAGACCGAGCCCTGGTTCAGCTTCTGCTGCCGTGGGGCGGCGATGGCGCGGATCACGGAATCGTCCAGTTCGGTCCTGGAGATGAAACCGGCCCAGTTCGCCATGCGCGAAAGCAGATTGGGATCGACCTGAGCCAGCAGGCGCGCGCGCAGGCCGGTTGAGCCATCCGACCACCATTCCCGGCAGTTCGGGTATCCGGCCCCACTCGGCACCTCGGTCAACCCCGCATCCCGGCTCTCATCGTAAGGCCAGGACTCGCGAGGCGTACTGGAACGATAGGTGTCGTAGAAGCCCGGCGTGTCGACAAAGTAGTTGGAGCCGATCCAACTGACGTCCGCCATCTGCTCCTCGCTGAGGTTCGGCCGGTTCATGAACAACTTGGCCCGCGCCGGGCCGTAGCAGTTGAGTGCGAAATCCGTCACCTCCTGAGCCAGCAGGGGATCGTCGATACGGGTGTTGTCGATGTCCATCCTCATCTGCCGCAGGTCCGTTCCGCACGGGATCGCCGCGACGGCGGCGCTCGTGACCGCCTTAGAGATCGAGTGCATGAAGAACCACCAGACCGGCACTTTGGCGGACTGGTTGTTGAGCGTGGTGAATGACTGGCCCCAGCCGGTATCGCTGGGTGCGGGAACGTTCACCTGGCACTGGCTGGAGCGGGACTGGTCGAAGCTGATGGTGTTCAGATCCACGTCGATGAACGGAATGCCGGCGAACATGATCACGACGATGGCGACGAACACCCGGTTTTCTATCCGCATCGAGGAGAGCACGCCCTTGTTGCCTTCGTCGGCCCCTTCCGCACGCGCCTTCAGCCACTCCTGAATCACGATGGCGAGAAACGGAAGCGCGAACAGGCCGCTGGCGACCAGAACCGACCAGATGCCGTTGTGGACGATCCACCCGACGAGGGTGAGGTAATACTCCAGGTAGTCGGACGTGTAGAGCGTCATCGTGTCCTCCGCCCTAATTGGATTGCAGCATCAAGCTGCCTTCGAGAACGGCCAGAGCCGCCACACCGGCGATTTCGACACGGATGAGGCGTTCATGCGATTCCGTGTCGGGTTCGCGCGCCAGAACCCGTTTGCGCATCCATCGCCATCCCCAGGCGATGCCCACGTAGAGCAGCAGGCGCCAGGCCAGGAAATATCCGGTATGGTCGTCCATCCAGCGCTCCCACCTCTCGATGCTGCCCAGCACACGGATGCCGATCACGTTGATGGCGATCGCCACAACGAGCAACAGGACCGTCCAGAGCAGTGCGTAACCGACACGGCGATTGAACAGCCACCGCATGCGAAGCCAGGCCGGGATCATGGATTGCTTCCTCCCGATTGCGAACGCTGCAACTCGTCGAGGCGATTGGGGATGGGATCGCCCTGGTAGACGCCGCGCGAACCTGCGGCCCGGGTGCTGTGGCGCTGGATGATCTGCATCGGGGAGTTGTTGGCCAACTCACGGCGCAGTTCGAGCTCGGTCTTGAGGTTGTTGATCTCGCGATCGAGAATGTCGCTCTCCTGCGTGACCGCATCCTGGGCCATTTCGTTCGCGGCCACATTCGGCTCCATCCGTCCGGTCAGCAGCGTGCGCTGAAGCAGCAAGGCTTTTTCCAGCACGCTGGCGAGCGCAACTTCGGAAGCGAGGCGCCTTGCCAGGATGTCCTGATCCGGCTCATCCCGAAGCGCTTCGATCACGCCGCGGGTGATCGGCAGGGACGTGCTGCTTGCTTTCTGCAGATTGTCGAAGCTCATCGACTGGCTGCCCGAGATCAGTTCCTGCAGGCTTTCCAGCTTGGTCTCGTATTCTTCCTGGATGAGCGGGGTCAGCCCGACGCCGGGCGTGGTCTGCGTCTTGGTGCAGCTTTCGCAGGTGCGCTGCTCCTGCTCGCCCAGGACACGAGTGGCCCAGGTGACCGCAGCCTGCGGAGAACTCCAGGTCTGGCACGTCAGCCGGTCGCCGCAACTGCCGGAATCGATGGACGAGGTGTCATCGACGCTACGGCCGTTGACCAGGTTGTAGCCGGCGCGCGTCACGTCAGCGACCACGCGAATAGGCGCCTGGCCCGAACCGCCGGCATTGTCGCCTCCGACCCATGGCACGCCCTCATTGCCCTTGCTGCTCTCCGCCTCCTCGATCGCGGAAACCGCATCGGTGCTGGCAACCGCCTTCTTGAGCGCCATGCCTTCCGCGAGTTGGTCCCAGCCGAGCTGGCCACCGGCCATGTCGGCCATCCTGTTCGCGATCGCCCTGCAGGTGAGCTTCGAGCGGTCGAAATCGAGCCTGGCTTGCAGGACGCCGTTGGTGAGCAGGTTATAGAGACCGGGATCGGCGCGCTGGATGATCAGCGCAGGCAGCGAAGCCACCGCGCTGGTGGCGTTCTGGATCACGTTTGACATGATGGTCTGGAACCCGTTGGTGATGCCATTCAACTGGTTCTGCAGCGTGGTGGTGAGGCTCATGTCGCCGCAAATGAGGTTGCTGTTCCAGCCAACGCCAACGCCGATCGAGCGCATGTTGGCCGCGCCCGTCATCGATACGGCCCGGCCGCCGCCGATGCTGTACAGCACATCGTCGCCAATCACGCTGCCGCGATGCTGCAGGCCGTAATCGTTGACGCTCGTCTGGGCGACGGCGCCAGAGCATGCCGCCGTCAGCGCGCAAACGAGCAGGCCCCGGCGGAGATGCTTGTGGACGGCAGGAGTGGGAGAACGTGAAGTCATCTCAGGAGCCTCCACCGAAGTCGACGCTGCCAAGGAAAGTCTGGCCCCGGCGCTGGCAGCAGCTGTAGGGCCGCCAGAGCGCCCAGGCGTAGTCACCTTGCTGAGCCTGGACGCGCTGGTTCGAATGGGGGAAGACGGCGCACGAGTTGGTCATCGTGGGCGTGAGTTCCTGCCACTTGCCCGTGGAGGCATCACCTTCGACAAGCTCGCCAGCGGGCCAGTAGCCGTCGCGAGCGGTGGCGAGCAGGGGCTGGTAGACGTGGATCTGGCCGCGGCGGGTGACGATATCGCCGGCGCGCTGCGCGACAACGGCTCCGCTCTTGTAGTCGTCGGTCTGATGCAGGAAGCCGCCCCGCGGGTAGACGGCACCCCACAGGTTGAGGGAGGTCCGCGCCCCGATCTCGCGCATGCCGGGGATCAGTGCTTCCGGATAGACGGCCTCCGGCACGTTGTAGCGCCAGGCTACCGTGTCGAGCGTGCTCAGCAGGTATGGCATGAAGGCCGTGCCGGCACCTTCGCAGGAATAGCCCGAAGCGCTGGCGAGCTGACCCAGGACCGAGCCGCCGGGGTGGCCGATCACGTCAGCGTTCTTGAATTTCGACAGGTTGTTTTCGTGGTCCTGGTTGGTCGTGCCATCTCCGCCGTCCTGCGCCGTGGTGTTCGGCATGCTCATGGCCCGCACTTCAAGCCACGGGTTCTCGCCAGTATTGGCGTAGCTGGATACCACCGCGTCCGGCACGTAGTGGCGCACTTTCACCGACGTCCGCACAGAGCAGCCGAAGGTGGTGCAGAAGAGCCAGTAGCAGATCCCGACGACCCTGTATTCGAGGCAGTCCGGAGACAGGGCCGAAGCCGTGATGGTGGCCGTGTTGAGTGCGAAGGCCGACGATGCGGTTCCAAGCATGAGGGCCGCAATTGCGGCGCGGAGACGACGCGCGCGTTTCATGGCTGCGTCCTCCGGTATGCCTCGATGCGGGCGACCGCCTTGGCTACGTCCGGTTCGCCGTAGATGACGTAGCGCCGGTCGACCACGACAGCGGGAACGGTGGAAATGGCGAGGCTCCAGGCATCGGCGACGCCCTGATAGGCGGAGGCAAGATCGCGTTGCAACTGGGTGCCGCCCTGCTTGAGGCGTTGCTGGACGATGGCCTGGGCGCGATGTGGATCAGCGGGCAGATCGGCCGCGAGGCTGGTCTCGATTTCCTGTGCTGCGTCGAGGCGGACGACATTGGCATTGTCGGCCGATTTCAGCGTGACGGACCGGTCGGTGAAGACCGTCACCTCGGCGGCGCTGGCCGCCTGGCTGGCCAGGGCGAGTGCAATGCACAAGGCGCTGGCTACCACCGATGGAAAGCGTATCGGCCCGGATTGGGTGCAAAACGGGTTGAGCATGTCCGGACTCCTGAAGCATGTTGCCGTTGTGGAGTCTCAGAGTTCATCCGGAACCTGCCCGCGGGTCAGTCAACAATCGGAAACCCGCGGTGCCCGCATTTAGCGTGTCTGGTCTAACACGATGGTCAGCGGAAGGAGGTCGATGCCGAGGTAGGGACGGCTACCCCGGCAGTGATGTCGCTCAGCACTGGCACCGTAGGCGCCGTGGTGATTGTCATGCGAGTCATGACATGCCTGTGCCTGACGACTGGCCGATCCTCGTGATGATCTCGGACAGATGTTCCACCACAGTCAAGTCTTCGGCGGCCTCCGCTGTCGCCGATGACGGACGAACCAGGAAACCATCGTGAGCCAGGCGCAGCATGGCAAGATCGTTGAAGGCGTCACCCGCGGCCAGAACATGGGAACCCTGTTTCAGCAGGCGAGCGACATGATCTTCCTTGCCATTGCGATCGGCCCACGTGCAGCCTGTGATCCAGTTGTCCGGATCTATCTTCAGCGAGTGGCAGAATGTCGCCGGAGAGCCCAGCGCATCGAGCAGGTTCCCCGCCAGCTCGTGGAAGCAATCCGAAACGATGTGTACCCGATAGCCGCCGTGCTGTTCAAGCTGGTGCAGGAAATCACGGGCTTCAGGGTATGGCTGGATATCGGCAAGGATGGCCTGCACGTCGCGAAGGCGCAGTCCATGTTTTCGCAGATGATCGATCCGCCAGCGCATCAGCGCCGGATAGTCCGGTTCTTCCCGCGTCGTGATGGACAGGGCCTCAACGCCGCTGGCCTTCGCGATCCGTGGCCACAGTTCCGGGATCAGCACGCCTTCGAGGTCGATACAGGCAATTCTCATCGCATCCCCCTCTCAAGCGCTGACGTTGGTGAAAGCCAGCGATGCACCCAGCGCGATCAGCGCGACCCCGATGATCCTGTCGACGGTGAGTTGATGGTTCAGCAGGCGACGGCGCATGGCGGGGGCCGCAAAGAAGAGCGCCACGATGCTGAACCAGATCCAGTGCGAAACGGACATGAACAGGCCGTAAGCGAAGTTGTGGCTCATGGGGCTGCCGGCATGGACGACCTGCGTATAGGTGGCGACAACGAAGAGCATGGTCTTCGGATTGAGCGCATTGGTCAGAAAGCCCATGCGGAAGGCCGCCAGCGATGATGGGGCGGAACCGGATGCTTCCTCCAGCTTCAGCACCGTTTTGTTGGTTAGGGACTTGTATCCGAGATAGATCAGGTAAGAGGCTCCCAGCACTTTCATGCCCAGGAACAGCAGGGGTGAATTGACGATCACCACCGCGATGCCCAGCACCGTGTACATCACATGGACCTGCACGCCGCAGGCAATGCCGAATGCCGAAATCAGGCCGGTGCGAGAGCCGAAGGCATAGCTGTTTCGGGTGACCATCGCGAAATCGGGACCGGGACTGATGACCGCCAGAATGGTGATGGTGGCTACTGCAATCAGTTCATTCATAGGTTTGGAACTCCATTGGGAGCCTGCGGAACGATCGGTTCGTTCCGCAGGCGGTCTCAGCGCTTGTTGAAGGTGATGACGAGGACGTCGCGATAGCCCAGCCGGGCTGGATCATCCGCAAGGATGGGCGTTACCCCATGCATCGTGCGTTCGTCATTGACGATGGCTGCGTCGAGAGAATCGGCCAGGGTGTAGCGGGCAAGTTCCTGGCGATCCCTGTCGTAGATGCCGGTCTCGCCATTGAGGACGTTGACACGGTTGACCAGCATCATGAAGACGAAGCTCACACCGTCCCGGTGGATGCCTCGGGAGTAGGCAATGCCTCCGCGCTGGTGGCAACGATCCGGAACTGATGAACTTCGATATGCCAATCGTTGAACGGCGCCAGGCCGCTGAACGTGACGCGGCACAGTTCCAGCGCCGACATCAAGACCTTGCCCGACGCGATCGATGGTTCGATGGGCGCGAAATGTCGGGCAATCCCGCCGTTGAGGGTGTTGTACGTGACGCTTTGGTAGTGAGGCTGCGGCGGCTCAAGCTGAACACCGGAAGCCGGCGTGGCGCTGTAAACGCCATGACGTCGAAACCGGTACGTCCCGCCGTCCTTCATGAACTGATCCTGTTCCAGGCGGTTCCAGCTCTCCTGGAACTCCGCCCAGTCGGCCAGCGCGCTTTCATCCTCAGCAGAGAGCAGCGATCGCACCGTTTCGGATGGCATTATGATGTAGTCCTTTTTGGCGATGATTTCGCACAGATCGTTTGTGCGGTCGTGGGCGCTGGCATGTTTCAGTTGCGTTTGCGCAATCGCTGCTTCAGACGTCGATTTCTCCATATCCCACCCCTGTATTTATGTTTTCATTGGGTTCTCGTGTTGTGCCTATTGAATTATTGAGTGCTTGTGCTGGAGAAAAAAGCGATTTATCTTGAGAGAAATCTGTCAGATTTCATCGCGTATATGAAACTTCCATCATTGGCTTCATTCCGCTTTTTCGAGGCGGCAGCACAAACCGGCAGCTTCGTGAAGGCGGCCGAGCAACTGCATGTGACGCACGGTGCGGTCAGCCGGCAGGTGCGGCTGCTGGAGGAGGCGCTGGGCGTCGAACTGTTCGAGCGGCGCAACCGGGCGATCTTCCTCAATGCGGCCGGACGCTCGTTGCACGCGACCACCTTCGCGGTGTTCGAACAGCTCGAAGGCGCTGTATACCGATTGCAGCAGTCTGCACGGGAAGAGGTGCTGGTGTTGTCCTGCGAGCCGACCATCGCCATGAAATGGCTGATCCCGCGGCTGCCCGCGTTTCACAAGCAGAACCCCGACATCAACTTGCATCTGGTCGCCGCCGGCGGACCGATCGACTTCGCGCGGGCGGGCGTCGATCTGGCGCTGCGCCGCGACGATTTCCGTTGGGGTCAGGACGTTCACGCAGAAAAAATCTGCGACGAGTGGATGGGCCCGGTCAGCAGGGCGAAGAAGAGCCGCAAAGAGCAACTGGATGGCGTGCGCCTCCTGCACTCGGGGACGCGGCCAAAGGCGTGGTCGACCTGGCAGCGGCTGTCAGGGGTTTCCACGAAGGGGAGTATCAGGGTCGACTACGAGCACTTCTACTTGTGTGTTCAGGCAGCGGTTTCGGGCCTGGGGATGGCGATGGTCTCGTTCCTGATGGTGCAGGACGAACTGCAGAGCGGGCAGTTGCACGCCCCCTACGGCTTCATCCGGGACGGGTCCTGCTATTGCCTGCTGTCGCCTCAACCACTCGACCAGGATGAAAAGCGCGCGCGTTTCAAGACCTGGTTGATGGCAGAGGCGGCTGCGAGCCTTTCCGCTATCAGGGAGTGAACCGGCAAGACCGGGACCTTCCTTGTGACGCCGGTCTGCGCGCCGGTTAGTGCTATACCGTCTGCTGACGCCGGTTCTGTTCGAAAACGTGAATGGTGTTGGTAAGCATCGCGGTATGAGCGAACAGATCCCGAGCCGAGTCGGATGATTCTCCAACCAGTTCCGCGTTCTGCATAGCGATACGTTCCAGGTCGACCACGGCCCGGCTGATCTGGGCAACACCCGTGCTTTGCTCCTGCGCGCTGGTCGATATTTCCGCTATCAGCGTGTTGACGCGCTCAACCTCTGATACGACATTCCCGATTGCAGTGCCGGCCTGTGCAGCAAGCTTCGAACCTTCGGCGGTCTGTTGCACGCTTTTGTCGATCAGGGCCTTGATGTCAGCTGCAGCAACTGCCGAGCGCTGCGCCAGACTGCGGACTTCTCCTGCCACGACTGCGAAACTTCTTCCCACTTCCCCCGCACGCGCCGCCTCGACGGCCGCGTTCAATGCCAGGATGTTCGTCTGGAAGGCTATGCTGTTGATCAGGTTGTTGATCTCGCCGATTTCCGTCGATGCGGCCGCGATACCCGCCATTGACTGAACAACCTTATTCACTACCTCCCTGCCTTGTTCGGCGGCATGCCGGGCGCCGGTCGACAGGTCACTGGCCGAGCGTGCATTGCCTGCGCTTTGCTCAACGGCAGCCGTGATCTGCTCTGCGGCGGCGGCAGTCTCATGCAGTCTGGCCTGCGTATCGCCAACGCGCCTGGCAAGATCCTCGTTGCCGTTGGCTACCTGCTCGCTGGATTGATGCAGGCCGCCGGTTTGTGTCGCCACATCGTCCACGAGTGATCGCAGGTTCAAGCCTGCCTGGTTGACCGCGCGCATGATCATTCCGATTTCATCGACGCGGTTCATGTTCATGTTGGCGCTGGGTTGCCCGGCAGCAGCAGCCTTCGCCTGATCGAGCGTTGCGATCAGTGGTTTTGCGATCCGCCTTTCCAGCCAGAGACCGGCAAGGCATGCGCCAGCGGTGGCGGACAACGCCGGCGCCAGCAGACTGTCCATGCCGCCGACCATCAGGCTACCTGCCACGGTCGATGCGACGACGCCTGCGAGGCCGAACCTGAGCCGCCAGCGCACCGGCATGATCTGCCCCCAGCGCATGCATCCCAGCAGACCGGTGCGAACGATCAGGCCCTTGTGGAAGGCCAGTCCGCGGGCAGTGCCTTTTGTAAACCGCCTGTACAGCGATGATGCGGCCTCGATTTCCACCCGATCGGGGCGTGTGCGCACCGACATGTAGCCTACGATCCCGCCGTCTCGCCGAATCGGGGTGACGTTTGCCCGAACCCAGTAGTAATCACCATTCGCCCGGCGGTTCTTCACCAGCGCCGTCCAGGCATCCCCGGCCTTGAGTGTCGCCCACATGTCGGCGAAGGCCTCTCTCGGCGTATCCCGGTGCCGAACGATATTGTGGGGCTGACCGAGGAGTTCATCGCGGGTGAAGCCGCTGACCCGAAGGAAGGCCTCATTGGCGTAGGTGACGTGGCTGCTCGTGTCGGTGGTAGACATCAGCGTTACGTCATCGGGAAATTCGAATTCCTGCTGAGAACTGGCGTGCGTTGCATATCCGCTAATCGAGTTTTGTTTCCAGCCGTCCGTTTTCGGCGCAGGCAGAGAGTGCCGTGTATCTAAAGTAGTTATTTTTTTATCCTCTTGGGAAAGGCAAACGAAAGAACGACAACGGCTCACCCTCGGTCCTTATCAATAACCGGGATGAGTATCGTTGGGTTCGGATGCCGGGCTTTTTGGGTAACGTGCGAAGGCCGACGTTCTGGACGTCGGATCACACCTAATTATAGGTGCCCGGTCTTGATTTCGCTGGGCGCAATTCTGTCAATAAGAATTGAGTCGCTGACTTTTCAGCGTGAATTTTAATTTCAACAGGTCATGATGACCAACGGATCATCGAAATAAAAGCAAAGTTTTTCGTCTGATTTAGTTAATGATGTCTATGGTAGAAGGGGCTATATTCAGTTTTGCTGCCGCTTTACCGGAGGATTGGTCTCGTTTTCCGAAGACGTCGGGAAAGGTAGTGGAGCGGAGGCGCTGACTGGATGATAGTCGAATCGCGTTCAAGATCTCCAACACCCTTGCCGATACATTATTCAAGATCGAAGACCACGCGATCTTTTATGCTCTGCCTATGAGGGGCATGCGCTTATTGGGGGGCAAGCAGGCTTCGATATCCGAGCGGATCTGCCTTACTCGAAAACCAACCTGCAGAGCCTGGCCATGACGACCGGGGTTCGGACGAAACACGGTCTCATACCGCAGAGACAGGGCCAGGAGCCACTGCTGCGGGCTTGTATGAAGGATGCGATGATGAAGATGGAAAGCCTGGTTCCTGATGGCAATCCCATACTGCTTCCTGCGCTGGAGCAGTCGATTGTGGCAGCAGTGCTTGTTGATGAGAACGATTGCGTCCTTTTCTTCAACCAGGCCGCCGAGCGGCTCTGGGGGTACGAACGCCACGAGGTCCTGGGAAAGAACATGCTTCCCCTGCTACCCAAGAGTCTTCATGGGGTCCATGGCGGCTACGTGCGCAAGAACCGTGAGGGCGGGTTGCCCAAGGTGGCTGGCATGAGCCGCGAAGTTCTCATGGAGCGCAAGGACGGCCAACAGGTGTGGGCCATGTTCTCACTGTCGAAGATCGACGTTGAGGGGCGAATCCACTACCTGGCGCTGGTGCGCGACGTATCGGATGAAGTTGCGATGCGAGAGCAGAACCGGATGCTGCTGATCGCGGTCAACAATACTGACCGTCCGGTGCTGGTCCTGAACGCAGAGCGACGGATCGCGCACGTCAATCGCGCGTTCACCGAACTTTGGGGATATGAGATGGATGAGGTGCTGGGGCGGGAGCCGTCCTCCTTCCTGACCAGCCCCAACATGCCCGAGGATGAATTCAGGCATTTTCATTCCCGACCATGGGGACAGCAGCCTTTGCAGGACGACGCCCTGGTCATTTCCAGGGATGGCAAGGAAACATGGATTCGCGTGTCCAGCACCCCTATTGCCGGCCATGACAACGATGGCTTTCGCGGGTACTCCGTCGATGTCATCACCGATATCACCGAGGAACGGCAAATCCGCGATCTGGAACGCGACGTACTGACGGCGTTGACCAGCAGCTTGTCGTTTGAAGAACTGGGTGATTATTTCTGCCGGAGGATCGAGTCGATCGCGCCGGGCGTGCTTGTCTCGGTCTGCCGCGTGGCGGCGCGCAAATTGCGGCCCTGGGCGGCGCCCAGCTTCCATGCATCCTATGGTCCGGATTGGGAAGGTGTCGAAATCGGAGAAGGCGTGGCTGGTTGCGGGACCGCGGCGCATCGCGGCGAACCGGTGATGGTCTACGACATCGAGACCGATCCCCTATGGGCTCCTTACAAGCATCAGATGTTGCCCCATGGCTACAAGGCTTGCTGGACCTATCCGGTCAAGCGCCGCGATGGCAGCGTCGCCGGAACGTTTGCGTTCTACTTCCGCCAGGGGGGGCATCCGGATACGCATCTTGAGCGTATCGCCGATGCCAGCGTCCACCTTTGCGCCCTGGCGATCGAGCGCGAGGAGAACCAGCAACGGGTCAATCAACTGGTTCGGTACGACATCCTCACCGGCCTGCCGAACCGAAGCCTGCTGCGTCAGCATATCGACGAGTTGCTCTTGTCCGGTCCTGGGCGGGAGATCGCTTTCTTCTATTTGGGGGTGGACCGTTTCAAAGACATCAACGAAACCCTCGGGCATGCTGCAGGTGACCTGTTGCTGGTGGAAATGGGCAATCGCCTCAACTCGCATCTGGATGACGGCCAATTCCTCGCTCGTGTCGAGGGCGATATGTTTGTGTTGGTCGTGCCTGATTGTAATGTACATCGGGCTGCACTTGTGGCCGATCATCTCCATGCGATAGCTTGTGAGCCGATGGATCTTTCGGGCTTTACCCTCGATCCGAAGGTCAGCATCGGCATAAGCGTATACCCCGAGAGCAGTCGCAATCGCGACGACTTGCTGCAAAACGCCAAGAGCGCGATGGGGCGGGTAAAGGCGGTCGGGGGAGGCTCTTCTCTGTTTTTCAGCTCAGGGATGAATCAACTGGCGCGCGACCGATTTCTGCTTGGGGCGGCTCTGCGACGGGCAATTGCCGGGAATTGCTTGCGCCTGGAGTACCAGCCGCAAGTCCGACCCGACAGCGGCGAACTCTATGGCCTGGAAGCGCTGGCACGCTGGCGTGATCCAGAGTTTGGTGTCATCCCGCCGAGCCGGTTCATCAGCCTCGCCGAGGAAATCGGGGAGATCGAAGCCATCGGCCGATGGGCGCTACGCGAGGCATGCCGGCAGATGGCTGCATGGCGTGATGAGGGGGTGCTGGTGCCAGTCGTATCGGTCAACCTGTCTCCCCTCAGTTTCCGAGGTGCTGGTCTGCCGGATTTCGTAGCCAGTCTTCTGCGCCAATATGCATTGCCTGGTGAGTGCCTGACCATCGAGATCACCGAGAGCGCCGCCATGGCGTTGACCGCCGGAATGCTGGAAGTCGTCCACGGCATCCGTGCGCTCGGTGTCGGTCTGTCGGTGGACGATTTCGGCACGGGCTTCTCCAGCCTCTCCAATCTGGCGAACCTGCCTGTCACCGAGGTCAAGATCGACCGCAGCTTCATCGACAAGTGCTTGCAGGAAAGTCGCCTTCAATCCCTGGTGATGGCCGTGATTGGCATTGGACAGAACCTGCATCTGACCGTAGTCGCAGAAGGCGTGGAAACCGAGGCGCAGCGGGAACTGCTCAAGGCGCACCATTGCCCGGTGATCCAGGGCTACCTGTTCTCTCGCCCGCTGGCTCCGGCTGACATTCCCAACTGGATAAGAAACGTGGTCGATGCCCCGGTGCGGGGCTAAAGGACGTCACGGCAAACTGAGGTGCCGGCAGGCGGCCGGTGTCTTTCGTCGGAAGAATGCGCGTCTCATCGATGCCTCATTGGGGGGCCCTCGCCTGAGCGTCCGCCGCCGCCTTCATCAGGTGCATCGCGCCCCCCGGCCAACGTCCCGAGGCGGGGCGAAAGTGCAACCAGGCAGAAAGCCACAGGCCTCCGGCCTGTTGCGGTTGCACAGTGCATAATAAAACAGTATCGTTTTGTAAGTATCAATCTGCCATATCGGAACCGCTGATGCCCGCCGTTATCTCTGCCCCCGGCGAAAAATCTCGCACGGGGCGTCCCTCTGTCTTCTCCGCAGAAGAGCGTTGCAAACGCATCCTTGAGGCGGCCGAACGGGTCTTCGCCCGCGTCGGCTACGGGGCGGCAACGATGGAGGAGATGGCTCGCGAGGCCGGCATGTCCAAGCGGACGCTTTACGCCTTCTACGCGGACAAGCGCGAGCTGTTCACTGCGGTGATTGGCGACGTGGAGGGCTTTTCGGGAAAGCGCCCACATGTGCCGGCGGTGGCCGGCCGGGATGCCCTGATCGTGGAACTGCACGACCGTCTCCTGGAGATGGCTCGGTTCGCGTTGTCCGAACGGCAGGTCAGGATCACCCGGCTGATCGTTTCGGAGGCCGGGAACCATCCGGAGCTGGTCGTCGATTTCTGGTCGCGGATCGTGATGCGGGTGCAGGCCTACCTCGCAGATGGCCTGAAAGAGCTACAGCGTGCGGACGAGAGATTGCTCGCGTATGACGCGAATTGGCTGACCAGCTCGATCTTTGGGGCGATTCTGAGCGATCTGCATTTGCGGGCCCTTTTGGGTCGACAGGAGAGCGATGAGTTCGGAAGCCTCGCCGATCATGTTGCCAGCACACTGGCCTTGATGGGGTTGGATCTGCCTTCACAGCGCTTGCCAGTTCGTCCGACGCGCAAGCATTCCGGTTCCGATGGCAGGCGGCGGCATCGGAACACATGAAATCATATTGAGAGAAACGGGCGGGGATGAGCACCAAGAACTACTATGACATCAATGTCTATGATGCGGCCAAGGCCCGTATCCGGCTGATCTTCGAGAATTTCGAGCGCGTATGTGTGGCCTTCTCCGGCGGCAAGGACAGCTCTGTCACGCTCCACCTTGCGCTCGAGGTCGCCCGTGAGATGGGGCGCGGCCCGGTCGATGCGCTGTTCATCGATCTCGAAGGACAGTATCAGGCGACGATCGATCATGTCGAGGAGATGTTCAGCCGCGATGACGTGCGCCCCTGGTGGATTTGCCTGCCGATCAATCTGCGCAATGCTTCCAGCCTGCAGGAGCCTTACTGGTGCGCCTGGGAACCGGGCCGCGAGGCGGACTGGATCAGGCCGATGCCAACCCATCCGGCCGTCATCAACGATCCCGGCCAGTTTCCCTTCTACCGCCATCGCATGGAGTTCGAGGAATTCGTTCCCGAGTTTGACGAGTGGCTTGCTCAGGATGTTCCGACCGCCTTTCTGGTCGGCATCCGGTCCGACGAATCGCTCAATCGCTTTCTGGCGGTCAAGCGCCGCGCCAGGGTGAAGAAACGCGCCTGGACGCCCCCTGGTTCGCATACGCCGGTCCAGTGGAGCGCAAAGGACCAACCGGACAGCCGCGCCGTCACCTTCTTTCCCATCTACGACTGGCGGTTCGAGGACCTCTGGCGGTACGTCGCCGAGCATGGCCACGCCTACAACCGGCTCTACGATCGCATGCATCTGGCGGGCGTTCCGTTTTCGCAGATGCGTATTTGCCAGCCCTATGGCGATGATCAGCGCAAGGGGCTCGACCTGTTTCACAAGCTGGAGCCGGAAACCTGGTTCCGCGTCGTGCAACGTGTCGCCGGCGCGAACTACGCCGCGCGGTACAGCCGGCAGCGATTCCTCGGCTATCGCGGCGGGATGGGGTTGCCACCGACTTTCGAGACCTGGCGGCAATACTGTGAATTCCTGCTGCGAAGTATGCCGGGGCCGCTGCGTCAGGTCTATCAGCGCCGTATCGGAGTCTTCATCGACTGGTGGGAGAAGCACAACTACCCGCTGTCTTCCTGGCCCGATGCCGGCATTCCTGAGCTGGAAAACCGTAAGGCGCAGCCCTCCTGGCGTCGTGTCGCGCTGTCGCTGCTCAAGCAGGATATGGCGCGATCACTGTCCTTCGGTTTCGCCCGCCAGGACATCGACACGCTGGCGCTGATCGAGGGGCAATCATCATGAAGACCTTCGCAAAATACGACTTTACCCAGATACGTTCGGCCGATGGCGAGGCGGCGTTCTTTTCCCATATGGGGTACTTCTTCGCCAGCCCGAGCGTTCGGCGCGAATGCGGGGGCTATCCGCTCAACGATGGACCGCTGTATCGCTGGTTCATTGTCCGCCGCAAGGGCGAGGTTCGCGTTCTGGGCTTCATCAGCATCGAGCAGCGCTCCGATATCGTGCGCCTGCGCGAGGGCTACCTGCGCGCCGAGGCGCGAGGCCGGGGGTTGTTCGGTGAGCTACGCCGCCAGGTTCTGCAGCATGTCGATGGGCTGGGCCTGAGCTGCACGGCGCGCGTGCAGCAGACTACTGCAAGGTTCCTCGAACCTCACGGATTCAACGTTCAGTCCTCCCGCGGAAGCTGGGTGACTTTGGAGAGACAGAAATATGCCGCAAGTAATCAACCTGACGAATCGGGCCGAAGCCCTGTTCACCGAACTGGACAGCCTGCCACTGGCGAGGAGAGTCGAAGCCATCAACCAGATCCGTCTGCGGCTGCACGAGCATAGCCCGTTCGCCGATGAGCCGGTGGACTGCGTGCAGTGGGTGCGGGGGGAACAGGTCGAGGCCAATGACTACAACCCGAATTCCGTCGCGACGCCGGAAATGAAGCTGCTCGAATTGTCGATCGACGCGGATGGCTTCACCCAGCCCATCGTCACTCATCGCGAGCAGGAGGAGAGCCATGTCGTGGTCGACGGTTTCCACCGCCAGAAGATCGGAAAGAAGCAGGGTCCGATCAGGAAGCGGCTGCACGGCTACCTGCCGGTGGTCACGATCCGAAACGGGCGCGCCGCTACCGCTGACCGGATCGCAGCCACCATCCGCCACAACCGTGCCCGCGGGGTCCATTCGGTGCTGCCGATGACCGACATCGTGGTCAAGCTCTTGCAGGCCGGATGGAGCGAGGTCGACGTAGCCCGCGAGCTGGGCATGGACGATGACGAGGTACTGCGGTTCAAGCAGGTATCCGGCCTGCCTGGCTTGTTCAAGGACCATGACTACTCCAGGTCATGGGATTAGAGGCTGCTTTGCCTTGGGAAACGCAGGTCACCTTGGCGCGTTGCTGACCGCATCGGCGGGGGCCTCGACGTTCGTGCCCTGGTCGGTATCACCATCGGCGGCTAGCAAATCCAGCGCGGACAACAGCGCATCGCCTTCCACGGGACCGGGCAGGACAAGTGTACGACCGCTCTGGTTGTCGCTGAGCCTCAGTGTCGGGGTGGCGGTGACGCCATCACGCGAACCTTCGTTGGCTTGCGCCTGAATGATTGCCTCGGTGCGCGTGCTGTCCAGGCAGGTCTGCATTGCCGGCGTGAGTGCCGGGTAACGCACGTTGTCAGGTATGCCGGCCCCGTCGCTACGGGTTTGCTGGTAGATCCAGGTGACTGCCTGCCAGAACGCGGCGTGGCCTTCGGCTTCACCCGCGCATTCTGCCAGTCGGGCCTGCCGTGTCGCTGCCGGCTCGTGCATGGGGAGCGGCAGATGATGCCATTGCAGGTTCGTCTCGGGGTTCCGATCGACCCATGCTTTGAGCAGTGGGTAGTAGCTCTTGCAGTATGGGCATTCCAGATCGGCGTACAGAACCAGTGTAAAGCGTGCGTCGGCGCTGCCGTACCGCCATGGCGGTCCCGCTTGAAAACTTTGCGAGACGGCGTTGTCCGCACTGGTTTTTGCAGGTGAGCCGGATTGGCTCGCCAAATACCAGATCGCCACAAACAACAAGGTGAATGCAAGAGCCATCAGGGGCCCCAGCATGCGGCGAAAGGGAAAACGAGAGAAAAGAGAAGATTGCATGACAGGTTCCTGATCGCCCACCGCAAGGTCGGGTTGCTTCACGCCGGTTCGTCACCACAGTCGAACACAACCGTCCCGTTCCTGATGCAAACAAAGCGAACTTGAGCGAACCGGGTTGTTGTTGGTCCGGTGCGTCTATCTGGCCACGATGCATGAAAGCCGATGCCCAAATGGTCCGGTGCCGGTGTCTCCGGGTCAGAGGTCGATGCTGTCTGAATGGATTGCACTGCGGTTCAAGTTCGGGCCGAACCAGTCGATATGCAAATAAAACATCCCGTTCCGGTCATGCAACTGACAGCGCCAGGGAGAGAAAAACGGTGCTCAGGAGGGGCTTGCAGCTTGGGCGGTCTGCGATGGGAATCACCCATTATCAATATTATAACAGCCAAAGAGTTGGAAATGCACTTGGTTGGTGCGAAATCCCTTCTTAAAGTAGAAGACTTTGTAGTGGCATTACGGAATTAGTTGAATTGCCGTACTGAATTGATTTGAAGAAGGGGAATTATTTAGATGCTTGATGGCAGCTATGACAGCCTGTTGGTGCTGTTCTCGTTGGCGATTGCCATATTGGCATCCTATACCACGCTGGTTGTTGCAGGCCGTATCGCGACATCGTCTGGTCGTCCTGCCCGGTGGTGGTTGGCAGGCGGCGCCACCACCATGGGGATCGGCATCTGGTCGATGCACTTCATTGGCATGCTGGCCTTCGATCTGCCGATCGACCTCGGCTACGACTTACTGATCACGTTGTTGTCGCTCCTGTTCGCAGTCGCCGCCTCGGCGTTTGCCCTCTGGATTGTCACGCAGGAAACGTTGACCTATCGGCTGCTTGCCGCCGGCGCCCTTGTGATGGGAGTTGGTGTAGCTGGTATGCACTATACGGGCATGGCATCCATGCGGATGATGCCGGGCATCGTCTATGACGGCGTGTTGTTCGGATTGTCCGTGCTCGTGGCGATCGCCGGGTCTGCGGCAGCAATATGGTGTGCTTTCATACTGCGTCGGCGTTCGGCGAAAGTGGGCTGGCTCCGCTTCGGCGCCGCCGTTATGATGGGCCTGACGATCGCCGGCATGCACTACATCGGCATGGCTGCAGCGGGCTTTCCCGATGGCAGCATTTGCGGCGCGGCGCAAGGTGGTGTGCAAGCCCAATGGCTCGCCCTGACCATCATTCTGGCTGCGCTGGCTGTACTCGCCATCGCGCTGATCGTATCCGTGCTTGATCAGCGCATGGCGTCCCGTACTGCCGTGCTGGCAAAAGAGCTGGCTGAGGCCAATGAGGAGCTGACGTACCTTGCTCTGCACGACAACCTCACCAAGTTGCCCAACCGTGTGCTTCTCGAAGACCGACTGAGCCAGGCCATGGAGCGTGCGCGCCGGGAGAAAACCCGCTTCGCGCTGATGTTCATGGATCTGGATGGATTCAAGGCAGTCAACGATGCCTACGGGCACCTGTTGGGCGACATGCTTCTTGTTGCCGCCTCTGGCCGCATCGTCGAAAACACGCGGAGAAGCGACACCGTTGCGCGCGTTGGCGGTGACGAGTTCGTGGTCCTGGCTCAGGTGGACGAACCAACCGATGCCGGAGTCCTGGCCAGCAAGCTGGTGACCGCGATCGGAGAGACATACCTGGTGAACGGACAAGAACTTTATGTGTCCGCGAGCATCGGGATCGCCATCTACCCGGGCAATGGCGAAAGCCAAGACGAACTGCTGATGAACGCCGATGCCGCGATGTATCACGTGAAGGGAGCAGGTCGCGCCGACTACTGTTTCTTTGATGCATCAATGACCGCCAATGCGCACGGCCAGGTACAACAGTTGCAGGATTTACGCATGGCACTGAAGCGCAACGAGCTGATTCTCTACTACCAGCCAAAGTTCACGGCTCCGCATGGTCCGATTACGGGCCTGGAGGCGCTGCTGCGCTGGGTGCATCCCGTCCATGGCTTGCTCAGCCCGGTGAACTTCATTCCGCTGGCCGAGAAAACGGGCCTGATCGTGCCTATCGGCGAGTGGGTGCTGAACGAGGCATGCCGGCAGATGGCCGAGTGGCGGGATGAAGGGCAAGAGGAATGGACCATGGCGGTCAACGTCTCGGCGGTGCAACTCGCGCATTCGGGCCTGGTCGAGGCCGTGCGCGGGGCTCTGGATCGCCACGGACTGGAACCGCATCGGTTGCTACTGGAAATTACCGAGTCGACGGCCATGCGTGACGTCGACAGCAGTCAGGCCATCCTTCAGAAACTCCATGACATTGGCGTTCGCATTTCTATCGATGATTTTGGGACAGGCTATTCCAGCCTGTTGTACCTCAAGCGCTTGCCGGCGACGGAACTCAAGATCGATCGCTGCTTCGTGCATGACCTTGCCTGCGGCACAGAGGATGCTGCCATCGTATCGGCCATCGTCGCCCTGGGGCAGAGGCTTGATCTTCGGGTGGTTGCCGAAGGCGTGGAGACGGCCGAGCAGCAGGAATTCCTGACCAGTCTCGGCTGCGATACCCTTCAGGGGTATCTGCTGGCGTACCCGATGCAGGCGGATGAGGTGATTACTCTGTCGAACAACGGCGAACTGTCTGACGGCAGGCCTGCGGCCCCAGATGAAATGTGAACTGGTCTGATCGGCAGGGCCAATCCGAAGCCACCGGGCAGTTCGCCGTTCAGTCCAGTGCGTCCAGGGGTAAAGAGTTGATACCGCGCGCCCGGTCGATTTTTTCCGCGACCTTGAAGGCGGCATCGAGTTCGCTGATGCCGAACTGCTGCATCAACTGGTAGCGCTCGGCTTTCTCTTCGGGCTCGGTCATGGCGAGCGCCAGGTACAGGCTCGGTGGCACGGCGCGGAACAGCAGTTCCATCGATTTGGACAGGATCACCCCTTCGGTGAATTTTCCGGCTTCTTTCCTCGCCGAGAGCATCAGCGCTTTCTGCGATGGATTGAGCTCGCGGAAGCGGGCGATCTTCTCCACTTCGTCGGGCGGCATGCTGAGGCATACCCACCATTCGATCATGTTGAGCATGGGCTCCGCCGCCTTCGGCAGGTCGTCGAGATTCTGTGTCGCGAGCCAGTACCAGGCCCCCAGCTTCCTCCACATTTTCGTGATTTTGACAACGTAGGGAGCAAGCAGCGGGTTCTTGGTGATGATGTGGCCTTCGTCTGTCACGTTGATGATGGGGCGGCCGAGGAACTGATCACGTTCGGCGATGTTGTTCACCGTGTTGATCAGGCTGATGTAGGCGATGGAGAGCTGCGCGTTGTAGCCCTCCCGCGCGAAGGTCGCAAGATCAACGATGGTGATGTCGGCCTCCGGCCACGGTGTGCCGGGCCTATCGAACATTTCTCCATCGATCCCCTGGCAGAACATGTCCATCGCATCCGCCATTTCCAGCAGGCGCGTGCGGCGCGTTTCGGGCAAGGTGGGATCGCGGCCGCGCTCGCGCAGCGCATCGCGCACGTCGCGCGTCAACACCGTACGCTTCTCCGACACGCAGCGCTGCGCGGCCTCCAGGATGCATTGACGGATCAGGCTGCGATCGGCCCGCGTCATTCGAGCCTCTTCCTTGTCCTCACCGCCTGTGATCATCAGCCGGGCGGTAATTTCCAGTTCGCCCAGCACGTCACGCTGCTCGTCGCCTTCCGTCGATTCCTCTTCTCCAGTGTCCTCGTCCAGCGCATCAGCATCAAGCGTCTGCACCTGGCTCGGCGTATCGACAAGACGCCATGCGTCGGCGAACGGCGCGAGGCTTACGCCGGCACCTGGCGACAGCTTGACACGATGCACGGTGAGGCCCAGCCGCGCCGCAAAATCACCGAACAGGCCGAAGCTGTTCCCGGCCTCCACGATGAACATCCGCGGCCGGTAGATCGCGGTGACCTGGTTGAGGATGTTGTTAAGGGTCGCGCTCTTGCCCGAGCCCGTGGGCCCGAACAGGAACAGGTGCGCATTCATCTGCCGATCGAGCCGGTTCAGGGGATCGAACGTGACAGTGCCGCCGCCACGGTTGAAGAATGTGATGCCCGGATGGCCGGTTCCCTGGCTGCGTCCCCAGACCGGCGCCAGATTGGCCGCATGCTGGGCAAACATCAGCTGGGTGTACCACTGCCGCTTGTCCTTGCCGGGGTCGTAGACGCAGGGAAGCCAGCGCAGGTAGCTGTTGAGCGGCGCAACTTCGTCTTCCTCGCGCACCGGCTGCAGGCCGGCATTGAGCAGGACATTGCCGAGTTGCAGGCCGCGCATATCGAGATCGGCGAGGTCGCGGCCACGCAGGTAGAACGCCAGCGAAGCGCGATAGAGCTTGTGCGAGCTGCCGATCAGCCCGCGCGCCTGCTGCACGTCCTTCAGCGCCTGTTCCGATGCCAGGGTTTCGCCGACCGCTTTCTTCGCCAGATGGTTCAGATGGGCTTCGAGAATGTCCTGCGGGGTGATCACCAGCGTGAGGCACATGGTCGTGTCCTCGGGCATCTGGTCGAACAGGGCATTGATGGCGTCGCCGCCTTTGCGGGTTTCGCCGGTCAGATGGCCGGTTGCCGGCGGCGTGCGCAAGCGGTCAAGCACGATGGTGCGATGGGGCATGCCGTCGAAGAACCAGAGGCCGTTGTCGACATCGGATCTCGGCTGGCCGAAAAACAGCCGCTGCGCGAAATCGGTGCCGCTGGCAAGTTCCAGTTCGTCTTCTCCGGTCGCTTCCGGATAGGAAGCCAGGCGATAGAACCGTTCACGGTCTTCGTCTGTCGGGCCCAGCAAGCTTGGTCCAGGATTGAACCAGGGCAGCAACCAGGCATGGATGGCAGCGGCATCGAGGCGGTGCGCCTGCACGCCGGCATTGGCGAGGCCGCCGGCCAGGCGTTCGCAGACGACATTCAGCGCCTGCTCGGGCGATTGCCCGCGTCGGGCCGGCGTATTGCCGACGCGCCGGTAGACGACCAGCCGAACGCGCCGCGTCTGCCCGCGCCAGGGCAGCCGTGTGACCGTGCGGTCCTCGAACAGCCCTCCCTGCCTGGAGACGGCGCGCAGATGGTGGCCGAAGAAGCGCAGGTAGAACTCCGTGAACGCGCTTTCCTTGGCCCGGGGCTGAAGGTAGTTTTCAAGGGTGGAAAGATAGCGGTTCCAGTCGGCGTCATCCTGGGCATACAACTGGAGCACCCAGGGGGACTCGTCCAGTTCATCGAAACTGTCCTGGATCGCGTTTTCCAGCGCATCACGGACCTGTGCCAGCCATGAGGATTCCCGGCCTTCCGTACCGATCGGCATCAGCTCGAAGAATGCGGCGACAGAAGCTCCGTCCTCCAGCAGCATGCACCTGGACTCCGGCAGATACTCTACCCACGGCAGCAGATCGGCAAAGGACGGCGAAACGTCGTACAGCGCCTGCTCGTCGGCCAGCGTCGCGGACCTGCGCCTGGTGTCCCGCTTGCCGGGTTCAGGGATGCCGTGCGCCTGCAACTGCGCGAGGTAGCGCTCCCATGCGTCCGGTGGAGCATCTGGCGAGGAGCCATCGGTATCGGGCGACGAAGCATGGCGCTTGAAGAACGGCCAGTCCATCAGTAATCCTCGGTCCGTTCGCCCGGCATGGCGTATTGCACGCGCTGGTACAGCGGGAAGACGGTGGTGTAGCCGGGGACAGGCACCGGATCGGTGCCCGCGAGATGGGGAAACACGTACATCACCAGATCGGGATTCGGCAGGCGTTGGAACTGCCGGTAGATTTCGTTTTGCGCCGTGCGGGTGTAGCTGGCATTGACCGCCGGCGCGGCCTTCACATCGACTTCGGTCAGCGGGCGGCGCAGCGACTGTCTTGCATCGAGCAGCTGCCGGGCGGTCTGGCCGCCGCGGGCGTTGCCGCCGGTTTCCTCGTTCCAGATATCCAGCATGCTCTGCCCATCGTGAGGCAGCAGCTTTTCTTTGCTGGTCGAGCAACCGCCAAGCGCCACGGCGATGACCAGCACCGCCAGGCCGTTAATCCAGATCCTGTGCATCAGAAGCACCTCCGAGACGATGATCGACCTTGCGCCCCTTCGGGTCGTAATCGATGGTGAGGGGTTGTTCGAGATGAACCGCGACTTTGGCGCCGGGCTTGACGTACACGGCTGCGAACGCCTGGCCATAGAGCTTGTTCACCCACTGCGACATGTCCTGGACGCCACCGGCCAGGATGCGGCCCATCGCTTCGTTGCCGGAAATGCCGACCGTGCCAAGCGAGCCGTTGTTGTTGGCGACCACCGCCACGCTGCCGTTGTCCGACTTGATCAGCGACGCCGCACCCGCTCCGGCCGCGGTGATCAGCGCCTGGGTGCCCAGGTATTGCTGGGCGTTGCTGCGCCGTTCACCGCTCACGCAGGGAATGCCGTAGGGATCGCTGATCCAGCCGAGGCCATCCTGCGTGCTGTTGCCATTGGCGTTGCTGTTCTGCTGGCGGTTGCCGCCACGCTCGCCGTCCTCCGGCACCGTGCGGATGGTGCCGTCATGGAACACGAAGGTGACCGAGCGGATCTGCCCGCGCACGCAAGAGAGCGTCCAGTCGCCCGACGCCGTGCCGCTGACGACCGCGCCGGCGACATCGGGAATATCGATGCCGTTCGCAGTCAGGTTGTCCGGGCCGATCAGAACTTTGAAGGGATACGGATCGTTCACCGTCCCGTCGATCGGGACGCGCCCGATCAACGCCGTCATCGAAATCGAACCCATCAGCGTCGCGTTGGTCGGTACGGTATAGACCGGCCTGGCGGTGGAAATGCCGGCCGCCTTGGCTCCGGCATCCGCGACCGTCTCCCGGGTGGTGTCCAACGTCTTCTGTGCCGGGCCGAAGCTGTTCGGGAATGTGAAGCTCCCCGCTGTGCCGGGGCTGCGGCTTTTGCCATCGCTGCGCGCATCTTCCGGCTCGATCCAGCGCACGCCATCGGTTCCGAGCCCGGCGCCATCGCCAGGTTCAAGGCCAAGACCGACAGGCAGATCGGCATGGCCGTTCTTGCCGCTCAGGTTTTCGAACTGGCGCTGCAGGTCCTGCAGCAGGCCCTGGGTTTGCTGGCGTTCGCTGGCGACCTGTTCGCGGTCATTCTTCAGCTGATTGCGCTCGGTCTCCAGGGCGCTCTGGATACGGCGATCGATGGCGCCCTCGCGCTGACGCAGGCGTTCGTTCTCCGCCTTCTGGGTCTTGTTGTCCGTCAGCGCCGTCTGCAGTTCGGTGCGCAACTGCCGGACCTGACCGACCAGGGTGGCCACCGTATCCCGCGGCGTGTCGCCTTCGATGCCAAGTGCTCTCGCTTCTTCCGGTGTGAGCTGGGTTCCGCCGTCCCGGCCAGGCTGACTACCTCCGCCGGAAAACAGCTTGACGCCGACGAACACCAGCAGCAGCGCCATCGGGATCATCAACCACTTGAGCAGGCCATTACCTTTCATGACGGCCTCCATCCTTGCGGGCCGGTGTTTGGGGTTCCGGCAGGTTCAGTGCGGCATTGACCGGACTGATCGTCGGCAGCAGCGATTCGGCCAGACCGTGCCCCTTCGTCACCAGATAGACGACCGAGGTGTCATCGGGGGTGCCGGCCGGACCCAGCGTGTTGTGCTGGAACGCCCCGGTCATGAAGTCGCCTTGCAGGTCGCGAGGGTCGAGAGAGAGCCAGCGCTTCGAGGTGTTGTTCAGCCGTACCGCCGTGACCCACAGGCCATCGAGCCGCCAGGCAGCGAGCGCACGCGCACGCACCGGCAGGGTCGGCAGCAAGGTATCCAGCGGCAGGTTGCGTTTCAGATTGACGCGCGTGATGCCGGACACCGGCTCGACAGTACGCAGCGGCGCATAAAGGTTCTGGGCCGCATAGCGCGTCAGCACCACGGGAACGGGCGTCTCGCGAGCCGTGCGGGACACCGCTTCCTGCGTGCCGTTTTCGTCGCTCTTTGCCGCCGCCGCGAGGTCGCCGTAACGGGTCGGCGCGCCTTCGGCTTCGACGATGCGCACCGGCTCCAGCGGCGCTTGGCCGGCCGGTGCAGGTTCGGCTTCAATGTCCAGCAGGATCAAGGCGCCGCTGTCAGCGTCCTGCAATTGCAGCCGGGTGGGCTCGATCGGCTCGCTGGCCCGCAGGTAGATCGCGCCGCCGGCGCTCTGGACACGCAGGCGGCCGGCCAGCGATGCGGGGACGCCGACGCGGACATTGCGGTCGATGAAGACGACGCGCTCCTGGTCCACATGCAGGGACACCGCCAGCGGTAGCCGCTCCCAGCGCAGGATTTCCAGCGCCTGGGCCGTGATCGGCAAACTCGTGGTCACCAGCAGTCCAAGGGCATAAAGGACATGTTTCATGGCGTCTCTCCCAAAGCGCCGCCGGGCCCGCCGGATGTCGTACCGGTCGGTGTCACGAGGTCGGGGGTGGTGATGCGCTCCGGCGCACCGTTGTAGCAGTCGATGGCCAGACCGAATGGGTTGCGTTCCGGATCGAGGTCCGAGCGCACGACCTTGAGGGGGTAGCGCACCAAGGCGCGTTTGACCTGTTCGGAGCCGTAGTATTCGTCCGCGGTGACGTCGAGCGTGACGATCCAGTCGCGGTCCGAGACCGCCTTTACCCGCAGCGTGGGGTCTTCGCCGTAGCCTCGTCCGGGGATCTCGTAGATCCCGCGTACCCGCTGACGCAGCTCGCCGGCCGTGCGGCGATACTCGTAGTCGTGGCGCAGGAAGCTCTGGCAGGATGGCGTGAAGTACGGTGACAGCACATGGATGTTGCGGGCGTAGTCTTCATCACCGTTGACGGGCCAGCGCTGGAGTTGCTGCCAGATATAAAACGAGAAGGAATAAACTGACTCTGGCGGCACCTCCCACCATTTCCGGGTGCTGCCCGAGCGCAGGTCCGGTGGCACGTGGATGGTCAGGTCGCGCGGTGCGTTCCACCAGCCGACCCCCATCACCAGGGCTACCAGGAGCAAAGCGCCCGCGCCGAGGCGCAGGGTCTTGATGTGCGCCTGCAGGTGGGTGATCTCGTTCTTGAAGCGGCTCACGAGGTGGCCCTCCGCCGTGTGGTCCAGTAACCCGAACGGGTCACCAGGTCGCGGCCGCCGATGAACTGGGCCAGGCCCGGATGCCGTTGCGCGATCCACCATTGGATTTGCCGGTACAGCCAGGTGTCGGGCCTGCCGCGCTTCTGGCGGCGCAGCATGCCGCCGCCAGCGAAGACGCCGACGGCGATGCCGAGCACGATGGCGGTGGGCGCGATGGCGATCATCGAGAAGACGAACGCCAGCGGAATCCCCACGGACAGGCCGGCCGCGCCCGACAGGCCGGCGCACACCCACAACTCATCCGCCGTGAGGCCGCGCACGACCACGGGATGGCGATTGAGGCGATGCGGCAGGAACGCTACCGTTCCGTCAGGCCGGACGTCCTGATGCTCAGGCATGTTCGACCCTCACAGAACGCCGGTGGCTTCGGTGAGCAGCCAGATGCCGACGACCAGGAGAACGGCGCCAACTGCAACGGTCAGGCCGAACTGTCCCCACGTTTTGCGGCCTGTGTGGATTTCGGCATACGTGCCGTAGGCGTGGTAGCACACGCCCACGAACATCGACGCGACCACCAGCAAGGCGATCAGCATCACGATGTCGTAGCCGTAGTTGCGCAGCGTATCCATGATGCCCGAGCCCGTGCCGCGCGACGGGTCTTCAAGCGTGGGCAGGCCCTGGGCCTGGGCGAGTGAACTCAGCATGGCAAACGCCGGCAGGGACGCCAGGACTGCGATGCGCGTGGAGCGGAAGGGATGCGAAACCGGGTTCATGATGTGAGCCTTTGCGTTACGAGAGGAGGAAAAAAGTCAGCACGACGTACATCGCGACAAAACGCACCGCGACGCCGAGGAACTGACGCTGGGAAATCCGCTGCTCCGACCAGCCGACATAGGCAGTGCGCAGCGCCCACACGCCCCACAGCAGCAGGACTGCGAACACCGCGCCGACCAGCACGACGGATACGGCGGATGGGGTGAAGCCGCCGTTGGCCTGGAAGGCGGTGATCTGGCTGGCATTCATTTCTTCGGCTCCTGTTCGGAGTCCTGTCGGTAATCGCCCTGCAACGCCGCGGGGTCGCGCGGCTGGGCGCGCTGCGGCGTCAGGTAGTCGTTGATGCCGGCCCGCATGCGCTGCAGGTCAGCGGCAAGGCGCGTGTAGTCGAAGTGATAGCGGGCGCGCTCCTGCGATGCGGTCGCCGCGGACTGCTTCGCGAGGCGATCGAGCAGGTCCAACTGGCGAACGACTGCCGCCAGATGTTCCTTCTCATTGCTGTCGTCGGCCGCGGTCGCCGGCAGAGCCGTCGACAGGCCGGCAAGCAGCAGCGCCGCGAGCGCGCTGCGCCTTGCAAGTGCCGAGCGGTTGGACCGTGCCATCGTGCTTTCCCCGTTGATGCGTAATGGCTTTATGCTGAGGCGGAGAGCGCGTGAAAGCCGCAAACAATGGGAACTGGCGACTCACCACATTCTTGGGATGCCGGGGTGTGCGTGCGTCTGGAGGCGCACATGAGGTATCGGCTACGGTCGGTTCTGGGTGCTCTGCAAGGTGTCGGAGCGCGGCGGGGGGATCGAATGCGGCTTGTACGCTCGCGTTGGAAACAGGCACGCAGGAAACGCATAAAAGCATCCTGATGAGGGTGCTAATCTGGCAATTTCGCTCTGTTGGGAGCGGTTATTGAAAGTTTTGGCAAGGAGTGCAATAATCTATCTCATGAAGACAGATAACGAAGATAGGCGCTCCCATGAGAGCGATAAATTAGATGTGCCACTGCCGTTGCCTGTCGAGCGTGCGATCCGCAAGCTCGGCAGCGACGTCGCGCTGGCGCGCAGGCGCCGCCGGATTTCGCAGGCCTCGCTGGCCGAGCGGATGGGCGCATCCGTGTCTACCGTCCGGCGCATGGAAAAAGGCGATGTGCGCGTGCCTATCCACTTCTTCGCCCGCGCCCTGCATGTCTTCGGCGAGATACAGGCTCTGGCCGGGCTGCTGGATACCGCGCGCGACGACATCGGCCTGACCTTGATGGACGAACACCTTCCCAAACGCGTGCGCAGCAAGCCGCCGACATCGGGGGCACTATGAAATCCGCAGTTTCGATACGCCAGCAGATCCAGGTCTGCATCGGCAAGGCCAGCACGCCTGTCGGCACCCTCGCCTATGTCAAGCAGGGGCGCCGCGAAAACACCACCTTTGCCTACGACCAGGGCTGGCTGGCCAACCCGGACGGATTCAACGTGTCCGCCGACCTTGCGTTCCATTCAGGCTATCAGCCCCGCCGCGCGCCGTCAGCGCACGATTCGGTCTTTCACTTCGCCATTGCCGATACGGCGCCGGACGCGTGGGGACGCCGGGTCATCGCGCGGGACCACGCCAAGCGCCGCAAGGACAACGCAGCACTCGCACCGCTGACCGAGCTGAACTACCTGCTGGCGGTCGACGACTTCAGCCGGGTGGGCGCGTTGCGTCTGCGCGATCAGGATGGGCGCTATTGCAGGACGGTCGATGAAGGCCGGCGCAGTACGCCGCCGCTTCTGGAGCTGCAGCGTATCTACCAGGCCAGCCGCGCGGTCGAGCAGGGCCAGGAAAGCACCGAGGATCTGCGCTACCTGCAGGGCAAGGGCACCTCGCTTGGCGGCATGCGTCCCAAGAGCACGGTGGTCGATGAGGATGGCGCGCTGGCGATCGGAAAATTCCCGAGTGTGGGGGATGCGCGCAGCGTGGCGAGGTGCTGGCCCTGTGCCTGGCGCAGCGCGCCGGCATCGATGCCGCGCCTGCCCGCATCGTCGAGATCGAGGGCACGCCGGTCGCGGTCATTCGCCGCTTCGATCGCGATGGGGTCGATGGACGTATTCCGTACCAGTCCGCTGCATCCCTGCTCCAGGCCTCACGAGAAGAGGACCGGAGCTATACCGAGATCGCCGACGCCATCCGTTCCGTGGGACATTCACCAACTGCGGACGTGCAGCAATTGTGGCGGCGGCTGGTCTTCAACCTGCTGATCACCAATGTGGATGACCACCTGCAGAACCATGGTTTTCTGCACGTCGAAAAGGGGCTTTGGCGGTTGGCGCCGGCCTTCGACATCAATCCCTTCCCTGATAAGGATCGGGAATCGAAGACCTGGCTGTCGGAGCAGGATGGACCGATCACCGACCTTGAGATGCTGCTGGCCCGAAGCGCCTATTTCTCATTGAGCAGGAACGATGCGCTGGCTGTGCTGGCGGAGGTGCATGCCGCCGTGCTGGATTGGCGGCAGGTTGCGCGGAGTGCGGCGGTGGGACTGCGCTTGAACGAGCTGGATGACTTCGCGCCGGCGTTCGAGCATGAACAGATGTCGCTTGCGAAAGCATTGCTCGGCTGATTCAGTCTGGAGGATATGGGCGCGAGCAGAAGCGCCCGTTTTCGCTGCGTCTAGTAAGGGTACTTGCCCGAGAAATTCAAAGCACTTCCGGGATGAATTCGCTCGTAGATTTCTTGCCGATGAACATCCACTTCCCTCGGCGCGGTCGTTCCGAATTTAACTTGCTGGCCGTTGATGCCAAGAACGGTGACAGTGATGTCGTCGCCGATATGGATGGTCTCGCCAATGCGGCGCGTCAAAATGAGCATATGGCCCTCCTTGCTGGCGATTTATGCTGCTTTTCGGAAAATCCGTCTGCGACCGAAAGAAAAAGCCCGCCAATGAAAGCGCGGGCGGGGGGCTCTGGTGTTGGTCGCTGTTCCACTCCGGGCTCCCTTGTTTTGAAGTACCGGGTGGAATTTCATCATGGCAGAAGTATTTGGTTTTTCATAAATGTTTTCACAGATCAATAAGTGGAAATTGATCGTTATAGCCGATCAATTTTTCCGATGAAAGTTGAATCGGTTCTATACGCAAACGACGCGACTACAAATACTTCTTGAAGTTACCGGCTGCGCTGTCTGTCCATGAGCGCCGTGCTAGACAGCAAGATGAGCAAGAGGCTACGCTCACTGGTGGCGTCAGGCAGATCACCCATGGCGGCACTGCCAGAAGCATCTACGATGCTTTGGCGCGAACTCCAAGGATCTGCGTCACCTGGAGGACAAGGGCTGCTATTTGACGACTGGATGTCGATCTTGTCAGTCAAAAAGAAACCGCCAATGGATCTCTTCTCACCAACTGCTCATATGAGGCCCCGATTTCTTTCCGTGAAGAAACACCAGAATATAGCTTTTGATAATTTCGGGGACTGGTGTTCAATACGTTCCTGAAGTGATGTCGCATGGTCGGTAGGCTACCAAAGCCGCTGCGTTCAGCAATTTCTTCCAGAGAGAATTCGTCTTGTTCGAGGAGGTCGCAAGCGATACGAAGACGCTCCCTTAGAAGCCAGGTGCTGGGCGGCATTCCAGTCAATGCTTCGAACCGTCGCTGGAAGGTTCGAAGGCTCATGCCCGCCTGCGCGGCGAGATCTTCAACCAGGTGGGTTTGGCTCAGATTTGCCCGCATCATTTCGATAAGGCTTCCTATGCGGCTTGCTTCATAAGCCTTGGGAACCGGCTGGGGAATGAACTGGGATTGCCCGCCTTCCCGATGCGGGGGCATAATGAGTCCTCTGGCCACTGTGTTGGCACGTTTCACTCCAAAATCCTGCCGGACGATATGAATGCACAAGTCCATACCCGCTGCGCTGCCGGCCGCAGTAAGCACGTCGCCTCTATCCACGTACAGGACATCCGGGTCGAACTCGATCAGAGGAAATTTCCGTGCGATCGTATCGACGAAACGCCAATGAGTCGTTGCTTTGCCATTATCCAAAAGTCCCGCCTCAGCGAGAACGACAACGCCCGAACAGAGGGATGCGATGCGCGCTCCGCACTGATGAGCCTCTTGCACAGCTTCAACGACGTGGCGATCGACGGGAGAGGAAATATCGGGCCAGCCTGGCACCACGATGAGGTCGGCAGTCTTGAGCGCATCCAATCCATGTTTGATGAAAACGGGTAAGCCGCCGCTGGAACGGATGGTGCCTGGACGAACCGCCGCGCACCCGAAAGTGTACCAGTCATCACAGAAATCCGGTCGCGGAAGCCCGAACACCTCGTAGGCGATCCCGAATTCGAAGGCCAGCAATTCGTCTGCAATCAGGCAGACGACGTTGGGTCTCGCTCTTCTCGCATGCTTACCGCTCATACTGCCACCCTCTTTGAGAATATCCCCAGCTTGACTGTTCTGCATTGTCCAGAACTGATTTTGCGATCTTAACGGTTGTCGCGCCGCGAGGAAACGCAGCGCGACGCTGCGACACGCAGATCAAGCGGTCTCGATACGTTCGGTCTTAACGGCCGAGCGGTCCAGCCTGCCCCATCTGTCGACCGGTTTCCACTCCTCCTCGAACTTGCGGTTGCCGATGGTACGAGCCATTCCCGGAAGGAATACCTTCATCTGGCCACCGTGAGGATTGGTGTTGCCATACCAGCGCTTATCCAGCGGATCGCTGGCTAACTGGTATCGGGTGTCGGATGTAAGGCGGCAGCGATTGACGCGGGAGCGATTATCGAGAGAAGCATGCACGAGCCGAACATCGAAGCACAGAATATCACCCGCGCTGAAGGCGGATGTGAGCCAGCGCCCACCGATCGACTCCTGGACGGCCAGCGGGTTCTCGCTCAGCCAACCGACCTGGTCCTTGTCCGCATCCTTGCCCCAGTATTCCGTCAGCTTAGGCGATTTATGGCTTTTTTCCAGCAGTACGATCGGCCCTTCGTCGAGAGCGACGTCGCCGATCGGAATCCAGGTCGTCCAAACATTGCTGGTGCCCCCCGAAACATAGATATTGTCGGAATGAATCCCCGTTCCCTCACCTGGACGGACGAAACGGGGCCACTTGAAGTCGAAGGTTCGGACCTTTCCCCCCAGAAGCTTCTCGTAGATCCCCATGATACTTGAGTCCTGCGTCAGTTCCTCATAGGCGACGCCCCGCCTAACACTCTCCGTGAAGGCAATGAGATTGACGTTCCCAATGAAGCTATACTCTTGGAGTGTCGCATCCATGACGTCATGGTTGACGCCGTCAATCTCGCCAATGATGGCGTACTTGAGCAGTATTTCCCTGCGCGCCCGCAGGACCTTCTCGCGGTCGACGAGACCGCGGAAGAGCAGATAGCCATCTTCGGCCATTCGTTCCCGCAGGTTCGCTTCGTTCCCGACGATATCGGTCGAATCCCGCAGGTCGCCGAAGCGGGCCGGATCGGCGTCCAGTTTCATGCCCCTGCAATACAGTTCCTGTTCCATCGCTATGTCCTCTTGGTTGAATTAAGCCTTTCCCGGGTCACACGGTATTTCGCCGCATGCCGAGTTCCATCGTCTTGGAATGCCCGGCCCTGACGGCCTCCAGCACCGCGGTGCGGACACCACCCTCTTCGAGTTTGGCTATGCACACGGCAGTGAGCCCGCCGGGGCTGGTCACGCGCTGTCGAACCAAGTGAGCATCGTGGTTCTGGTGCCTGATGAGTTCGCAGCTTCCCTTCAGGGATTGCAGAACGAGCCGCCCCGCCATGTATCTCGGCAAACCAAGGAAGACGGCGGCATCGACAAGGGACTCCATGAACAGCCCCATAAACGCCGGGGCGGCGCCGCTGATCGGAGTTGCAAGGTCGATATGATCCTCATGAGAGACCTCGATCGAGATGCCCACCGCCTCCCAGAACTGACGTGCGAATTCCATGAAGTCTTCCGGCGTTTCCTCGCTAGCCGTCCACAAGGTAACGCCTTCGCCGATCTCGGAGGAGATGTTGGGGATCGCTCGCACGAGACAGGGCTCGGGGAAGTGGTGCCGGAGCGCCTGCATGCCGACGCCTGCGAGCGTGCTGATCAACAGCTTGCCGCTCAGGGAGATGCGTGACATCTTCTCGGCTACGTCAGGAAGATCCCGCGGCTTTATGCAAAGGCAGAGGACGTCATTGCTTTCGGCAAGGTCCTCGACGCAATCATCACGACGTACGTCAAATCGTTCCTTGATCTGCTCTGCACGAACTAGTGTCTTGCCCACGACGCTGATGTGGGTGGGCGGGAACCGTCTGCTTTGAATAAGCCCGGCCAGTATCGAGCTACTCATGGCGCCCGCCCCGACAAAACCGATTCGGTGAAAAGCGGTCATGGACTTGCCTCCACAGACGATATTGCGATGACGGCCTTCACCACACGCCGCTGCCGCACGGCTTGCAGAGCGTCTTCTACCTTCTCTAGAGGGTAGACCGAGACCATAACCTCTTCGAACTGGATGCCCGGATCGCCGGCGGAAAGGGCGCTGAGGAGGTCGAGTGCCTTGTGAAAATGGTGGTATTCGATCCCCCAGGTTCCTCGGATTTCGAGGTGCTTTCTATTGATGTCACGATGGGGGTTGAGCGGTATTTCACCCGAATCCGAGTAGTGACCCACGATCACATATCTACCGCCATCCCGAATCATCGCAGTCCCTTCTGGAATGGCAGCGGCAACGCCGGTCGCCTCGATGACGACATCTGCCAGACGACCGGACGTTTTACCAAGCAGGTGCCTGCTGGCCGGCATACCTCCATCGGAGAGGTCGATGACCCGGAAACCCAACCTGCTTGCGGCGTTCAGCCGGATCGCCGCCATGTCGCAGAGGATCACATCGGCTCCGGCTCGGCGCGCCGCAAGGGCGGCGCAGATGCCCACAGGCCCGGCGCCTTGGACGACGACCAGGTCACCCAATGTGACTTGGCCGCGCTCGAGTGCATGGATGGCGGTCGGCATGGCACATCCGCCGGCCATGAACGTGAGCGGAGCCAACTTGTCAGGCAGATGCGTAATGGCGACATCGTTTTGCAGCAGAATGATTTCGGACCATCCGCCCAGAGGTCCTTCCCCGGAGGTGTGCGTGACGCCGTAGACCCTTCGGGATGGACACCGCGTTGGTGTCTTTGCTACCAGGCATTGCCAGCATCTGTGGCATGTACGATGCACATCCAGGAACGTTATGATTTCTCCTGGAAGGATCGGCCGGCCGGTTACGGAGACGACCCTTCCGCCGACCTCCTCGACCACGCCGACCGAAAAGTGGCCGGGAATAATCGGGAAGGGAATGCCATCGAGACGCCCTTCCTGAATATGGACGTCGGTTCCGCAAACCTCAGAGTAAAGTGTGCGCATGATTACTTCGCCTGGCGCCGGCCGCGGAGTGGGGAATCGCCGGATTTCGAGCGGAGCCTTCGGAGCAGGCATGACCGCGGCCCGGAATGTCGAGCCGACGGCTTCTGCCTTGTTCAACACAAGCTGTTCCATCATGACCAGAGCACCAGTTCGTCGGATTGCGTCCGGCCGATTGCCGAGGTGAACGCGACACGTTCGCCTTCCGTGGGTTCGACGTAGTGGAAGTTGCGGGTATTGAATATGACGACATCGCCGACATCGGGTTCGAAGATTGCTTCCTCTATGCCTTCGACGACAAGGCGGTTGTACCCATAGATTCCCTCCTTCATTCCCTCGTCCGAGGGTTGCCACTGCCGATTGAAGACATGAGTTCTGCCGCTTTGCGGATGAGAGACGCGCAGGTAGAGATTCCAGACTAGTTGCTGCTGGACGGCCGCGACCTCCCATTCCGGTTGCTCGCCGGGTGCGAAATCGACGTGTAGGAGAGTCCCTTTTTCGATGCGCCGGGTGAGGCCTGCATAATATGGCTGGCCGGCACTGTTCGTTGCGACTCCTACAGCTTTTCCCACGTGTTGTTTCAACAATTTGGTGAAGCGTTGGAGTGGATTGAACGAGTTTTCGAATATGCGCTGCTGAGTCTGAAGCAGAGCTTTGTTCTTCTCGAAATATTCGTGTTTCGAGATGCTGTTATATTCGAAGACCGTATTGCCAATGCGGTTGATGATGGGTTCGACGCCCCGATAGGAGCCGAATCCTTCTTTGACAGCGCCTTGGACCAGCGCTTCGCATTCACCAGGGGACGCGAAATTCCTGACGCGAATATAAGGGATCTGACCGCTGAACAGTCGGCACAAGGCGCCGCCGTTCAGCTTGTCTTCGGCGAGTGTGTTCCAGTTGATACGAGGCTGTATGCTGATGTTCATGGGGCAGTTCCTTTCGCTCAAGTTGCGGGCATTGATGGTCCTTTGATTGATTCAGGTAATCAGGTGCTTCCGACGGATCGCGATCAAGCCCGGCATGGACATGCCGAGCGCCATAGAAATCAGGCCGCCAATCTGGACGATGCTTATCGGTTCATTCAGAAGGAGATGGCCGGCTATGGTGGTGATGATCGGAACGCTGGGCATGAGCAGGGACGCCCTTTGCGGCCCGATCTTCTGAACGATGTACGTGTATAGAAAGATTGCCGCGGCGCCGGCCAGAATGCCTTGTGTGAACGCTTGGAAAAGAAGTTCCGTAAGAGGTGCGGCGCCAAAGCCCGTCTGCATGCCAGCATGAGCGACGAACGAGGGCAAACACGATGCGAGCGAAACGGCAGCCGTTCCAAGAACGGGATCTACCTGCCAGCGTTTGATCAGAACCCCATAAAGGGAAAACATCAGGCCCTGGATCACGAAGAGCGCGGTCCCCACCGGAGAAAGGCCCTTCACCAGGAAGGTGTTGTATATGAAGAGAAGAATTCCGAACGTGATCAGCGCCGTACTGATGACCGATGCGGAGTCCGGTTTCCCTCCCAAAAGAAGCAGCGGCAGAAGAAACGAGAAGAGCACGATCGAACCAGGACCCACGGTCGCAACATATCCGGCCGATGTCAGGGATATACCGGTGTTGATCACCAGAAGGTAGGGGAAGCCCGCGAGCACTGAGAGGGTGACGATTTTCACGAACCCAAGTCTCGCGATGCTTTTTCTGGTTTTCGCCAGGCAGACATAGGGAATGAAAAGCGCTCCTGCTGTATAGAAGCGCAAGACTGTCAGACCGGCGGGCGTGATGTTTCCTGCAAGGCTCGCGCGTGCGGCCAGGAATTGCAGGGCGTAGATCAGGACGAGGAATACCCCCGCCCATACGACATGTCGTTCGTTGGACATTGGAAACCCACTATTCTTTTCTGAAGACTCGGCTGTTGGGCTAGCTCAATGAGCCATTGCAGCCTGCATGATCGATTATCCGGAAGGTTCGATCATCAAAAAAGTGGCATAGATGCCAATGAGCGTAAAAGATATGCCAAAGTGGTCATTGAAAATGGTGTTGCTGGTTCAACTGGAACAAAAGATAAACGATTGCTAATGAGGTCAGGATTTCCCGCTTTCTATAAATTGCGGATACCGGCTATCCGGTGGCCAAAGCCCTCAAAGGTATTTTTTGAAGCTCCCGGCTGCGATGTCCGTCGCCAATCCCAGCAGTACCGCACTGGGTAGCAGGATGAGCAAGGGGCTGACACTCAAGGGTAGCGCCAGGTAGATCACCCATGGCAGCACGGCCAGCGGCATCAGCGATGCTTTGGCGCGATGATAGATGAAGCCGGATTCGCGCCCGGCACCGAAACGGCGGATGTCGCGGCGCACCAGGCCGTCGAGCAGCCCCACGAAGGCGGCCATCAGGAATAGCGGCAACGTCAGCACCAGCACCATCAGGCGCACGAGGAAGACCAGGGTCGTGAACGCCGCAGCGATCAGGTAGCTCTCTATCCAGACATATGCCTGGCTGATGTAGTACCGGAAATCGCGCGTTCCGCTGTGGCTGGGGGCGCTGGCCTGGTTCGCGGCGTTGCGCATCCACTCCAGTAAGCCGGTCTTGACGAAGATCCATTCGTAGGCCTGTTCGACCAGCCAATGCGCGGTGCGGCCCGGTTCCTGCACCAGAGCGCTGCGGGTGAAGTGACCGGAGAACTGGGCCAGTTCATAGTCGAGCATGCCCTGTGCGTGCCGCCATCCTTGGTCTGGCCAGAACAGGTGCATGCCCACGCATTCGATGACGATGCAAAGGAGCAGCGAGCCGCACAGAACGCCGAACAGGCGAAACGGCATCGTGATGATGCTGGCGATCAGACCTTGCTGGCGGTTCTGCTGGCGTTGCGCGGTGGCGGCCGGATCGCTCATACAACCGCCTCGCCATCGGCCGCGGCCGCGGTGATGTGCCGGAAGTCGTCCAGCAGGTCGTCCGGCAGCGGTTCATCCTGCAGTCCGGGAAGCCCTTGGTTTTCCCACCAGTCGCCAGCCTCCACGTAGTGCTGACGCATGTACCCCGCCAACTGTTGCAGATCCCTGGGCATCGCCTCGTCGGGGTCCGGCGCCGGCAACGGCATGCGCACCTTCCAGAGGTTTCCGCCTTCCAGCAATGCGAAGGCCTGTCCTTTCGGTAACGCCACGACGTGCGCCGGCTCGATCAACGGCACGCTGGTGGTCGTGATCCTGTCCTGGGTGTTGCTGGTGAAATCCGTCTGCCCGCGAATATCCGAACTGTCGGTAGCGCCGCTCATCAGGGACGTGGTGTAGACCTCGACCTTTGGAAGCTGCTTGGTCAGCAACTCTGCCGTGGCTGTTTCGCGCACGCGCAACATGAAGAGATTATTGAAGTTACCGACCACCTGGCCAGCCTTGGCACGGTTGCCGATCCTCGCTTCGATATCACTGAGGGTCTGGGTGTAGGCCGTGACTTGCAGGCCGGCGCCGCCGCCCTTGTTGACCATGGGGATGAATTCATCGCCCATGAGTTCGTTGAATTCGTCGGCATGGACGTTGATCGGTAATTTCACGCCGGAGGCCGCACCGGGAAGCCCGTCATCGATCCCGAATTTGTAGATGTGTCCGGCCACGGATACCAGATCGCTGAACATCGAGTTGCCGACCGCTGCGGCGACCTCGGCATCCGACAGCGCATCCAGGCCAACGTAGACGACCGCCCTCTTGCGGATGATCTGCATCCAGTCGAAGATCGGCCGCGGATCGTTCAGGTCGGAATAGTTGGGCGCGAGCAGCTGCGCAGTTTTGCCGGTCGTGAGCTTTTCAAGCAACGGCAACAACGACGCGACGATCTTGTCGAAATAGGTGCGGTCATAGCGCACTGCCGAACGCAGGCCATCGAGCACGGGATCGTACACGCGCACCTGGGAGAGATATTGCTCCAGCGCCACCACGCGCTTCTCCCTGCCCATCATGTGACGGGGCGTGTTCTTGTCGTTGATGCGGCCTTCGAGCTGGACGATGACCTCCCACGCCTTCGGCTCATGGCTGGCGAAATAGTGTTGGGCGTATTCGATGAACAGCGCATCGATGTTCACCACATGGCGCTGGATCAGCAGATAGTCAGGCCGCTGCCCCAGTTCCACCAGGGCCCTTGCGATGATGTTGACGAAGCGCCATGCGAATTCGCGGAATGCCGCACTGTTGCCTTCGCCCGAAAGCTGCCCTGCGATGCGGGTCGCCACTTCACTGATGCGGCCGAAGCGCCCCACGGCGTTGTAGCGCGCCGAAATGTCGGGCCATCCGAGATGAAACACATAGAACTCGCCCTCACGCCCGGCGCGTTTGGCCTCGACATACATCCTCTTCAAAAGGTCTGCGTCACCCTTGGGGTCGAAAACGATCACGACCTCATGCTCGCCGACGGCGTTCCTGCGGCGGATGTCCTGCGTGATGAACAACTCGGCCAGCCGGGTCTTGCCGACGCGCGTGGTGCCCAGCACAAGCGAGTGGCCGACCCGTTCGCCAAGCGGCAGGGTGACGTCGATCTCATGCGGCTCGATGCCGTGGAGGCGTGGCATGCCTCCCACTGGCGGCAGCGGCCGCGCGGGATTCAATGGGTTGTCCCATGCAACCACCCGGGCGAGCTTCGAAAGCGGGAACGGTGCGAACTCCAGGCGCTCTTCAACGCGCCGGGCAAGGCGGTAGATCGGTGTCGGCTCGACGTAGCGCCGGAATTCTGGCCGATAGGTCTGCATCAGCCGGTGCGTGTGGCGCTGGTCCCAACGAAAGCCGCGGCCGATGAACAGGCGCTGCCGGCTGACCGGCACCTGGCGACTGGTCATGACATAGCGAGGCAAGCGGCGGATATTGCGGCGGTATCGCAGGATGGTCATCGCCTCGCGCAGGCGGATGCCGCCAAACACGAGGAATGCCAGAGCGCTGCCGAATCCCAGTAGCGGGCTTAACGCGAGCGACCATGGTGCCACCATGCACACCAACGCGGCGCCGGCGCAAACCGCAACGGTGTATAGCTCCACCGCTGGCCGCAGCAGAACTTCGACCGCATGAGGCTGGGCCATGACAGCTTGCTCACTGCTCGATGCCGCTGGCGGTGATCAGGACCGGGTAGTGCCGCAGTCCGAGCCGCTGAGCGAGGTCGTCACCCGATACGGGGGACAAGGTGAGCTCGGGCGCCAGCTTGCGCAGTCCCGCCAGAGCCTCCGCCGATCCGACATTGACCACGAGACCGATGGCGCTGATTTCGGTCAACGCCGCCCTGCGCTCAAGCAGCCAGGCGCGTGAGCGTTCGTCATCACCGATGAGGAAGACCGGCGTTAGGCCCGGAGCCTGGATCACCCGGCGAGGCTCATCGCCGGGCGACAACCGCTCCGAGCGCACGGGCAGCATATCGGCTTCGCTGAAGGTCTTGCCTCCGGACGGCGGCACGTCGATCCGTGGCGGACCCGGTTGATCCCTGCGTGGCGGCAGGTCCAGCGCCTGGTAGTAAGGCAGAGCGGACGTGCCTCCATGGTCCTCGACCACGATGAGAGGCGGCTGGCCCGCAGCTAGGGCAGGCAGACCAGCGGCGCACAACAGAGCGCAAAGAATCGGCCTCACGGTGACGACGAAGGCAGGTTTCATGGTGTATTCCTCCTTGTGGAAGCGTCAGCACGGGAAGGACCGACCACGCGCGCCAGGTGCTGGCTGACGCTGCGCCGGTAGCGCGCAGCGGGTGCGCCGCCGGCTGGGCGGTGATAGCGGCCGATGGCGACCAACCAGTCCTCGCCGGGCGTGTGTTGTTCACGCAGGATTTCGGCCGCGATGGCGAGGTTGCGGTATGGATCGAGCAGATCGCAGGGACGGCTGTAGCGGTGCTTCTGGTAGCCTAGGTTGATTTGAGCCAGGCCGGCATCGATGCGGGTTGGCGGAACTTCGCGCAGCGCCTTGCGCAGCCCTTCGCAGGCCGCGGCGTGGCTGCTGAAGCGACGGGCCGCGCCAGCCACGTTCAGGGTCCAGGGCCAGGGAACCAGCCGGCCGCCACGCTGCAGGCCGCTTTCCTGCAATGCCACTGCATACAGGACCGGGGACGGAATATCGGCGCGTTGCGCTGCGAGCTGGTAGGCAGGTGGCGGTATCTCCTGGGCTTTGGCCTGGGCGGTTCCGACCATGAAGCCGGCCAGCAGCGCGAGCAGGCGTGCGTAGCGGTTCACTGCCGTTGCCATTGATCGCCAACCTGCCGCACGACGGCTGGCAGATCTCCCTGCAGACCCAGTGACAACCAGCGGCCTGCGTCATGGTTGAGGGTGATGGAGCCGTTGCGAACACGTGAGGGGTCGATACGTGCCCGCTTCGCCCAGTCGCGGATGCGGGCATCATCCTGGCGGCTTCCGACCATGTAGAGATCGAATTCGGTTCCCGAGGCCTGCAATTGCTGGACAAGCTGACCGCACGGGGCGCATTCGTCCTTGACGAATACGGCCATACGGCGCGCTTCGCTTGATGCGGCACTCGCACTGGAAGCGGTGTTGGCTCCCGGCAGATTGACGCGCTGCATGCCCGGATGCAGGCGTTGCCAGGCGGCGTCGTAGGCGCGCTGGTATGCCAGTGTTTTCTCGACGCGGCGTGCCTCGACCTGCACTTGCAATTCGGCGTAGCGGCGTCGTTCGTCGTCCGAACGCGCCTCGATACCTAGTGCTGTCAACGGGTCGAGATTGGGCGAGAAGATGCCCAGAGGCCCCCGCATCACTTCCCGGTAGCGCGTCCATTCCTCCGGGCGAAGTCCCCAGTCGCGTGCGTTCTGTTCATCGCTATTGGCCGTAATTGCCGGCTGTTCCTGGCTGGGAACAACCGGAGTAGTGGCTGTTCGTGCGTTCTGCGCCGTTGCCGCGGAGACGGCGCCGACGGTCAAGCTGGTCGCCAACGCAAGCGAAATGATCCTGCGGTTCATCTGGCCCTCCTATGGCGCGACCACGCGAAGAACCTGGCCGCCGTTCTGGAACACCGCGGTGTGGTCTTCGATGGTTTCCAGCCGCCAGCCGGCCTCCGTTTCGCCGGGCCGCAGAACGCCTGTCAGGGGCGATGCAGCGGCGCCCGTAGGCAGGATCGACAAAAAGCGTTCGCCGCCGCGCATTTCGAGGCCGATGACCTTGAATGGAGGCACTGCCGCTTTGGGCTTGGTGGCCTGGTTCTTCCGCGTCCGGGCTGGGGTGGGAGCGACCTGGGCGGCTTTCGACAGTCGGGCCTCCAACTGCTCGATGCGGCTATGCAATGGAGAGAGGCTTTCGGCCGTCAGCCGTTCGCCAAGCGCCTGCTCGATCCTGGAAACCCGTTGCTCGATGGCCTGGCGCTCGGTTTCAAACTGCGCGGTCGTCAACGTGCTGGGCTGTTGACGCTGCGCTTCGAGCTGCTGCCCCAGTTCTGCCAGCCTGGCTTCCAGGGCAGCGACTTGCGTACTTTGTGCGCTGCCGCCGGCCTGTGTGGCGAGGTTGGACAGCACCATATGATTTACCACAGCTCCCGCGCTGATCAGCAAGACCCAGGTGATGGTGGCCACGCGCAGCAGCGGTACGCGCGAGCGGCGGCCGGAGCCGGGGATGATGGTCATGGCCGGACCTCCGTGGTGAGCGGGCGTTTTTCAACGTGACCGGCCGCCTTCGAAGCAGAGTGTGCGGCCGGTTGGCTCAGGGCAGATGCTGGCTGGGGAGCGCGGGTGAAGCAGACGCGGCGGGCGCCATCGTCGACTTTCAGATCCCACGCGGGGCCTGCCAGCGTCAGCAGGGCATCGCGCAGAAGCATCGGCCCCAACCGATAGTGGGATGCCGGCAACGGCAGCGAATTGAGAGAGGTGATGTCGCCCACCGAGCAGAGCTGGTAGCCAGAGCGCAGCAGGACGTGGCGCAACGCATCGCCCACGGTCGCTGTGCGCGTATCGGGTATGGCGACATCGACCACCTGCAACAGCAGGTCCTGCTGTGCCGATGCCGGAGCCAGTTCGACCAGGGTGTAGCGGCCATAGCGAACGACAGGAATGAATTCCGGCTTCTGTTTTGCCGGTGCGATCGTCGGCTTCGCGATGGGTGCGGCCTTCTGCGGAGGCGTCGTCGTGGCGCAGCCGGCCATCAGTGCGGCTGCGATCAGCAGGCCGCAGCCCGCCAGATGGCGATGGAAGTGGCTGAATGGTTGCATGTGTCGGTTCTCTGAAGCGTTGAACCGTCACAATCGCCGTTCATGGCCGGGGCATCAGCAAACAAAGGGAACTGCTTGCTCCCCCTATTTCTATTTGTCGACCTCCGGCGACTCGTATGGCGAAGCTGCGGACACTGCCCTTCGCGCCGGTCTGCTCAGGGTCGGCTCTCCACTTAGGCGTTCTGCCATGAAGTCAATGAAAGCGCTGAGTTTCGGGGGGAGATGCCGGTTCGGCGGATACAGAATCCAAGCCTCGCCGCAGTAGTTTGTTTTAAATTCCCACTCCGGGAGCACCTGAACAATTTGACCCTGTTGTAGTGCGTGCCGTGCGGTGAAGTATGGCAGGCTTCCGATACCAAGATGATGCAGAACGGCGTCGAGTCGGGCCCCTGTGTGGTTGACCGCGTAGCGGCCATGTACGCTGACGCTTACCCGCTTGTCGCCACGCAGGAACTTCCAGCGAGAATCGCCAGGCTCTTCACCCAAAAAGATACAGGTGTGCGCCTTCAGGTCATGTGGATGCGCAGGCATGCCGTGGTTGGCTAGGTACTCCGGCGTCGCGCATAGCATATGGTCAATGTCGAGGAGCCGTCGGCCCATCAACCCCGGAGAGGGGCGGTCAGTAATTCGGATCGCCAGGTCCACCTCGTCGTCGATGAGGTCCACATAGCGGTCATTGAGTTGCAGTTGCACATCGATCTTTGGAAAGCGCGCCAGGAAGTCTGGGATGTGCGGGTGGATAACGAAGCGGCCCACTGCCTTAGGAACGCTGACCCGTACCAGCCCTTGGGGTTCAGGACTGAACTGCCCGGAGACCTCCATCACCGCCTGCGCGGCGCTCACCATGTCCAGGCATCGGGCATGAACCTCATGTCCGCCTTCACTCAGTCGCAGCTTGCGAGTCGTGCGCTGCAGCAACCGCGTACCTAGCGCTTTCTCAAGGCGAGCCACTGATCGGCTGATTGCTGAAGGTGCCGCCCCCAGTTGGCGTGCCGTTTCGGAAAAGCTGCCTGTCTCGACCACCTTGACGAAAACGGCCATCTCACCCATCAGGGCGATCATCTTATTTGTGCTCATGAGGCAAAGATTATTTGTGTTTGCATTGGATTATCGCAGCCCTCTCTATTTAATACAATCGGGAACATAAGTCGAGATAAAACGAACATCACAAAATGACGCGAAGACTCTATTGGGAAAGCAACGCCACGGAATCCGAAGTCGAGGTTTTGCATTGCGAGCAATTGGCTGACGGCGAATATGGCGTGCGCTTGAATGCCACACCGTTTCATCCGCAAGGCGGCGGGCAGCCTGCTGATGTGGGTTCGATCGGGAATGCGGAAGTGTTCCAGGTCGAAGTGTCCAACGGCGAAATCATCCACTACACCCGTCAGGCGGTTGCGCTTGGCGTGACCAGCGCCAGGGTGGATGCGGAGCAGCGTCAACTGCATTCCAGATTGCACTCCGCGGGTCATTTGATAGGCCACGCGCTGGAGCCGCTCGCTTGGAGACCCATCAAGGCACACCACTGGCCCGGGGAGGCACGTGTGGTCTTCAAACCTGCGGACGGCGCGCAGACTGTCGATGTGGCCGCAGTGCAAGGCCGGTGTGACGACCTGATTGCAAGCAATCTGCCGTGCAGAGTCCAAGTGGACGAAAGCCAGTTCCGGCAAGTCGGATTCGGTCATCTGCCGCCCTACGGGTGTGGCGGGACCCATGTCGAAACTACGGCGGATTTGAATCGTCTTCGGGTTCTATCGGTTCATGTAAAGAAAGGCCAACTGATCGTTCAGTACGACATTCAATGACGCAGTAACAGCCTCCCCCGGAGCGGGAGAGGCTTCCGGTGCCAGTGAGCCTTGCTGGCCTACGGCCTGCGACGAGGCATGAAAACAATCGGGGGGGAAATATGGTGATCGAACTGGAGCGCCTGGAATACGGTGCGATCGAGAGACTTGTCCGTGGAGACGCCCTGGCCATCTGCGTACGCAATTTCATCGATAAGGATATTGCCGCCAAGCTGCCGGGCAGATTATGGGGCATGGCTTTCAGAAGTACCTGAATGCACCCAGCATCGGTCGGATCGGGATGGCCTTCTACGAGGCAGAGAACCAGCCACCTCTCATGGCCGATTACTTCGAGAGTGTCTTCGACAATATCGACGAATTGAGAAAACGCTGTACACCTTATGTTTCTCCAGTCGACCTGCTCAGGTGCGTATTGGATGAAGTGTGGCCGGCGGGTGCCCAACTCGAAACGCTGTATGGCCGCAAGATGTACGTCGGACTGTCGCGTGTCGTCAAACCAGGCGTGACCTTCCTTGCGCATCACGACATCTTTGCCAAGGATGCGCCGGACAGCTTCCAGGCTCACAGTCTGCAGGCGCAGATGGCGGCAAACATTTATCTGTCCATGCCCAGCGAGGGGGGCGCTCTGCAGATATGGGATCAGCAACTGTCCCCCGAAGCCTTCGATCAGATGCGCGGCGATAGCTATGGTATTGACCCCGCGCTGCTGGGCGAAGCGACACTGGAGGTACGGCCAAATTCCGGCGACTTGATCCTCTTTAACTCTCGCTGCATGCACGCCGTGACGACGGGGTTAGACAACGTTCGACTCAGCCTGTCGTGCTTCGTCGGCTACCGTGGCCCAGCCATGCCACTGTCTTTCTGGAGCTGACATGGAGCTCGATTACTTGCGGGAGTTTCTTGCCCTTGCTGCCATCCATTTTCTCGCGGTCGTGGCTCCGGGGCCGGATTTCGCTGTCACGATCAGGCAGAGCGTCCGTTTCGGACGCCATGCCGGCATCGGCACCGCCGTTGGCATCGGTGCGGGCATATCTGTGCATGTGATCTACACCCTGCTGGGGGTCGGCGCGCTGATGCATGCCACACCCTGGCTGTTGAGGGTGGCAGAGTTGGTGGGCGGAGCCTACCTGCTTTACCTTGGTGTCATGTTCATCCGACAAGCGGGTAAGCACACAGCCGACCTGCCCTTGGATTCCGGTGACGGGACAACACGGAGCTTTCGTCAGTCGTTCACGTTGGGGTTCCTGACCAATGCGACCAACCCCAAGGCGACGCTGTTTTTCCTGGCGGTGTTCACGACGGTGGTGAGCGCTTCGACGCCGCTGCGCATTCAGATGCTCTATGGCGGCTGGATGTGCTTCGTCAATGCTGCCTGGTTTGTACTGGTCAGCCTGGTATTCACCAGCCCTCGCATCCGCGAGCGATTCCTGCGCATCGGTCATTGGTTTGAGCGGTTCATGGGGCTGCTGCTAATCGCCTTTTCGATGCGGCTGCTGTGGGAAATCGCTGGCGTGTTCCTCACCTAATGAGGGAAAAGCCATGCTCCGTTTCGATGCGAAGTAATAGAATCGCGGGCACGGCTGCGCTGGATTCCATGTTGCCGAATTAGGAAATGAATCAATCCAAATCAAGCTGATTTGTCACAGCAGGCGTATGAAGTCCTGTATCAGCCCGAAGGTCAGGTACGCCATCAGTAGTGCGATTCCAGCGTCGAGCCAGCGCCAGGCTTGTGGCGACTGGAAAAGACCGGTCAGCTTCTTGCTGCCAGCGGCCAACAGCACGAACCAGATGAATGAAGCGGCCATCGTACCTGCCGAGAACGCCGATTGCTGATCGACAGGCTTAGCCGCACCCATCGAGCCGATAAGCACCACGGTATCCAGCCACGCATAGGGGTTTGCAAAGCTGAGGATGAAAGCTGTGCGCAGCAGGTGGCGCTGCGTGCAGGTGCCGGCATCCGCGAGGCGTGGCATGGACTGATTGCGGATACAGGCGACCAACCGCTGTCCGCCGAACCAGACCAGGTAGAGCGCGCCGGACAACAACAGCACCGCTACGATACGGGGATGGCTATCGAGCAGCGTGCCGACACCCGACACGCCGATGGCAATGAGAATGGCGTCGGCAATCACACAGATGGCAACGACGCCCCAAATAGCGCCCCCGCTGACACCCTGGCGGATGACCAGGGTGTCCTTGGGGCCGGGAGCTGAAAACAGAGCAACCCCCAGCAGCAGCCCTTCGAAAAACAGCGAATATACGAATGAACTCATCTGGCCCTCGTGTCAGGCGGTTTTCGCTGCAACAGCAATTGGAAGATTGCCGAAGCCAGTGTGATGAGCATTCATCGCCGCGGAGAGGTCGATCGGTTTCCTGCGGCGAAAGCCGATAAGCGCATCTGCGCTGCTGGGATTGGCGAAATACACGAGCGAGCTTCGCTGAACGGGTTGGCTCGGCGTCAGGACGGCATGGTAGGTTGCTGGAATAGCGCAGTCGGATAGCTGCGTCAGCAATGAACCCGAGAGGACGGCCAGTTCGTTTTCCAGCAGGCGAACCGGCTCCAGAGCGCTGCCTCGCAAGATGACCAGACCATCGCGGTTGGGCCGGATGAATGTGAGTAGATGCCCGTCCTCGTGCGGGTCTTGTGCAAATTTCCGTTCATGCGGTGGCGGGTTCTGGCCGTACACGCACAGTTGCAGGTACGAACTGTCGCGGATGGAAGCCAGCGACGGTGCACCGAACTCGTGGCATATCCCCTTGATGACGCCCTGAGCCAACTCGCTGATTTCACTTTCATAGGCTGCGGCTGCTCGCAGATAGGGACTTTGGCTGAAGGGATGATCCTGGCGCCTGCCGCTGTGAGCGTGCCAGTAGCAAAAGCGTTCACACAGATCGGGATTGTCCCTGACATGGGCATATTCGGAACCGAACGGCAGGAAGCCATCGGTATCCGCGGCGAAGCTGTAAGTCTCCTTTGTCTCTTGTGCTATGCCAGTAAATCCATCCAGCAGCAGCGAATAGTTGTCTCGCATTGCCGCCGTCATCGGGATGATCCCGAAGCCAGTTCGTGCAATCGCTTCAGCGCAATTCTTGATATGAGGCATAAGGGTTACCTGTCCGTCTGGTTCATGGGTACGGCCACTCGGTTACTGCCATCAGGCTTCATGCGTACAACATGCTCGCTTGGCGATATCGCTGTTTATTTGGCAATCATCTGGCCGAAGACAGATTGCCTTATGAATTGAATACTGGCCGATGATTGGTTTACTGTGGCACTCAGACTGTCCTTTTTAGTGGACAATGCGCAGTGGTCGGGAGCGCGGCCACGGGGAACGAGATGAAATCAAAGAGAGAAACGCTGCGCGCGCTGATCGCGCGACGTGGCCGGGAGCTTGGCAAATCCATGACCGCGATTGCCAAGGAAGCCGGGCTGTCCCGGACTTACCTGTACGGACTGGCGGGTGGCGCATCGCAGGACCCCTCCGTGCGAACGCTGGTCAAGCTGGCCAAGGCCATCCAGGTCTCGCCGCTGCTGCTCTTCCGCTACTACGCCGATCTTGGCGGTGCGCCCTCGGCCGGCGCGCCATTGGCACCGACCAACCGTGCGGTGGGCTTGAGAGATCGGGGCGACATTGCGGTGTTCAACGCCGATGTGACGACGCCCGACCATGCCATCGTCCTGCCTGGCGAGGCCTTCCATAAGATATGGGAGATCCAGAACGTGGGCCGCAAACCCTGGCATGGGCGCAGGCTGGTACGTGTGGATGGTGAGTACGTGATCGCTCGCCGCGAACCAGGCAAGACCGACCTTCAGGTGGTCCTGAATGCCCATCTCACCAGCCTGTACCAAGAGGTTGCCATTCCGGACACGCTGCCAGGACAGCCCGTGCGTATCAGCATTGAATTTGCGGCACCGAAAGAGAGCTGCACCGTGGCATCGATCTGGCGGATCGAGGACAGCGAAGGCAATCCCTGTTATGGGCCGTCCTTCATCTTGCATGTGGTGGTGACGGTCATGGCGCGATGACGTCTACCACTGGTTCATGCCCGCATGACTTCAAGAGGATTTCTGTTTTGGGTTGTGTTCGAGGACGCGTGATGCTGTGGCTCTCTGCCACAACCAAGAAAAAGGCCCCCAAGTGGGGCCTGAAGAAGTGGATGAGCACCTGCTGGATCAATCCTCACGGACAGAACCCAGTTTTCGTGCGGCCGAAAGGATGGCGTCCTGCTCTGTCGCATCGAAGCAGACGAATGGCTCTTCGTATCTGGCTTCTTCGGCCAGATCTTTGGCCTTGTCGTAGTGAACACCCAGGTCAAATTCCGCCCGGGTGATCCTGACGGTGAAGATTGGCATGTCAGACATGCCCGAGGCGTTGACGCAGGCGACCGCGATTCGCATCTCGAATTCAGCGTGATCCGAAGGAGCAGCCGATACGGCCACAGTGGCTTGGGCTTCAAGATCATCGCCTTCATCTATATCCATGCGTTCGCGCATTTCTGATATGAACGCTTCGGGGGCCATCAGGCCATAACGCGCCAGGCGGACGGGGATGTCTTCCGCGTCGAGGTTTCCGTCCTCGATGCGCTGCCGCATGAAGGTGGCAATCCCGGCTTCCAGTGCCTCATTGTCGGCTGCCGAGGGCGAAAGGGAAGCGTCGATTGACCAGGCGTCCACTTCCGCGGCGGTCTCGCCGGTCAACATACCTTCGCCGATGGCGCGTTCGCACATGCCGCGCATGCGTTCCAGCATTTCCGATACCGACTCGCCGTTGAGCAGATAGGCCACGTCCAGCGTCAGGCGGGCGTTGATGATTTCGGGCGTAGCTGGGGTGTTGGTGTTCATGGAAATCTCCTTGGGATGAGAAAGAACACAGCCATGCCCACGAAAAACGCGGGCATGGCTGCAAGGTGGAAGAAACGAGAAAGCCGGCGGCCCGATGGGACGCCGGCATGGAGAGTTGAATCAGGCGGCGACAAGTTGCCTTGCCATCGCCACTTCTACGGAATCGCCGTCCGTGTTGAGGGCATCCAGGCCAGACTCCGGCACGTCTCCCGACGTGCTCTGCGAGACGAGGATCTTCTTCGCCATCAACGACAGGCATGTCATCTGCGACGTGGCTGCGTAGCCGAGATAGATGACCTTCACGGGCAGCTTCTGGCCGATCCGCCATGACCGACGCGAGGCTTGCTGGAGCGTATACACGTTCCAGCCAGACTGCATGAACACGATCGTTGGGAACTCCAGCAGATCCAGCCCTGTTTTGACCAGTTCGGGATTGGTCAGCAGCACATCGATGCCTCGGTCCAGTTGCTCTGCAATCCAGTCTTCGCGCCGCGAGGTGTCCACGCTTGCGCGCAGCACCGCAACCTTCAGACCTTCCTGCTCCAGTAGAACCTTCAGCCTCGACGTGGTGTCCCGCGTCCCGGTATAGACGGTATAGGCCAGGACCTTGCGGCCCTCGGCTTTCTCTGCCTTGCAGATGTCGATCAGCTCACGCTCTTTCGGCGTGATTTCCAGCTCGTTGAACTGCGACGGTGTGAACGCCAGCAGCTCGCGCGTGCGGGGATGCGTCACCGTCTCGGGACGGAAGCACGTGTCCGGCCAGGCCAGAAGCACGTTGAGGACCACACCAAGAAGCGTCGTATCCCGCTTACGCAGGGCTTCCTTGAGAGCTGCAGTCAGACGTCCGGCCAGATCACGATAGGCGCTGGCCTGATCGGCTTCCATCGCGACCTCACGAAACTCCTCCTCGTAGGGAGGAAGCACGTTGCCGCCAATGTCCCTGAGTTTCAGGAACACGGTGAACGGCAGCACGCAGCGCAGGATGCCTTTCGGCCCGAAGCCCGGCGCTTTGACGGTGCGCACCGTGATCTTGGTGCCCCTGGCCGTCTTGTGCGCGGTTCCGGTGCTCTCGGAATAGATGTCCTTCAAAACGCCGTGTTCGCGCATGAAGGCCATCGCAGCCGACGTCATGCTGCCGGTCCTGGAGGGCCGGTAGCCGTCTTCGATCATCCGCCCGGTCAGCGTCCGGAACAACAGCGCGAACAAATCGTCCGCGTAGCCGCCCATCAGCGTTCCGGTCAGCAACAGGGTCCTGCGAGCCTTCGCGGCAAGCACGCCCATCGCCTGTCCCTGTGCGGAGCCCGACCCCTTGTATTCATGGCCTTCGTCACACACGAGGAGATCGAAAAAGCCCTGTGGAAGATAGCGTTTAATGAACTCACTGGCTTGATAGCCACCTTCACCAAAGCCAAATTCCATGGAGGCCATTGCACGTTCCATGCGCTGAGCCTGCCGGTCGCTGAAGACAAGATCGCCGTTCTCGTCCATCAGGTTGATGAACTCGAACAGGTTGTCGCCCAGGATAGATACCAGGAACGACTCGCCGAACTTTTTCATCAGCCGCTGGGCCGTGGCTTCGCCGATGGTGGGAATACGCTTGAGCGCCTTGATCACAGCCGAGGACTGGTCGGTTGCCGAAAGCGAACGAGGACGTATCAGGGTCCATAGCGCAGATGCGCACTGGCTGCACTTGCGCCGCGACTCTTCGGCTTCGAGCTCGACCGTGTTGACGGGCTCTCCATCGAGATCGGTGATGACGTGACCGCAATGTGGGCATGCTCCGACGAAACCGCCGGGAATGCGGCGACGGGTGAACACGGGTTTCCAGTGGAAGCCCATGCGCATCCTGACCCTGCCGAGTACGAAGAACTCCTGGCCGCTGGCCGGTACGCCGAGTTGCTCGCGCAGCTTCAGCAGCTTGACCAGCGTGTCGGGGCCGTTGAGCACCCACACCTTCGCGCCAGGAATGGTTTCGAGGATTTCCCGGCGCCACTTGTAGACAAGGTGCGGCGGTGACAGGACCAGAGTGCGACGGTAGCCTTCGGCGTTGAGCACGGCGGCGACGGCAATTGCCATCAGCGTCTTGCCCGTTCCCATTTCTGCGTTGATGATCGCGGCGCGTTCACCGCGGTCGACCAGCAACTCGCTGACGGCGTGGATGACTTCGGCCTGAGCCGGAAACGGCAGCCGCTTGAGACGTGACAGAACCTGTTGCCGGTGCGGGCGCGCTTGTCCGGTGTAGACCGGAGGGTTGGCGCGGTTGAGGCTGTCCAGCAGCTCGTCACCGAATTCGGAAACGAAGTCGTTGAGGCTGATGGTCAGCGGCGAGGATTCCGCTTCAAGCAGGTCGCCCTGCACGGCGGAATCGGGGATGGTTTCAAGATCGAGGGACATGGTGATGCTCCAAAGAAAACGGGGCATGCACCTCCCCCTGCGGGGCGATGGACATGCCCCAGGGTGGGAAGATGAAAAGCGGCGACAGCCGCCGGATGAAGATCAGTATTCGTTAGGCAAAAGCAGCGTGGTGACGCTGCGATTCCACTCGGTGATGATCCAGAGGTTCAGGTCAGGCTCGACCTGGTAAGACGAAAACAGGCGATCCTCACCGGTGCGCAAGGCGGTGTCATTGGACTGCCAGTCGCTATCGGAGAGATCGCCCCAATCGGCAGTGAGATGGCGCGTGAGATATCGGCCTGGATTGAGCCGGCCCTGTTGGGCCAGTTCATCGACGCCGGAGGTCATGACCAGTTGCCCGGTCAGGAATCGGGGTTGCGGAACAACGCTGAGGAAAAGCGCTTCATGTGCCATGGTGGTGACTCCAAATGAAATGAAGGGCCATGGCACCCGATCGGGGTGATTGGCCCCGGTGGGTGGATGATGCGGACGACAGAAATTACTGGGCTGTCGCGGTGGAGGAACGACGCTTTCGCGCGTCAGGATTCGGATGGCAGCAGGACATGCGTCGCGCTGCGATCTGCCTCGGTGAAGATGCGAATGTTCAGTTCGCGGGTGACCGCATAGAGCGAGTCGAGACGCGCGTTGGATTTCAATGCGGCATTGTTTTCCTGCCACTTGTCGTCCGTCACATCGCCCCAGTCGCCGCGGATGTGGCGCTGGAAGTAAGGCATCGGATCGAGCCTGCCTTCCCGCATCAGGCGGTCTACGCCTTCGCTGAAAATCAATGCGCCGATCGGGAACAGCAAACGGCGGTGATCACGAGGTTTCGTGTCGGAGGTCATGGTGTTTCTCCTGCATGTTGAGGAGGGTCATGACACCCCGTTGGGGCAGCATGACCCCGTTGAGTGGAAAAGGCTGAAGATGCAAGTCGTCAGTGCGGCTCGTTCTCCTCGGGCAGTTGGATCACGGTCTGGCTGTGATCCTTGCTGGTGGTCACCAACAAGGACAGCCGCGGTGTCACCTGGTAGCGCGAGGTCAGAGTTCCTTCTGATCGAAGAGCTGCATCGTTCGCGCGACGTTCGGTGTGATCCAGATCGCCCCAGTCACCACGCAGGTGGCGATGTAGGAAACGATGGGGATCAACCAGCCCCTTGCTGTCCAGCCATTGCACCCTGGCGCTGAGCGTCAGGGCACCGCTGGAGAACAGAGGGATGGAAGCCGGCGTGGTGCGCTGGCGTGAGAACAGTTTGAAGGACATGGTTGTAGCTCTCCTGTTGCGTTGATGAAAACCGAAGCCAGCGCCTGGTCCAGGCGTTGGTTTTCGGGGGATGGATGAAGAATCAGCGGATGGTCAGCACTTCTCCCCGAGTGGGGGAGCCGGGCGTCATGTCCCATGCGCGAATGACCGGCACGAACTTGTCGGTGAGGATGCGCGTTTCGGCGATCGAGCCGTCGTCGCGTTCGTTGTATTCGACAGCGGCGGACTTCTCTTTGTGGGTATCGCCTTTGACGACCATCACCTTGCCGGTTCTGGAACGGACCACACCTGAAATCGCACCGGCGGCGAGCGCCAGGGCGAGATGCCAGTGAGACAAGGCACGGGCCGGCGGCCGCAGCGATTGCTGCGAAGCGCCGAGATGCGTATCGAGGGAAGGCCACAACCCTTGAAGGCGATGAACTTCGGCCGCGAATTGCTCCGGCTCCATGGTGACGCGATAGAACTGCTCCGGCTCGGCCTGTGCGGCCGGGACGGAATACGGGAGGAACGGCCATTCGACCGGCAGTTCTTCCGCTTCGATATCACCTGCGCCGATCTGCAGCAGCCGGTTGCGGATGGCTTTGGCATCGCTTGCCAGATCGCGCTGGCGTGAGCGGGTGCCGAAGATCACCACCTGCCTGAACTGCTGTTCGACCGCACGGTAGATGCGCAGTCCGGTGAAATGGCGTGTCAGCCAACCCACCAGTTCGGCGTCGAGCGTGTAGCTGGGAATGATGAAGACCAGTACGCCACCGTATTGCAGCAGCGGCAAGACACGCTGATAGAACAGCTTCTCCAGCCTGGCGCGGCCCTGTCCCTGGTAGCCGATGTTGCCATCGGCATCCCTGGACAGATCCCCATAGGGAGGATTGAGCCACATCAGTCCAAAGCTCTGCCGGCTAATCAGCGTATCCATCAGGTCGCTGTGCAGGCAATGGTCGACAAGACCTCGGGCATGTCTGGCGCGCTCTTCGTCGAATTCGACGGCATAAGCTGACACCAGATCACGGCCAAGCGCATGTGCGGCTTCCGCGATGGCAACGCCTTCGCCCGCGCAAGGATCGATGATGGTGACTTGACCGGCGGCCGGCGCCAGCGCGTTGAGCGCCCGCTCCAGCGTGGGTTCGTCGGTTGGGTAGTACCCGTTTTTCGCAAAATTCCGGGCAAGCCGGGGGAACATGAGAGCCATGTGAATCTCCTGATTCTGGTTGGGAAAAATGAGGGGCATGCAGCTTGCGCATGCCCTTGCGAGACTTCAGGCGACGCGCCGCAAAGGCATGCCGGAAGCCAGTTCATGCGCCGTGGCGCTGAGGGTTCCGTTGCGGATCAGATCGCCGAGTGTCTTCGTGAGCACAGGAACATCCAGCGCCAGGCGGTGCCCTTCCAGTGGCCCGTAAGCCATGGGAAGACGCGCCAGCATGGATTGCTCCATCAGCAGGTCCAGCACGATGTCGCGCCAGTGATCGAGGAGTGGCAGAGGGCACGTTTCCTGTACCAGTGTCCACAAACGATCAAGCCGATGGTCTGAGTCCCTGGGAAGCAGCATCAGCGCGCTGGCGTTGGCCTTGTCGGGCTTGACGCAGCGCTGGTCGAAGAGCCACAGGTTGACCATCGAACCGAACAGGGTGCGGCGGAAAAGGCGCGTGGAGCGCTTCTCCAGCCTGTCGACGTTTCCGATGAAAACCGGAATGGAGCCGCCTGCATCGGTGATGAGGTGGAACTGATCCAGGCCATCGTCGTCACGACCCAGCGTGAGCCGGGCCAGAAACTGTTGAATGGCCGTATCGCGTGCCCAGATGGACAGGAAGATCAGGTCGCCGCTTTCGTCGCCGATGTAGCCGTCGGCCATCAGGTCGGAGCATTCATCAATGCGAAGAAGCGGTTGCGAAGATGTTGTATCGGGCATGGTCGTGTCCTTTGGAAGGTCCAGGGACAGCACCAGCCCGTGAGGCTGATACAGCCCCTGGGGGTGAGGAATGCTCCGTCAGGAGCGGTGGGAGAAAACCGCGAGCATTGCCCGAAATGGGCACAGTCCGCGTCAGATCAGTTTTTCAGTTGCCGCAGGCCTTCGGCCAGCAGCCACAGCGCCCGATTGAGACGGACGTTCTGATCGATGCCTTGCACAGGGCGCGTGCGTTGATGGCGGCCATTGGCAGTCCGACCGGACAGACCTCCTTTGACGAGGTTTTCCTGCACCCGGTTGAACACCGACCACAGATCCGGCCGGTTGTCATCGAACCGGCGCGTTGCCAGAACCTGGCTTTCAGTTATCGGCAGCACCTTGGTGTCGCTGTCATACTTGAGCGTCAGGGCCGAGCGTGCAAAGACTTCCGCCTCGCCATCATCGAGCGTAACCGCTCGCATGGCTTCGCGGGAATCCTGCACCTGGTCGAAGCCGCTCAGGACCTCATAGGCGCCTTCGATTACGTGGTCCGTGACATTGCCCTTGTGAGGCACACGAACGTCTCCGACGATATCGCCGTACACCAGACCGTTCTGGCACACGAAACGGAACATGCCGGCCAGCATCTGGTAGCTGCTGGTGCCATCATGTGAATTGAGCAGGATGATCTCATTCGCCTCTTTGCCGTTGATCTGGCTTGCATGGCGAAGGCGGAGCATGTGTTTCGTGAACTCGCGACGGTCTTCATGACGCACGCGGGTCTGGCACACCATGAAGGGCTCGAACCCTTCATTGCGTAGCTTCGCCAGAACGGCGGAGGTCGGTATGTAGCTATACCGTTCGGAGCGGCTTTCGTGCGGTGTATCCGCAAAGATGGAAGGAGCGACTGCGCGGATCTGGTCATCCGACAGGGGATGATCGGCACGCAGGATCGGGGAACGTGATGCGAAACGAGATGCGAGTTGCATGTCTATCTCCTTGAGGATTGGGCAAGCGACATCGACGGCTGGCACAAGGCCAGGCGCGCACGCGCGCATGGAAAACCTGCGATGCAGGGTCAGTCCGAAGACTGGTGGACGGGAATTTCAGACGACTGGAACGGCGGATACCGAACGCGCTGTGCGTCTGTGATCGTGGTCCGCGCGTAGAGCACGCTCCACAGGGCGGTGAATGCCCGATCATGGAAAAACGTGAGCCTTTCAGAGCCCCAGTTCAATGAAGGAACCATCCGCCTGATGCCTGGTGACACGGTTGCCGACATTCCTTTCGGCGTCGGATTGCGCCTCTCTGAACAGGCTCTCGGGCACGATGATCTGAAAATACCGCAAGACCTCGCGGTAGTAGTCCAGGTCATGACCGAAAGGATCGGTCTCGTGCAGATTGCTGTACAGGAAGTGGTCGTCCTCGACCTGCATGGCGTCGTCGATCAACTCGACAGGCTTTTCGATGGTCAGGAAAAAATATTGCATCGGCCGGTCCCAGCCGAGCACAACGATGATGGGAAATCCCTTGTGGGATGTCTCGAAGCAGTGCCGACTCATGATGAAGCTCCTCGTTTGAAATCATCGGGAGCCCACCCATCGGGGAAGCGGCCCGATGGGTGAAAGATCAAGGCCAATCAGGCGCTGGCGAGGTGCCAGTCCTGGGACAGAGGTTCAAACCGATAGCCCATCGCATCGAGACGGTCGCGCTGCTGACGCAGGACGCGGCGGTCGACGGTTGCGTCGAGTTTCACGATTTCGCCCAACGGCCAGAGCATGCCGAACAGTGCCGCGTCGTCATCTTCAGCCGAAGCGTCGGAGGGCGATGCTGCCGCTGGTTCGCTGCCGAACGGCGTGGTATCGACCAGTGGATCGCGCGTGCTGCGGGCCTTGGTCCTGGCCGGAGGCCTGGCGGCGGCCGCTGGAGCCTGCGCTTCCTCATCAATGGGATCGATTTCCTGCGGGCTCAGCCGCTGGGCTTCGTCCTTGCTCAGGCGATCGCTGTTCGAGAGGGTCATCCCGCCCAGGTGGGCGCGGATTTCGATGACCATCCGCCCACTGGTGTTGTAGGTGGAAGGTCGGATTTCGGCGATAACGAAATCACCGTCGTATTTGCCTTCGTCGTACTGGTCCAGCTCGGCATTCTTGATGACGAACTCACCAATGCTGGTCGAAAGGCGGCCGACATTGAAGTCGCCATTCCTGCCGTGGATTGTCTTGATGGCCAACTGGCCCGGAAGGGTGATCATGGAGTGCTCCTGGTGAAGAAAGGACGACCGGGCTCCGCCGACAGCGCTGTGTCAGGGATGCTCGGCTGATGAAAAGAACAAGGCCCCTGTAAGGGGGCCTTGCGGATCAGAACGACTCGGCCAGTGCCGGTGCTTGCGCATCGGCGGCTTCGTCTGCAGGTTCGTTGACCGGCTCGGAGGTTTCCGGAACCGGCGCTTCCTGCAGCGCAGGAGCAGGCGCAGCGGATTGCTCCGCAGCATCCTGTTCGGACTCGGCCGGCTTGGGCTCGGCCTTGTACTTCAGGACGCCATCGACCTTGATCCAGCTGACGAACAGCAGGCGGGCCTTCAGGCTGACGCCCTGTTCGCCGGCGCGCTTCCCCTTGGAATAGGTGAAGGTGTCGGTCCACAGGTCGCCCAGGCGGAATCCGATCATCACTTTCTTCTCCGCCTCGACGGCATCGATGCAACGACGAATGAGGTGCTGGGCGTCGGTGCCCGAAACGCGCGTATCGAAACGCACGTACGAGACATCGTTGCTTGGACCATTGAGCGCTGCGATATCGCAGGCCAGGAACGGTTCACCTTTCTTCGGCTTCACTTCGCGGATGCGATTGAGGTAGCCGAGGCCGGTGATGTGCAAGTCAAAAAAGGACTTTTCGGTGGAAGTGGTCATGGTGATCTCCAGACTTGAGGACAAGAAAGCGGAGACACACCGACCCCATACGGGAGGTGTGTAACCCCCGCGTGGGTTGATGGATCGTAAGATCCGGCAACAACTAGGTTGGCATCACCGCCGATTGCTCGACGGTCGTTCGCGCTGGGATGCCGAGTGCGAACTGGTGTGATCACGCGGACGGAACCGCGCCGTAGCCTTGAAGATCGTGGCTACCTGGGCATGTTGCTGACCGTGGTCAGCGCAACATGGCTGTAGCGTGGCATCTGCTTCTCTGGACGACCATCCGGAATGGGTACTGGCCTGTCGCCTTATTGTTCGGCCGCTGAACGTGAGTCGTGCGCGCATGCCGATTGCCGCGTAGAGCGCACGGCGTAACCCGGTTGTATGCTGGTTCTCAACAGCGGCGGAGCCTGGTGTGCGGTGTCGGGGTGCTGAAAAAAGAAGCCCCCGAGGCGGGGGCTTTCTGGGTGATAAGCGATGGAGCAAGTGCCAATCCCTATGAACCGCAACCGGCCGGGCAGCAACCCAGCTCGATTCCGTGTGTGCAGTAGCCATTCTGTGCGTTCCAGTTCCGGGTTTCCCGCCTTTCGACAGGTGTTGCGTAGTCCCATTCCTGTGCTATCTGCAGAGCCTGCGCGCGCTGGCATTCAGGCAGGAGATCAATGTGTTTTTCGATCTGTGAACTGAAGCGTTCGACGTAGTAGTCATGAGACAGTCCGCAGCCGTTGTTGGCTTGCACGGCGAACTTCTCGCAGACAGCCCGCCACGCGGTTTCATCGAACGCGGGATGGGTCTCCCCGATGGGCTGTGAGGATGTGCTGCAAGTAATTTCTGACATGACGGATACCTCAAAGTTGAAGAAAAAAGGCCCTCCATCCGAGCGGATGGAAGGCTTGTAGGGGGCAAGTCGTCGCCAGGCTGCGGCGTCAGCCGTAATACCGCTGGGCTTCCTGCCATGGAACGAAGCGCGCATCACGGCCAGTCGAGAGCGGAAGCGGTAAGCTCCCGGCCTCTTCCTTCGAGAAGCGTGTCGCCTGGTCGAGCAAGACCCAACCGAACTCGTTGGACCAGAAGCCAGCACTGTCGCTGACGGCCGACTCGTTGGGTGAATAAACCACCCAGGAGTCGCTTGCCTTGGACGTCACGCCGACACCGCCTGGCGTCGCCGTGAAGCCTTGGCGTCGATCACGCTCACGTCGATCAGGCGCCAGCGCCCGTCATCGATCAGATGCTCCAGCACTTCGCCGAGCATGTCGAAATACACCTCGTCGTGCCGATCGACCAGTTCGCCATCGCGATGCAGCTCCACCACGTAGGTGTCGCCCGCGCGGTCATAGAGGATCGTCACCCGGCCCTCGAACTTCCCGGTCGAAACCGCGAAGCTGATCGCCGGAGGCGTCTCGATGATCCGGGACGGCTTTGGATCGACCCAGGTGAAGTCACGGGCGCCCGCATCGACCAGCATGTGGGTGATCCGCCGGAAGCCATCGGGCGCCAGCATTTCCTCCAACTGCTGGATGAGCTGGCCCAGTTCCAGGCACTGTGGCGCGGGGATGGGCAGCTTGGCCGGTGCGGAACCAAGGACATGCGTTTTGACGGTGTAGGGGATGCCGTCAGACGTCATCTCCGTACGCTCTTCCGGGGTATCCGCACGCAGACCGTCGAACCGGCGCCGCGCGTAGGGTTGAACATGCACCTTGGCACCTTCGTCGGGGACGGAAGTCACCAGGCTGGGATCAAGCACCGCGAACTCGGTAGGTTTGACCTTGACGATGATGGCATCGCCGGTGGTCGCGACCACTTTGCCGTCGAAGGCATCGGGGTCGATAGAGAAGCCGAATGCCGACACTTGCGGCTGATCGTCGAATACGCGGTACTTGAAACCTCGCGCATTACGCGGCACGTGAGCTGCGACAAGCGAGGGCATCAGGGACTTGATGAGGGAACGATCCATGGGGAACTCCTTGAGAAAAGGCAAGGGATTCCCGCCACAAGGGAGGGCGTCCCTTGTGGGTTGAGTGATTGGCGCGGAATGCGCCGGTAGAGCAGACCAACCAGTGCAACGAGGCACCGCAGTCTTGAAGGTCTCGACTGCCTGGGCATGCAGCCGGCAACGCCAGCAAACATGTCGTCAGGTTGATCTATGGACGTGCGAATTGTTAGCGCCTATCGGAGCTGCCTCTTCACCGTATTACGTCATGGCGGGATCACGGATCGTCGCGTCGCAGGTGCTTGCGACGAATCTGCATCCAGGGGAACATCAAGCTCGCGACAAACCCGCCAATGACGCCGGTCGTCAGAAATCGGATCTCGCTATCCCAGGGCTGTGGCAACGCCATGCTCAACACCAGGCAGCCGAGAGAAATCGCGCTGAATGATGCGATCCACCGCCACCGGGTTCTGAGCAGGCCACCTGCCAGGGCGTCCAGCAGGCTGAGCTCGGCGAACGTTTCTCCGGAGGCTATTTCCGTAATGCGCCCGCGGAGCACGTCCAGGTCGATATCCGGGCTGTTCCCTGAATGGCGCTCCTGCTGCTGAAGTGCGTCGGTAATCATGTGAGGCGACGGCAGGTTGTCTGGCCAGGTGCTCGCGGGGGTGACGCCATAGGCTGTCAAAAGTGTGTGGGTCAGTTTCGGCAGCGTTAGACGCTTTGCCAGGCGGCCGTCCAACACACACCACATCTCCTCCCTTCCAGCGACGGCCAGGCGGTAGAGCGCCAGCCGGCCGGCGGCAGGGTAATCTACAGTGGTCACCATCGCAGGCATCTCGACTGCACCGCTGGAGCGCAGGAAGTGGACGCGGTTCTTGCCTTCGTGGGCGAACCACAATCCCAGCGGAGCAATCTCAAACACGATGGCCTGGTCGCGGTCTCCTGGTGCTGAGCGTTCATCTCGCGCCAAATAATCGGCAAGTTCGGTGGCGGAGAGTTTTGAGGAATATGCCTGTCGCCACCGCCAGGATTCGCCCAGCAACCTATCGAGCGGAACGCGAGCGCGCTGGCTGCGGACCGATTGCTGTAAATCCAGAAAAGGCACTATGGCTCTGGTAAAGGCGGAAACGCCGATAGCGGAGCCGGCTGCATTTGCCAGTTCAGGCGGAACAAGAACAGTCGCGGCAGGCGTTCTGAGCGATTCGTCTAATATGTCCTTTGCAGCCACGATGTTTCTGACGGCTTGCATCAGATTCACCTCGGCAGAAGCGGCATGAGGCCTCTGTGCAGGGGTAATTTCTGTATTCGATGGCATCGTCGCTGGGTTTCCGTAAGATACAAAATCTATCGAAACGGAACTATAAGAAAAAAGAGCCTCGCGAGGAGGCTCAAATTTCAATCTACAGTTATTCTTCATATTGTGGCAGTCCATCCAGGATCGGAGCATCGGCATCGAAGATCACGATGCGGATGTCGGCCAATGCCGCTAGATGGAGAGTATCGGCCAGGGACTCCGGCATACCCTTGTCCAGGTGTTGCTGTCGCAGTTGTGCAGCGGTTATGCCCTCAACGTGCAACAAGTTCTCATCTGTCCATGGCGTGGCGATAAGTTTTACGCCGATTGCCGGGCTGTAAGGAATGCGGAACGCGATGAACTGGAAGGCTGTCGGGGTGGCGATATCTGCCAACTCGGCCAGATAATGGGAAGCCTCTTCGGTAATGTGCGCCGTACTGATTTCCCAGCACCGGCTGTAAAAGCCGGTCTCGAAGCTCAGTCGGTGGATCACTTCCTTCGCAGCTTCTGCGGAGTAGGTGTCTCCGATATGAACGACCTGACCGAAGTCATCGCCGGTAACAGCGTAGGCTACGATACGCACAATTCCATCGGTCTGGCATTGGCTTTCCAGTTCCTCCGGAATTTCTTGGCCCTCGGTGATCAGTGCAAAGTCGCTGCACAGAAGGCAGGGAAACTGCGCGATCTGTTCGTCAGGCAGATGCTCCTGGCTGGGATGCAGTGGCCGCCAGACTGGCGGGCTGTCGTCTGCATGCGTGATGCAGAGGGTACGGACGAAATGCAGGCCCTGATAGCCGCGGATGAAGGGATTGAGTGTCTGGGACATGAGATTTCTCCAGCGAGTTAGGCGGAGCGCCCCCTCCGGGGATAACGCCCCGGTGGGTGGATAAAATGCGCAGCCTTGGTCGAAAGCTCAGTCCTGATTTTGGAGCAGACCCTCGGCTATGCTTTGCCGCAGTTTTTGGCGGCTATTCTGATCTTGAACCCCGGCAAGCAGTCTTGCCGTTTCAAGAGTTATACGGGCGGCTGCTACAGTCAGATCGCCCTCCCGCAGCGCCCTATGCAGATCAGTTGCGAGATCCAACGCCTGAGCGGAGTTCCCGAAAAGCCTGATCTCCCGACTGATGAAGCAAGCGTGGCCACCGAACTCAAACAGCCGCGGTTTGCTGCAGTACCAGCAACCCTCGAACTGAATAGCGACAAGGTTATGGCCATCGTTGAAGCAAGAGGCGATCAGGAACAAGGCTTCAAGGTCTGCGTCACCTTCAAACGGATGATGTTCGATAAGGTTTTCGAGATCTTCGTCCTGATCGGCATGGAAATGCCTTGCGAGTGCTTCAAGAACCACATCGATTGTCGTCTCGGGTTCCTCGCCTGGTGAAATGTTGAACTGAGTGGACAGAACGATCAGGCCCTCCAGAACATCATTCCATTGCGGATCGTTGGTTTCGGCGATCCTGGCGATGAATGCCCGTCCATTCCCTGGATAGCTGGCGTCGAGATTGAAGGCGCCGAACAGTGCAGAGATGACAGGCGTAACGCATTCCAACATCAGCACGCCGGTAGCTTCGTAATAATTATTCGCCATGATGATGGCTCCTCTCAATGAATGAGCGGAGCCACGTCCCTGCGGACATGAGCATCCGCATGGGGAGTAGAAAGGATACGCCCAGGATAGAGACGAGGCGTCCCTTCCGGGGTTGGTCGGAGAACGATAGAGCCGATTCACCAGCCGCTGTAGTTGAGCACCAGTTGCGCGATCACTTTCCTGCGTTCCAGATCCAGCCCGCCAAGATCGGCGAGCCCTTCGAAGCCGATACGCTTGAGCACCGCAGCGCCCTCGCGGGTGTTGTAGAAGCTGACCATTGCAGAAAGAAAGAGCCGCTGTCCGCCGCTCAGGACGCCAAGGGCATCGTTGAGCAGCAGCAAGTTGGGCCTTAAATCCCATTTGCTTGCAGCACTCAGAAATCCCTCGCGAGTGCCGTTGCCAAACCACTCGACACCGGCGATTTCCACGCCACGTTTCCAGGCGCGGAAGAACGCGGACGGTGCCAGTGCGAAATGTGCTTCTTCAAGCGCGATCTGATCGATCACCTCTTGGGGGAGAGAAACTTTCAGGTTCATCGCTATGACTCCTGTAGATGTACGATCAGGGATGCGAACGCTGTTGCCACTCTCCGTTTTCGAGAGCGGTGGCGGCAGCTTCGCTACTGGGGAAATATTCGATGGACTCGCGCGAGACCGGACCTTCTTCATCGGTCGTGCCGATGTAGTGGCCTGCTGCGCTTCTCAGCACTCGCAGGGGCAAGCGCTTGCCGACCCAGAACAAGGCCAGATGACCGATCCGGGGTTCGGGATGTAAAGCAATGGACATGGTGTTTTCCTGACAATGGCGGGTGGCACCACATCCCGACGGAAGTGGAAGCGTCCCGTGGGTGGATGGAAATGCATCGACGCCGCGATGGCGTGCGTCCGCGAAGGTGATGCGTGGCGGACTGGTGGGTCGGCGCGGAGAACTCCGCGGCACAGCCGGAACGACCCTGGCTGCTGGCATGGCGCTGACAACATCAGCAACACATGTGGCCAAGCATCAAGCAGGCGTCGTCGATCGTCATGCCGAAATGAGATACCGGCCACCCCCCGATTGAGAGACGTGAGCGAAAAAAAGCCTCGCAAAAACTGCGAGGCTTCTTGATGGCGTCTCGCCAGCGGGCGATCAGGATGCGTCGTCGTTGCCGGTGTGCTGTTTCCAGAGGGCGAAGGCCTCATCCGGTGCGAGCTCGGCGAGGATGACGATTGGCTGCTTTTGCGCGGCACGCAGCCTGGCGAAGTAGGCGGGCCTGTCGGTGATGGTCTTGAGCTTGACGCCCTTGAGGAACAGCAGTTTGCCGTCCTTGACGAACAGCACCTTGTTGCCGATGTCACGATTGAAGGCGGCACGGATTTTCTTGTCCGCGTGCATCGTGTTGGCGAGATGGTCGACCAGGTAGTCCAGCGTGATCTCGATGGTCAATTTGCGCGAACGATCCTGGGGATCGTCGTACTCTGTGACATCCGGTGGCAGGCTTGCCGCGAACTCCTCCGCTTCAGTGAGCTTCGACCGTTTGCCGTCGCGTGCGCGGACGAAGGTCATGCCACCGTGGCCGTCATTATTGGCGTCGGCGATGGGGTCGCCGTCGAACAAAACGGTGGCGGTGAAGCAAAGCGTTTCCTCGCTGGCGAAATCGGCAACCTTGAGGTTTTTCAGGCTGACGCGCTGTTGATGAATGCTCATGGGAACTCCTGTGAAATGAGGCGGGAACGGCCTCATCCCGACAGGACGTGGCGAGTGTCCCGCAGGGGTTAGGGAAGAAATTGCATCAACGCCGGCTATGGCGTGCATCCGCGGAATCGATGCGAAGCGGACTGGTTCGGTCGGCGCGTGGGAACCGCGGCGCAGCCTGGAAGACCGTAGCTGCTGGCATGGTGCTGACTCATCAGCAACGCATGGGAATGAGCATGGCGATCCAGTGCGGCTTCGTCCTGCGTCAATCGGAATGCAGACCTGGCCCTATTGCCAAGAAAAACGCTCCCGAAGGAGCGTTTGTGAGGTGGATCAATTGGTGATCGTATGTAGCTTGCCTTCATCATCGAAGACCAGCCGCACCGTCGCGCCTGCCAGTTTGGGCTGAGGCGTATAGCGCAGCATGTCCGGCAGCAGGGCGCTGATGACGCGAACCGGGTTCTGCGAGGAGCCTATGGCGATGAAGGTGTCGATGGTCCGCTCGTCCTCGGCCTCGCTGGCTTCGTCGTAACGGTCATCGAACATGTAGTCCGAAATCAGCCGGGTGACGGAGCCCACGTCTACGGTGAGGTAAAGGGTGTCGGCCCTGCGCACGGCTTGTACCGGATACTCGCCGGGTTCGCCTACCAGGCTGACGCGCAGGCCTTCGACCAGAACCAGCGAGAGTGCGCCGTCCGCCAGGCTGGGGTGATTGTCTTCATACAGCCTGGTGGCATGCTGGACGACAACCTGCTCGGGCCTGATCGTTCGGACCATGGACATCAGCCAATGCTCAGAATCCAGCCGTGTTTCCTCCAGCAGAAACCCTTTGCGAGCGCTAAGGTAGACCTCGGCGGTCGACTGATCATCGTCCTCGCTGTCGATGCACCAGACGCCGACCTCCTTCAGAGCCTCACTGGCAGATATGCCGATGCGGTGATAGCGTTCCCAGAAGCGGCAATGTCCTGGAGGAGTGTCGTGCCAGTCACGGAACCATGCCAGCGGAACAAAGGGGATATCGTTGAGCAGGTCTGCATTGGATGAGGTAAGGCACCTTTCGGCGTAGTGCTCCGCGAACTCGCTGCCCGGCAACTGCTGCCTGGATTCGATCAAGGCCTGACGGTAGGCTTGATTGATCGCAGCCTGGATACGGACGTATTCGTCAGCCTCATTGAGCAGATGCTGCCGATCGGGAAGCCGGGCGATCATGTCGTCACGCAGCACGACCACGTGATAATTCGATGCTCTGGGCGGAAGACCGATGGGAAGCCCCTGCAGGAAGCACTGCCACTGGACGCATGAAGCCTCCAGGTTGAGCAGAATCCGGCCGACAGGCGTTTCGCGCCATTGCAAGGCAGGATTGGCCAACGGTCGAACCAGTTCCGTGCCATTGAGGAAGACAGGCACCGGAAAGGCCTCGCATAGCCTCTTGAGTTGCTGTGCCACCCAGGTCGGCAGATTGACGGCGGCGGTTGGAGATTGCACGCCATCAAGACGAATCTCCGTGCCGATACGTGCTTCTTCAGCATGGACCTCAATGCCATCGCCGCGGATGATGGTCGCGGTGCTGGCACTGAACGCCTGCGCACCCGAATGCACCGACAGGTGCGTGGAAAAATACAAGGTCGAAAGCACGCCCATGCCGAAGGCGTTCTCGCGCGCCTGCAGTTCCGGGTCCCAGCCGGATTCGGCGATATGAATCAGGGATTGCATGTCGGCGATGCCGGCGCCGTCGTCGCTGACGGTGATCGAGGCGTCGTCCACAGTGATGTGGATCTGGTTTGCACCGGCTCGCCGTGCATTCTGCAGCAGTTCGCCGAGCATGGACTGCGGATTGAAGGCATGTCGCAGGTTGGAAATCAGACGGTGCTGATTGGTCTTGAGACGGATAGTGCCCATGGGGGCCTCCTGAAAGTCGTGCGCCGCAGTGGACGCGAAGGAAGAAAGCGCGAGCGAAGACGCGCCGCGGCTGGCCGCCTGGCGCCGGGCGTGAACTGGAAGAGCGGTGATCGCGCGGGGACGAAGTGCATCGACGCCGGCTGTGGCGTGCGTCCGCGAAAACGATGCGAGGCGGACTGGATCGGTCTACGTGGTCGTTCCACGGCGCAGCCTGAAGACCTGGCTGCTGGCATGGCGCTGATCGGGATCAGCAACACATGCCGCAAGACTGGCAGCGGAAGATGCATCCGTCCCGCGCCAATCCGCGTGCAGGGTCAACCTTGTTGTCCTGCGCGGCGGGGCTGGCTTTTGTACGCCTGTTGTGCTAACGTGTCGTACAAAATGCAACTTTCGGAGATGCTCCTATGGGTACTTCAGCAACGAAAACCGCGCGCTTCGGGCTGCGCGCAACGCAGCAGCAGGAAGCCGTGTTGCGACGGGCGGCCGACGTCGCTCACAAGTCGATGACGGACTTCATCCTTGACAGCGCCTATCAGGCGGCTGAACAGACATTGCTTGACCAGCGCCTGTTCGTGGTCTCGGGCAGCCAGTCGCACGCGCTTCTGGATCTGCTGGATCGACCGGCGCAGGACAATGCCGGGCTGAAGGATCTGTTCTCGCGTCCCACACCGTGGAGTAGCTGATGGCATTGACGGAGCCGTCAGCGCTCGCCGCAGGTCATGCGCTCGACGAATTCGATTGCGGCAAAGCCAGTTTGAACGACTGGCTGGTGCGGCATGCCCGGCAGTCACAGTCCAGCGGCTCAGCCAAAACCTATGTCGTGGCCGACGAACAGCGGGTCGTTGGGTATTTCAGCCTGACAGTGGGCCAGATCGATACCCTCGAAGCGCCTGATCGTGTGCGAAAGGGAATGGGTGGATATCCCGTCCCCGTTGTCATCCTGGCGCGGTTGGCTGTCGACCAGCGTATGCACGGGCGTGGTATTGGCGTGGGGCTGCTGCAGGAAGCAATCCGGCGCACGGTCATCATCTCCGAGCAAGCTGGCGTGCGGGCCATGCTGACGCATCCGATCGATGATGAGGCCGCACGCTTCTACCAGCGCTTCGGTTTCGAGGCATCACCCGTACGGGAGCAGCAGCTACTGCTGTTGTTGAAGGATGCACGCAAGCTCCTGTTACCCCAGAGCGCGCAAACCCGATCGATTTCATAGTGTCGGCGTCGACCCTGCCGCCTGCCGTGCGACACCACTGAATGCCCTGGAAGCGCATCTGTCGCGATCAATCAGAGCAATTTCTTGCTGCCCGGATCAGCAATTTTGTACAAAAAAAGGAGCGCCCGGATGGCAGAAAAAAAACGTCCCAAGGAACAAGCCCGATATCGTTACCTTAGCGAGCTGGGTGGGCTGGAGATGCTTCAGGCCCGTTACGTTCGCCAGCGCTTTCCGCGGCACGTTCATGAGACCTATTGCATCGGTGTGATCGAGGAAGGAGCCCAGCGGTTCTATCGCTCCGGAGGGGAACATGTGGCCCCCAGAGGGGACATCATTCTTGTCAATGCCGATGACGTGCATACCGGTTGCTCCGAGCTGGAAAACGGCTGGGCTTACAGGGCCATTTATCCTCATCCCGATTTGTTCAAGTCCATTTCCAGGGACATCCGCCAATCGGAGGGAAGTGTGCCGTGGTTTCCCGACGCGGTGCTGCACGACCCGGGACTGGCGCAGCAGCTAATGATGACCTTCACGTTGCTTGCGCAGCCGGGAAATACGCTATTCAAGGAAACGTTGTTGATGTCGTCACTGACCTGGCTGATGATGCGCCACGGCAAGACGCGGCTATCCCCGCGCGAGCTGCCGTCCGCAGAGCAGCGTGTCATGATGATCAAGGAAATCATCGACAGTTGCCCTGAAAGGGATTTGTCCCTGCTGGAGCTTGCTGAAATCGCCGGGCTGAGCCCCTGGCATTTCCTGCGGCAGTTCAAATCGGCGGTCGGTATACCGCCTCACGCGTACCTTGTTCAGGCCCGAGTCCGGAAGGCAAAAGAGTTGCTGCTAAAAGGGCACCCCATAGCCACCGTGTCCACGCTATGCGGCTTTACGGATCAGAGCCATCTCAGCCGTCACTTCAAGGGATCGGTAGGCATCACGCCGGGCGAGTTTGTCCGAAGCGTCTCGTAAGTTTCCGGCCGGGCGCGATCATCCCGGCCCGAAAATCAGATTCCCGAAGAACCGCCCGGTAGCTTCGGAACTCACCACCGCCTCGGTGTGTGGCAGCAAGCCTCCTGCCCATCATCGCGCCGGGAACATCCGGCCGCGTGTCTGCTTGCGCTGAAATCTGTGGCCATGTAGCCCGCCACCACTCTCGCCAGAAGTCCAGTCGTTACCGCCGATGTGATGAGCAAATTCATCCAATACACCGGCATTCCACGTTGTTAGCCTCAGTCAACTTCTAACTTTCAGACTGACAAGCCAACAATGGAAAAAACAATACCTGATGAACATTCATCAAGGCATCAGCATACATGGCGACGGGAGTTCTTTAGCGGTGTCATAGAGATGCTGCCGCTTTGTGTGTCCGTGATTCCATGGGGAATACTCGCGGGTTCGATGGCGGTTCAATCCGGTCTCGATTTTTGGCAGAGCGTCGGTATGTCCGCGATCTTCTTTGCGGGCGCCGCTCAGCTGGTCACCCTGGGACTGCTGATGTCGGGAGCAAATGCCCTCACGATCATCATTTCGGTGTTCTTCATCACCTCGCAGCACCTCATTTACGGATTGAACCTTCGGAAATTCGTTTCAACGCTACATCTTCGATTCCGGGTGCCGATCGGCTTTCTGCTGACCGACGAACTGTTCGCGTTGAGCAGCAAGGAGGATCGGAAGCGCGATCTGTCGTTCAGTTATTTGCTGGGCGCAGGGATTACGTTCTATATCGGATGGGTTGCGTTCAGCCTGATGGGTATCGCGATGGCGACGTCCATCCCGAACCTCGATCAATACCACCTGGATTTCTCGATCATCGCGACCTTCATCACGATTGTCGTGCCAATGATCAAGAACATCAGCACGCTCGTCGGCGTCATCTCCTCGCTCCTGCTTTCCATGCTGCTCACGTATCTGGACGTGGAAGGCGCGATTGTGATCGCGGGCTGCGCGAGCATGATGATTTCAGTCTTTGTATCCCGTATCGCGAAGGAGCGGCAATGACCTGGGCTCTCTTGTTGACGTTGGCCGCGGTTGTCTTTGTCAATCGCTACGTTTTTCTCGACCCGAACACGCCGGTGAAGATGCCGCAGGTATTCCACGATGCATTGCGGTATTCCGCGCCATGTCTGCTTACCGCCATTTGCGGCCCGATCATTCTTATGGAGAACGGCATCGTAAGGGCGTTCCCGGGGAACCCATATTTTCTGGGCGCTATCTGCGCCGTGGTGATCGCCATATTCGTCCGGCAGATGGTGGTCTCGGTACTCGCGAGCCTGTTGGTGTTCTACATGCTCGTTTATGTGTTGTAGCTGAAGGAATACAAGGGAGGCGCCATGGAGACATTAACAAAGGGATACGATGAATCTACGGAAATAAGAGAATCATACGAAATACTTCCCCTTCAAGGGGTGTGGACATGGTTGACGGGAAAGGAAATTCTTAATCGGGACCAGCTCTGGCGGTCCAGTTCGGCGGAAATGGTTGCGTGGTCGCTGGTTTGGGTGGCCGTAGGTGTCCTGCTGACCGTGTTGGCGGTTTACTATAGTGAAAACATTGTCGTCTCCGTCACGGCGTACGTAATCGGGGTGATATTTTCTGCATCAGGCGCGCGGTATGTGGTCGCGACGATCATTCACCACGGGGTTCACGGGCATCTGTTCAGAAACAAGCTTGTAAACAAGGCTCTGTGTGAAATCCTGTCGACGGTGTTCATCGTGCAGCCGTATGAGCCATATCGCAGATTTCATGTCTACGAGCACCACGGTAAGGATTTCTCTACATTCCAGGACAAGGACCTGGCCGCCATCTACAAGCTCGGCTTCACTCCGGGGAAAAGCAAGAAGGCGCTATACAGAAATCTCCTTCTCACGCTGATAAATCCATCCTTCCATCTGTCATATCTGTGGGGACGGCTTCGGTCCAACTACGCGGGCGTGGCTCTTTATCGGCGCATCATGTCGTTGGTCTGGATGGGATTCCTGGTCGGTGTCGGGGTGAAATATGGAGCGCTGTTCTTCAGTCTCATCATCGCCGTTCCTTTTGTCATCGTGTACCAGATGGCGTCATTGCTGCACCTTCTTACCGAGCATGTATGGCTGCTGCGTCGTTCGGACGAGACTGTTCGCGATAGCCATGTGAAGAATTGTCTGGCACGTTTTTGCGGTTCCCGATGCCCGGCGGATTTTTCTCTGCGCAATAGCGGTCGCTGGCTGAAATGGGGCGTCGCGCACCTGTTCTTCCATTTGCCCTGCAGAATGCTGGTCGTCCAAGGATCGCTGGTCTGTCATGACTGGCATCACCGCTTCGGGAGTGCTCGTGAGTGGTATGCATACGCGCAGTTGAGGGAGAAGGATGCCCGGAAAATGGCGCTCCGTGGCACCTATGACTATGTGGATATCTGGGGGCTGCATAACTGTCTAGATTATGTATTTACGATGATCAGCAATGCAGACCCGGTAGATATCCATAATCTGGAATACCGTCTCAACTAATGTCGACGTCCGATGGAACCCTGAGTGCCACGATCCTTGTGGCATGGGGCTATGCGTTCATGAAGATGGAAAGCCGTTGGCCAAGCCAGGCCACGCAGGGGACGGCCATCGAATTACCGATCGCCTTGTAGCGCGGCGCGTCGGCGGCAGGCTTGCCGCGATACGGCACCAGGGTGTAGTTGTCGGGCATTCCCTGAAGACGCTCGCACTCGACAGGCATCAACCGCCTGACGCGCCAGCAAGCCCATTGCGACCAGCCGCTTTCATCCGGCGGGAGCAATTCGCCACGGAAATATGCCTCGAATGAGGGCAGCAGGACATGGGCCTTGTCGCTGCCGCCCCCGCTTGCGCGCAGAGCGTCAGCGACCGCACCGCCCAGCTCGGCCGTTGCGCCGCCCTCCCGCCCACGCACCGCGACGGAGCGTGCGATCAGATCCGGCCCGAGGATCGTGTCCGCATTCTCCTGCCTCTTGCTGTAGTGACTGATCAGCGTTCCGGAGATGTCGTAGTTGAAGGTGGCCCGAAGCGTCTTGAAGGCGATCGCCGGCACGACGCCGGCATTGGCATGGCTGTCGGCGTGCCCGCCAGCGCGAAGGGTTGGAGCAAGGTTTTCGAGAACATCCGCGCCGCTGCCCTGGGCGGTGAATCCCAGCATCGGCGTCTTCTCATCGCCCTGGTCAACCGATGCGGCGTTCCGGGCAGGAACATAGGCGATGGCAGGCAGTCCCTGGCCCGGCTTGCCGCCGCCAACCGACAGCGCACCAACGATCTGTCCGTCACCGGCTTCAAGGCGAACCTCGTTGCGGCTGTTCTGGGCGAAGGCCACGGGCATTGCGGACCAGGGCGTGAGCTGGGTGACGATGGGTACACCGCGGCCGGTTCCGTCCTCACTACTGCCTTTGCCGCCGTTGGCAGTGTTCAGGGCATGGGTTTGCTGTCCCGTGACCGACTGAGCCGCAAAGGTTTCGACCTCGAAATCGCATTTGTGCCCGCGTGCGGTCAGGCAGGCCGCTTTGTCGATCGGCCCTTGCCGGTTTCCGCCGCCGAAGCAGACGGTGACGGATACCCGTTGGTAGGCTCCGGCCAGAGATCCGGGAAAGCTGCCTGCGCCATCAGGGCTGCCTGCAAAAGGTCCGGCGGCGATTTGCCACGTTTGCTCGCCCGGCGAAGAATCCCCGTGCAGGCAATCGGGCTCAAAAAGTACCGCTGCGGGATCGAATCCGTCACGACTACTTGCCACAAGAAACACGCGCTTGCGGCGTTGGGCGACACCGAAATGTTGGGCTTATGGATAGCGCAGCGTTATGAAAAGTCGGCGCAACGCAACCAAGGATCGCAGGCACTTGCGCCGAAATTACTTCACATAATTAACCTGCTGGCCGGTGATCCTTTCCCAAGGATTGAAGCCAACTGAGCAGTTCGCCGTCCTGGCTCCACGCCGGATATGGGGTCCTCGACTTACTTGGATAGGCCATTTCCAACGCAGCTTTCTTGCTGTCCAGATCCGCCCGCGCATAGATCTCTGTCGTCTTAATATCGGAGTGGCCAAGCAGGTCGCGGATGTAGATCAGATTCACGCCAGCCTGCAGCAGGTGCATGGCTTTGCTGTGTCTCAATGTATGCGGGCTGATTTTTGACCCCAGTAAGCCCGGATTTTTCTGCGCGGCCTCCTGGGCATACTTCTGCAGAATGTAGGAGATGCCTGCCCTTGTTAGCCGCTTCCTGACGTTGTTGCAGAACAAGGGCTTATCTTTCTGCTCCGGGTACTGCCCGTGATGCTCCTGCAGATATGAAACTAAAAGAGCCGTCGTCGGCGCCAGCAGAGGGACCAAACGGACTTTGGCTCCCTTGCCCAACAGCCGTGCTGTTGCCGGTGCTGTCAGCTTCAAGTCGCTCACGTTCATGTTCGCAAGCTCCTGAACTCTGGCCCCCGTGTCATACAGTACGCTGAGCAGAACCAGATCTCTTCGTCCCATAGGTTTCCGTGCATTGGGCTGCTGGAGCAGCACTTCCACAGCCTCAATGGACAGGTAGTCCACCGTTGAAGACTGCCGCTTCTTGAATTGGATATTGAGGATTTGTTGGCATAGGAGGATATGCTCTGGATAGATCGACATCACGAAGCGAAAGAAGCTCGTTATCGCGCTGAGCCGTTGATTCCTGGTATTGACGGAATTGCCCCTGTCCTGCTCAAGCCATCGGAGAAACGCTTGTATTTGCTTCTGATGCAGATCCGCAATGCAAATCCGCTCGATCTTCACGCCGGTTTGGTGCTCCATGAATTGCAAGAGGATGGAGAACGTATCGCGGTAGGACGCTACGGTGTTCGTGCTCATCCCACGCTGCCCGACCAGGTACTCTCCCAGGAATTTTGACAATGCGTATGCGAAGTCAGTTGGTTGGCGATGCTTAGTCATCTAATGCCTCCGCAGTCAAGTAATTGATCTGGGGGAAGATGTGTCCAAGTCTCTCCTCAAGCGTCGCGGTTATGTCTGGATATACCTCGGCTGTCAGCCTCAAATAGTAGTAAGTCGAAGTGAGGTTGGCGTGTCCCAGGTAGGCAGAGAGCACGGGCAACAGGGCATTCATATCCGCGTTTTCTTTAGCCCATTTGTTAAGCCGATGGCAAACGAACGTGTGCCGCAAGTCGTGAAGCCGCGGGCCACGGTCTTTGCCGTAATAAGGTATCCCCACCTCCCATAGTATTTGTCGAAAGCGTCTTCCAAAGTCTCCTGAGCTGCACGGCTCGCGCTTTCGATTGAAGAAGAATGGGGCGAAGCCATCTGCATCTATCAGCGCTTGTACTGCATATGCTCGACATGTTTCGGTCAGCGTGGCCGACATGGGAACAAGCCGCTCATGGTCGTTCTTCCCATGCCTGACATGCAGAACGCCGTGATCCAAATCGACATCACGAACTTGTAGCGCAAAGACCTCCGAAATCCTCAATCCACATCCATACAGGATCTTGATGACCGTGGGGATAGAGCGATGCATCAGTCGTGACGCAGGACTTGGCTTCAAGGCGCTCGTATAGTCGAATATTCGACCGATCTCTTCGCCAGTGAAGATGTACGGGACGTGCGAACTCCGTCGAGGAATACTGGCTGGAAGGAGGAAGGACGAATGCCCTCGCCGTTCAAGAAACCTGGCGAAACGATGCATCTCACCCACACGAGAATGCCGCGTGGATTCGGCTTCGTTCGGACGTTTCTTGCTCCAGGCCGAAGCAAGTTCTTCAGTGATGGTGAAACCCTGAATGCTGTAGCCCTTGCTGAAGTTATCAAACATCCGCAGGAGCATCGCCTGCTGCTTATACGCCCGCCCCAGAGAGCGCATCTGTGTCACGAATGCATCGCACATCGGGGCGAAAGGGCCGGTAAAGTAAGTGTTCGATATAGACATCACGCTACCTCCAGCGCGCATAGGCGCAGTTGCGGAAGGTTGACCTGAACGTACCCATTGGTACTGCCGATATCGAGATGACCCAGGGTGTGAGAGATGGTCTGAATTGGAACCTGCTTCTGCAGCAACGTCGTAGCCAGGCTATGTCGTAGTGAATGAACTCCCCGGGGCTTGTTCGCCGGGACATGGATACCCGCCCTGCGAAGGTACTGAATCATTGGCCGATGGAATGCAGAGGTCAGACCATCGAACGGGGCGATATGTTTTATGAATATCTGTTGGCAATCCGAATGCGGCCGACCATTCCGCAGGTAGTCAATGATTGCCCACCCAACTTCATCCATGATCGGAAGGTCGAGTGGCCTTTTTGTCTTTTGCTGAATGATCGAGATGACATTCCTTGACCAGTCGAACTGATGGAACATCAGTGCTCGAACGTCACTGATCCGCAGACCCATTCTTGCCAGTAGAAGGAAGATCGCGTAATTCCGCTTGCCCAGAGCATTGCTCCTGTCAATCGCAGACAGGATCTTCTCCGTCTCACTGGCGACGAACACTGTTGGCAGTCGCTGGCGCTTCTGGCGCCGAACCGTGGGTATCGCCTTGTCGAAGCTGTCTACATGGAATCCTTTGGAGAGGGCGTACTGAAAGAGCTGCCTCAAAATCCGCAGCGTCGACCCAACGGTACTCGATGAGAATCCGGCCAAAGATTCAATGTACGAATTGATGTGTTGAATCCGAATGAATCGAAAGTCTTCTACACCGCGATGGATCAGGAAATGCTCAAGCCGAAACAGCCGACTTCGCCATGTGCGAACTGAACCAGGGGCAACACCTTGGTCGGACAGGTGCTGCAGGAAGCCTTCGAATACATGACGAAAGGACTTCGTGAAACCCTTCAACGTGGCGTGTGATTGCTTGAAAACTGTCCCATACCGTTGGAAGTCGCTGAGAAGATGGATTGCCCGATGGATGTTGTGGGAAGCATCGGGATCATCAAGGCGGTATCCATAGTGGCTCTGGATGAACTCGCACGCCATTTCCATCGAGAACGCACCGGAAGCGTTCTCGTTGGCATAGGGAATCAGATTTCTCCAGATCGAATTAAGGCGGGTGATAGTGGCGCCGCTGTAGCCCATCGCCTCCAGCTTTCCAGTCAGGTCTTCTACCAACTGAGCGGCGCCCTGTACGACGTTTCCGTTCTTCATGCTTATATCTCCGATTTGCGTGACGACATGCCACGAAAACCATCATCGGAGATTATGTTGAGCAATAGCTCGGGAAGTGTCTGAGTTATGGGGCCTGAGTGCAGTTTCTGCGCATAACGCAGTGCAATCCATAAGCGCAATTATGTGAAGCTTCACATAATTGAGCGTCGAGTACCCGCCACGCGATGCTGCGGCGGGGTCCAGACACACAACCCGCGTTCGTCCATTTGGCCCCTGCTGGTTGCAGTTCGCGGCTTTCGCCGGCCAGTGCTCCCAGAAGGCATCCAAAAGGTAACCATCCGGGCTAGGCCGCAGACCTTATGAATTCGGCTCATCAGCGATGATGCGTTCGATCTTTTCTGGATCACATTGCTCGTCGATAAGGAACTGCCGAACACCTCCGTCCCATGTGCGGACATCCGCGAGGAACTCCTGCAAGCTTTCGATTCCGCGGTCTGTTAAGGTCATGATGCCCTCTTCGCTGCCGTCGTGGGCATAAATGATCTCGCCGTAGTCGATGTTGTCCGAGTCGCCGGCGATCTTCCGGATGAGTTCGATGTTCTCGCCGATCAGTTTGGCGACGTAATCGATCGTGTAGACATGGGTCGGGCGCGCCATCAGGCAGCCACCTGCCGGGTGTGGCCGTTGGCGGGCCAGTTCCATGGCAATAGTTCGGGCAGCCGTGACACGGGAAGGTTGGGCATGCGGGCGAGCACGTCGGCCAGCCAGGCCTGCGGATCGATATCGTTCATCTTAGCCGTGACGATCAGGGAATACATGAAGGCAGCACGCTCGCCGCCGCGCTGGGAGCCAGCGAATAGCCATGCCTTTCTTCCCAGAGCGATTCCGCGCAGAGCGCGCTCTGCCGCATTGTTCGACATGCAGAGCCTGCCATCGTCGAGGAACCGGGTGAAGGCTTCCCAGCGCCCGTCCTTGTCGAACATGTAGTTGATCGCCTTGGCGACGGGATTGTGCTTCGACATCTGGGAACGCTGGGTCATGAGCCAGTCGTGCAGGTCCTCGACAAGCGGACGAGTATGCTGTTGTCGGGCAGCTAATCGTTCCTCTGCGGACGTCCCGTTTATGCCCCGCTCGATGTCGAAGAGCGTATCGATGCGGGCTACAGCCTCGAGGGCGACCGGCGATATCTCGTGGGCAGGTTTGCCCTTGCGCACGTTACCGGCGATATCGGCCAGTTCGAAGAACTTGCGCCGCGCATGGCTCCAGCAGAGCGCGCTCTTGACCGGCTCGGGGCGGCGATCCGCTCGGTAGAGATCGTTGTAGCCGCCATAGGCATCCGCCTGCAGTATGCCGTGCCATCCGGCAAGATGCATGTTGGGATGGGTCTTCTCCCTATCCGCAGAGAAGTAGAAGAGTGCCGCAGGAGGCGCGCCGCCCGCGAAGGGACGATCATCGCGAACGTAGGTCCATAACCTTGCCTGCTTCGTTGCTCCCCTGGCCAGCAGCGGCACGGTGGTGTCGTCGCCATGAAGCCGACCGGCGGCCAGGACATGGGCGCGGATCAGATCATGAATCGGCTGCAGCGCCGTTGCACAGGCTCCAACCTGGTCGGCCAGCGTAGAGAGGCTGAGATCGACGCCCTCCCTGGCGTAGCGCTCGGCTTGGCGGTTCAATGGCTGGTGCTGGCCGAACTTCTCGAACAGGATCGTCGCCAGCAGGTTCGGTCCCGCCCATCCGCGTGGTGTCGCATGGAAAGGTGCCGGTGACTGGCTGATCTTCTCGCAGTCCCGGCAGGTGAACTTCTCGCGCACCGTCTGGATTACCTTCCACTGGCGCGGAATGATCTCCAACGTCTCGGTAATGTCCTCGCCCATCTTAATGATCCGGGCTGAGCCACAGCAGTTGCAGGTCGAAGGAGCTTCAATGATCAGCCGTTCGCGCGGCAGGTGCTCGGGAAACGGCTTGCGGACTGGGCGGCGGCGTTCAAAGGCTGGAACTTGCACAACCTCCGCCGCCACGCGTTCCGCGGCGATCTCGTCCTCGGTGGCGTCGGTCTCAAGTTCTTCGAGCTGCAATTCCATCTGGTCGATCAGCCGGGCTCGCCGTTCCGAGCTCTGGCCATATTGCTCACGGCGCAACTTGGCGATCTCAAGCTTGAGGTGCCGGATCACCGCCTCCGACGTCGTCACGACGGCTCGCACCTGTGCGAGATCAGCCTCGGCAGAAGCGGCACGCGCTTCGGATTCCGCGAGTGCGGCCCGCAGTCTGGCTATCTCCGAAGCAGCATCATCCATGGCAAAAAGCTACCATGCAACGTGCTGAAAGACCAACAAAAACAGAGAAGTGAAGACAATCAACCAGCCTTCGAAGGCCGCTGTGTCCAGCGTGGATTGCGCCAGTCGATTCCTTCCAGGAGATAGCCAAGTTGCGCTGCCGACACTGGCACGGAGGAGCCACTCTGGCTGACGGGCCAGATAAACTTTCCAGCCTCCAGCCGCTTCAGGTAAAGCGACATGCCGACGCCGTCATGCCAAAGGACTTTGATTAAGTCACCCTTGCGACCGCGGAAGCAGAAGACCTCGCCCCCATGAGGGTCGCGGCCAAGGCCTTCTTGCACCTTCAACGACAGGGTGTTCATGCCGCAGCGCATGTCCGTCACGCCGCCCGCAATCCACACCTTCACTCCGGGCGGAAAGGCGATCATGACGCGTCCAGAACCGGCAACAGCCGAGCAAGGATAGTTGGATCAAGCGAGGCCGGGATCGTCAGCCGTCGACCGTTCGGTAGGCCGATCTCGATCGTCCTGTCGTCTTCAGGCCGCGGCGGTGAGGCCATCTCGAAAGATGCCGACGGCGGCGAAATCGAAAGCGGTATGAAACCCGTTGTAGCGGAAACGTTCAGAAGCCCGCTTCGGTATTCCCGACGCCAACGGGTCAACAACGACCGCGACAATCCATAACGCCGCGCCGTCATCGAGCCCTGCCGAAAGCCTCGCAGGCTCTCCTCAACGATCCGGACCTTCTCTTCATCCGACCAATCTCGTCGGCGACCAAAATGGTCGGCCGGTAAGACCTCAATGGGGGAAATGACTGTAGCGCATGACATAAGGCATGGACTTAAAGCCAATCAGCAAATCACAACAGACGGCCTTCGGCGGAGGGGTACTCCAAAAGCATTGGATTTGTCGGAGAGGACGCCGGGGACGTTTTCCCAGACGATGACCGAGGGCTGTTGATGCTGTTGCTGGCGGGTTTGGTCGATGGCATTTGCAAGCTCCGTGTATTTGAGGGTCAGGGCGCCACGCGGGTCGGACAGGCCGCCGCGCGCGCCGGCCACGCTGAACGCCTGGCAAGGCGTGCCTCCGACCAGAATGTCGGGCGCAGGCGCGGTGCCGGCGAGGATCTGATCGGCAATCCCCGTCATGTCGCCGAGGTTGGGGACATCGGGGTAATGGTGGGCGAGTACGGCATTCGGAAACGGATCGATTTCCGAAAACCAGGCCGGATGCCAGCCGAGCGGTTTCCAGGCCAGGCTGACGGCCTCGATGCCGCTGCAGACGCTGCCGTATTGAAGGTTGGGATGGTTCATGTCGCATCTCCTGTTCTGGTTGGGGCGAAATGGCCCGTGGCCGCGCGACCGATGGGTCGGCGGTGGTGCAAAGCGAGGAAGGAGAGGAACAGGGCGCTGGAGGCTGATGCCTCCAGCGACAGACAAGGAAACCACCTGTGGGCTGTCGCAGAGACCTGGCCGTCGTCATGAGCCTGTCGCTGTGTCAGCGGTCGCACCCGACCCGTTTCGTGGCTGGGGTCGGCATCGTTCGGCGCACATCCGCGCACAAAAGGAACCCGTTGTTTCACCGGCGGGCACCGGAATCGAACACCGTCGTCCCCGAAGGGTCTCCTGGCGCCTCGCATGCAAGGCGCCAGGAGACCCTTCGGATCGGACGCAGAAATCGCTGATCAACAGGCTGCGTTTACGCAACCGGGCAGGAAAACACCTTCATCCCTCCCGGCGACACGAACCGCTGGAGGGGAACATGCCTTTGCAGAAGGCGGAGACATGCTCGGGATACCCCGCCGTTGGCGGGGCAATGCCTGACAACCGCTGGAAATCGCGGTATGGGCAGGACGTGTCTGACGTCAGGAAGTCTTGCGGGGCGCACGCCGCTTGCGGGCGGCCGGATGCTTGCCACCGGACGATTCGATCGCCACGGTGCCCTTGCAGTCTGGGTAACGGCTACACGACCAGAAGACGCCGGTCTTGCCGGTGCGCTGCCGGGTCGCGGCGCCGCACACAGGACAGGCCGGCCCCTCGGGAACCTTGATGGACAAGCTGGTACTTCCGTATTGCCGGACCAACTGCGTGATCCAGATGGATTGCTTTTCGATGAACGTGTCCAGCGTCAGCTGACCAGCTTCAATCATGTCCAGGGCCTGTTCCCAGACGGCGGTCGTACCCGGATCGGCAATGGCGGACGGCACAGCGTCAATGAGCGTGAATGCGGCATCCGAAGCGCGAATGGAACGGCCTTTCTTGACCAGATAGCTCCGGCCGAGCAGGCCGTTGATGATGCTGGCGCGCGTGGCTTCGGTGCCGATGCCCGTCGTCTCCTTGAGTTTCTGCTTCAACCGCGGGTCGGTCACCAGTTTGGCGACGCCTTTCATGGCCTTGATCAATTCGCCCTGGGTATAGGGCTTGGGCGGCATCGTTTTCAGTGCCTTCAACTCGACCTGATCGACACCGCAGCGGGTGCCGTTGCTCAGAGGCGGCAGGATCTGGCTCCGCTGAGCGGGTTCGTCGTCCTTGCCGTCTTGTGTCTCCGGTTCGCTGTTGATCAGCGCGAGCCGCCAGCCCGGAACGATCACCTGTTTGCCGTTCGCCTGCAGCGATTGGCCGCTCGCCGACAATCGCGCGACCGTCCGGTCGAACTCGTGGTGGGGCATGAACTGCGCAATGAAGTGCGCACGGATCAGTCCATACACCGCCCGTTCCTTCTCCGACATGGCCGAAAGATTGCTGGGTTCCAGCGTCGGGATGATGCCGTGGTGCGCCGTTACTTTCGCATCGTTCCAGGCGCGTGAACGCTGATTTCGGTCGAGCCGGTCGATCAACGGGCGCAGGCTGGGATCGGTGGCAACAATGGCGTCGAGCACGGCCGGCACTTCGGCAAACATGCTTTCCGGCAGATAGCCGGAGTCGCTGCGCGGATAGGTCGTCGCCTTGTGCGTTTCGTACAAGGCTTGGGCAATGTCCAGCGTTTCCTGGACGTCGAGGCCGAACTGCCTGGAGCACGTTTCCTGCAGCGTGCCGAGATCGAACGGCAGTGGCGGGGCTTCGCGCACGCGCTCGGTTTCCACCGATTGCACCAGCGCCTCGCGGCCATCGCGTATCTGATCTGCCGCATGCAATGCCACGGATTGTTGCAGGCATCTTCCAGCCTCATCGCTGGCACCTTCGGGCGGCACCCAGCTGGCGGAGAATGATTGGCCCGAATGGGACAGCCGCACTTCGACAGCCCAGAACGGCACGGAAACAAAACGCGCAATTTCGCGATCGCGGTCAACGACCAGCTTCAGCGTCGGGGTCTGCACACGGCCGACCGACAGCACGCCCTGATAGCCGGCCTGCCGGCCGAGCACGGTGAACAGACGGCTGAGGTTCATGCCGATCAGCCAGTCCGCACGTGAACGGGCGAGCGCCGAGTAGTACATCGGCAATGTCTCGCTCGACGGCTTCAGGGCATCCAGCGCCTTACGGATCGATGCATCGTTGAGCGCCGACAACCAGAGACGCTGAATGGAGCCACGGTAGCCGCACAGGTCGATGATCTCGCGGGCGATCATCTCGCCCTCACGGTCCGCGTCGGTGGCAATCACCAGTTCGGTGGCTTGTCCGATCAGCTGTTTGACCGCTTTGAATTGCGTGGCGGTCGAGGATTTGACCTCGTTGCGCCAGCGCTCTGGAAGAATCGGAAGCTGTTCGATGGACCAGCGCTTGTACTGCTCGCCGTAAGCTTCCGGTGGCGCCGCTTCGACCAGATGGCCGATGCACCAGGTCACGACGATACCGGGTCCGTTGTAGCAGCCGTTACCTCGCTGCCTGGCGCTCAGCACTCGGGCGATGTCCTTACCTTGCGAAGGCTTCTCGCACAGATACAGTCGCATGCGGCCTCCCCGGAAATGGCATGGTGATCGTCGAATGAGCACCAGAATGCCGGGGAGATCAGCGGCAGGCAGCAAACAAGGGGGACTACATGCTGACCGGCTTTTTGCACGCCGGGAGCATCGTTGCGGCAATGAGTAACGATCGTGGGAAAGGGATGATGTACTGAGGCTTCGCCATCGGTGTGCGCGCGAAACTCAGTGGAAGCCAGTGGACCTCGCCATCAGGGATCGGCCCGAATGTGGCTGCTGCAGGTGCAGGCGGTAATCATCGCTGGGTGGGCGTACTGGCGCATTGAGGGCGCATGTTGATTGCTACAGTCGCCCCCGCAAGACCTGCACCTTCGCGAACAACAAAGATTGAGGGCGGCTGTGGGATGGCGCAGCCGCCCTCGGTGCTGCCTATTCTTACGCCTTACCCTGCTTCGGTTCCTTCTGCCCCCTGGTCTCCTTCGGTTTCGTCTCCGCTTCGCCCTCGATCTCCTGTGGCTTCGCGCCGAGCGTCACGGCCTCGACCCGATAGGGAAGGATGCCGATCCGCCGGGCCTCGATCTTGAAGGTGACGCGCTCGTTTTCTTCCGCATCCTCCCACTCGTCGCGAACGGCGCGTCCTTCGACCAGAACGCGCATGCCCTTCTGGTACAGGCCCTTCCAGTGCTCGGCGTCGCGGTGCCAGATTTCCACGGGGGCCCAGAAGCCGCCGCGATCCTCGAACCCATCCTTGGTCGGAACCGGATTGTCGAAATAGACATTCAGGCGAAGAAGCCTGCGCGGCTCGTCGTTCCCGTTCGGAAACTCCCGATAGTCCGGCGCAGAACCGATGTTGCCTTCGCCGTAGTAGTGCGTGCTCATAGTGAAAACTCCTTGCTGGTGGGAAATACCTGCACCGATGGGCATCAGTGCAGGTGCTGCAGGTCGATGAACGACCGGTTCAATTCGCAGCCGATGAAATGCCGTTGCAGGCGTAGCGCTGCCACGGCGGTCGTGCCGCTGCCCATGAATGGATCGAGTACGGTGTCGCCAGCGCGGGAGCCGGCGAGAACGCACGGCGTCACAAGGGTGTCGGGAAACACAGCGAAATGGCCCCCGCGAAATGGCTTGCTCGCGATGGTCCAGACATCCCGCCTGTTGCGGGTGCTGTGCGCGCCGATCTTGTGCAGACTGCCGCGCAGATTGGCGTTGCCGCTGGAAGCGCGTTCGCCTGGCGGTGCGCTGACAGGACGGGTGTTGCCGGGGCCGCGGGGATCGGTCGAGGGTTCGCGGATCGCGTCCTGATCGAAGTAGTAGTGGCGATTCTTGGCGAGCAGGAACAGATATTCATGCGACCGGGTGCAACGGTCGGCCACGCTTTCAGGCATCGGATTGGGCTTGGCCCACACAATGTCCTGGCGCAGATACCAGCCATCCCTGCGCAAGGCGAAAGCAAGCGCCCAGGGAATGCCCATCATGTCCTTGGGTTTGAGCCCATCCCCGGCTCGCATGCCGCCGGCGGCCCGTTGGGCAGCAGCGTGTTTGGGGCCTCCGCGAGTGCTCGGCGCCTGCCATGTCCGGGTTGCGGCGTAGGTATCCCCGATGACGACCCACAACGTTCCGTCATCGGCCAGCACCTGACGAACCGCGCGGAACACGTCAACCAGGTCGCGGATGTATTGCCGAACCGTGATTTGCCGTCCGATCTCCAGGCGCTTGTCCGGATGTCCTGCGGGCAGGTAGCTGCGCAGGCCGAAGTACGGAGGACTGGTCACGCACATCTGCACCTGCACGCCGTCCTGGTGCATCCGTTTCAACAACTGGCGGCAATCGCCGGCATGGGTGCGATCGATCCAGCGACCCGCATCATTGACAGGCCTGCTCATGACGATGGCCTGCCATTCGATGGACCAGTACCGGCTCCTCCAGCGGCCCGGCGATGGTGAGCCGCCTGCGCCGACACCACCTTGCTGGCGCATTCCATTCCCTGCCGGGCAATGGTGTGGCACAGGCTGATCTGCATGTTCAGCACGATGCGCTGCTGTTCCAGCGCAAGGAGGTCGTCGATCAGGCTGATCGGTGTGGCAGGGCTGGCGATCAGTCCTTCCCACAGCGCCACGCCCATGCTGGAACGGTCGAGGTTGCGCCAGCGAAGAAAGGTTGTCCCTGCGCCAGTGGTCTGTTGGGCCAGTTGAACGGGCAGCAGGTTGAAGGGATGACTGCGGGCCTGCGCCAGCACCTTGCGCTGCGCCAGGCCAATCAGGTCGTCCCGCAGCGCTTCGCACTGGCTGGCCCAGGTCGCAAGCTCCCCATTACCTTTAAAAGGTCTTAAAAGGCCTTTTAGGTAGGCTGCGTGTTCCAGCTTCTGGAAGTCAGCCTGTTCCAGCGCCTCGAAGCGGTTTGTCTCGCTCATGCTGACGCATCCTCTTCGTCCGAAGATGCGGATGCTTCATCCCCGGCTTCGGCATCGGAATCGGCTGGCGCAGTCTGGTCGGCGTCGTTGACCGGCACGACAGCCGATGATCCGGACCGCGGTATCGCCGAGGCCAGCGGCGAACGCCGGATAAGCGGCGGCGCGAAGCGGGAGCGGCGCTCGCCTTCGAGCACGTCCTGCGGCAGCTCGCCATACTTCTCCAAGGCCGCACGTGCTGCGGCGTTGTTGGCTGCGAAGTCGTCGCGCTTCGTGCCGGAGTAGCGATACTGCTGCGCCAGGCTGAACAGACTGCGCAGGGAATGCGCGCCTTCGCCCAGCCAGCGTTCGAGCGTGCTGCGGTCGATCAGGGCCGTGTGATGCGCCAGGATCAAACGCCGGGCAAGATCGTCATAGTCGGCCAGGAGATACACGGCCATGAAGCCGAGCTGCGAGGAAACGAACAGCGGCAGCTTGACCGGCTGGACATTGAGGTTTTCGCCGAGGCTGAGCGCCTGCGGGATGTCGGCGAGCGCCTGATCGACCTGCTCGCGCAGGGTTTGAAGCTGCTCCTTGGTTGCGCTGAGCTTGTCCTCGATGCGCAGCATCCACCAGTCCGAATAGGGATCGTCCTGCTCGGCGCCGCGCTTCAGCTTGTTCATGATGGCGACAAAGCCGTTGAGGCCGATGATGCCGGGCTTGCCTTCGGATGGTGTGCGCCCGTGCCAGATGCGCGAGGCATGATGGGTGTGCAACGTCAGCGACATCGCGCTGCGCAGGGACCCCAGGTTCAACTGCAGAGATTCTGTTTCGTTTGCCATGTTGACGACTCCCGGTATTGGAACGAGAGGTCAGCATCGCCATTGGCCGGAAGGCCGTCAGTCATCAAACCGCACCGGAGCAGCGCCTGTTTGTGAGCAGGCGGCGGGACGGCTGGCCCGGTATCGGAACCGGGAATCTATTCGTGGGAGCGAGGTTCACGAAATCTAACCGGATCGGGAAGGCAGGCTGTTCTTCTATACCAGTGGTATAGGCTTCCATGGCCTTCGGTGGACATTCGAATTCCCGGTCGGACCGGCTCACGGCTACCCGAGGCCGGAAGGCTGTGTGTTGCGCTATACCCGGGGTATAGGCGTCCACGGCTCTCAGTGGACTTTCGGCCTCGTCAGCCAGGGCAAAGACCTAGATGCAATAGCTGGAAGGCTGCGTGTTGCGCTATACCCAGGGTATAGGCGTCCATGGCTCTCGGTGGACGCTCGCCCGTCGACCACGATAAAGCGCTTGATGACCGAGGCTGGAAGGCTTCATGTTTCGCTATACCTGGGGTATAGGCGACTATGGAACTGAGTGGAATATCCTCGTCATGGTCGACGCCCGCGAATGGCCTGGCATGGCCGCGACTACTCACCGATAGACGCAAGCCCTACGACAAGCGAAGCATCGAGCGTAGCCGGGCGATATGGGCCTGTGCCACTTCCGGATCTACGGGTTGCCGTGGTTTCTCGGGCTGTGCGCCTGTTGTCTCGGGTGGCGTTCTCTGTCCAGCCCAGGCACGGAACTCACCGCGCATGGCTTTCTGGATAATGCCAAACAGGTAACCGGCCGGATTGCGCACGGCGCTGGCACGGCAGCGGGCATCCCACTCATCGAGAACAGCCTGATGCAGGTCGGGATCAACCGGCTGCAACGCGGCCAATGCGCCCGATTGCTGTTCTGCCTTGAGCGACATGAAGCGCTCGGGAAGGCGAAGCATGCCCATCCCGCGCGGTACTGTACGTACTTCTTTTATTTCTTTTTCTTTACGTACTGTACTATCGGTCTTCGGATTCCGAAGTGAGCCGGTTTTCCGGGGTTTTTCGCCCACTTCGGATTCCGAAGAAGGTGCGTCACGATTCCGAAGAAGGCCGTCTTCCCCGTCTTCGGAATCGTAATTATCCCCAGGCTGTGGATAAGTCGCTGGTTCAGTCCACCCTTGCGCGGCCAGACGCCGCGATATCACCTGCAGCCGGCTCGGCAGTTCCCTGCCGCTGAGCAGAGGGTCGTCGATCATTTCCTTGAGCGTGTGGACGCCGACGCGCTGGATGGATTTGCTGGCGTGGTCCAGCGACTGACTGACCACCCCCAGATAATCGGCGTCGAGCTGGATGGCTTCGTACGGCGTGAGAGGTTCGTCGTGCAGAACATAGAGGTTGCCCTGGATGCGCCCGGTCCTGGGGTCGCGCCGCCGCCTCACCAGGCTGATCCAGCGAGTGAGGCGTAGCAGGGTCAGCGCGCGGGCGACCGTTTCATGCGAGGCTCGGGTGGCGCATGGCATCGAGGCCAGCCAGGGAGCAAGCTGGTCATAGGTCGGGAGAGCCGTGATGCCATCGTCGTTGAGCAACAACCGGAACACTTGCCAGGCGTTGCGTTCCAGCGGCGTCAGGCGATTGTCGGTGAGCAAAGCGCGAGGCACGGAGTCATGGCGATTGCCGCTGAAAATGAAACCGTCAGTCTGGCGAGATGGGGCTGGTTGGTCCGGTGCGGGCTGCGGTTGGTGAACCTGCATTCGCTGAAGCGCCTGATCGAAAAGGTCGCCCAGCGGTACGGGACCGCTTGATCGGCGTGAGCGGTCCATGCTCAAACCAGCCCTTCATCGATCCACCTGCCGATGGCGCTCCAGATGACTGAGATGGGCAGATTCATGCTTTCGGCAAGGTCTGCGGCAATGTCGAGCATCGCCGTTTCGTCGGTCAGCGCCACACCGCGCTCCTTGACGGTTTCCGACCAGCGGTTCCATAGATCGCAATCCTGCTCTTCTGTCAGGACAGGGTGGCGCCCCTTGCGTTTCGGCAGGCCAATGATATCGCGGCGCAGGGCGATCTCCTGGTGGGTCAGGCCGAAGAACTTGCTGATGAGTTCCGTACTGGCGCCCAGGCGCAGCAACCGGTCGATCCTGACCACCTCCTGGGTCACGTCCTCGGCCTGATGCAGCAGTCGTTGCACGACATCGCGATTGACCGTTACGCAGCACCAGGAAACCAGGGCATTGGCCAGCGCGCTGGCCAATGCGGGATGTTTGAGTGCATCGAGATCCGCGTCCTCAAATCCCATGGACTTGGCGCGGCGCAACTGACCGTTACGCAAATCGTGGAGCGCCTGCGCGATCACTGCCTGATTGAGAGGATGGGGATTCGACATGGCGCCTCCCCTCATGACCCAGGCATGGCGCTATCGCCATCCATGGTGCCTGCCTCAATCTCCAGCAGTCGACGCGAGAGCCGCATCAGCCGGAACAGTTTCACCAGGCCGTTGTCGGTCAGAACATGGGACTGGCCCCGAGAGGGGGTAGCCCGCTGTGCCATCCCCAGCAGCAGGACTGCCAAATCTCCTGCCAATCGCGAAGTGTCGATACGCGCCGGGGAGGCGCTGGCCGACAGATAAGGCGCGCTCAGGACGTGCAGTAGCGTCAGGGTTGCACCGGGGAGCGCCATTGCGCCGGCCGAGCCCATGCGCTCGGTATCGGTCGCGCATGAGAAGCCGATGCCGTCATCGGACGGGACGATATGGTCTCCCACGCCAGCTTCACTGGCAATTTCCAGTGCGAACTGCGCAATATGCGTACGCAAACGGTCGGGTTCGTCCAGGCCGGGATCGATGTGCCATACATCCGAGATCGGATACAGACCGCCGACCTGAACGGGAATAGCCTGAAGGACGTTGCTTTCGAAGTCGTTGTGCGCCTCTCCAGTGTGGTCGGCAATCAGGCGCTGGATCGACTGGAGGCGATCGGTCGTTGGAGCAGGCGAGACAATGTGCTCCTGAAGCAGCGCAGACCGCTGGCTTTCATCGTCCGGCTGATCGTCAGATGCGGGAGGCTGCGCCTGCAGGCTGGACTCTGATGCCGCGACTGGCGTCTCACGCTGCGGTGGCGTCGAGGGTGTGGGCGGGGAAAGTTGCGCAGGCGCGGCCTGCGGTAATGTCGCCACGGCAGGCGTGGCCGGTGGTGCCGCGGCGGGTTCACTGGTCAAAACTTGCCAGCGCTTCTCGGAGTCGACGATTTCGAGAGCGAGCGTGTCATACAGCACACCGAGCAGGTCGGCCATCTGGCCGATCAGTTCGTCCTGAACGCGCTGGATGTTGAAGTTGCCGGGCGACCCATCGAAGACGGCAAGAACGTCCTGGAACAGCGTGGCGAAATCAACATCCACCTGTTTGGTCGCGGCGCGTGCCTCCCAGATCCTGGCGCCGGCCCGGCGCAAGCCGGTCAGTTGCTCGACCTGATGGCGGCCCAGCCCTCCGTAGAGAACGTTCGGGATGACCGGCAGCAGGTATTGGATGGCCTCCTGCATGCGACTGATATGGGGCTGTGGAACAGGATAGCCGTCGGCTTTGAGACGCCGGGCAAGCTCCGATTGCGACAGCGATTTGCCATCTTCCTGCTCGTAGAGTTCACGAACTTTTTCGACGCCAAGCGCGCGCTCGATGAACGAAAGACTGCCATGCAATTCGTTCTCTGCGAGGTGGCCGGTCAGGGCGACAATCTCGCCGCGCTCAGGCCAGGGGCGGAACAGGCAACCGATACGGAAGAAGCGTTCATCCCTGGTCTCGGTCCACAACTCACGCAGTATGGCCAGCCGGGTGTTGCCTCCATTGCGAATGATGTAGTGGGCTGAACCAGGCCTGCGGGTGATCGGTGGTGGTGCATCCAGGCCGCGTTCGCGGATCGAGGCCTTGATTTCGTCATAGAGCGGGTTACGGGTAAGGCGCGGATCAAGCTCGTACGGACGCAACTCATCAAGCGTTACGACCATCGGGGTATCCGCGACCGGATCGGTCAGTGCGCCGGCCACCGGGCCAGTGCGGCCGAAGCCATCGCTCATCAGCTTCGCCGCCATTTCCTGTTCGGAGATATCAGCCATGGCCGGTCTCCTTTCCATCAGGACGGGCTTCGGCACTCTGGCGGTTCGCGCGGCGCAACATTGCGCGGGCGTTGCGCCCGGCGCGGTGATCGCTGGCTGTCGAGCTCGTGAATATCGGCGGCAATCCCGGCTTTATGAACTTGAGGTGCCCGCCCGACGTGCGCGAAACAGCCCAGCCTTCGCTCAATGCAAATTCAATAAGAGGCAGGAGTTGCTTGTGGCCTCGCGCAAGCTCATGGGCGTTCGACATGAGAATGCCTCCTCCCGATCTTGCCGGTGACCAGGTTGAAACGCTCACGCCATTGCGGGCATAACTCGGTGGCCAGGGAGCGGATGATGTCGAGTGCGGCAGGGGCGCGCCTGCCTTTCGGGCGCCGGTATTCGACACGGTGAGCCGGAAGACTCTGCGTTGCTGCACGTGGAAATGCTTCTATCGCGGGGACTTCGGTCTCCAGAACCTGGACGCCTGTCTGCTCACGGAAGATCATCCGCAATGTCTGCCGGATCAGGCGGGCATTGGACGACACGGCAGGCACCCGGTTGATCAGCAACTGCAAGGGCGGTGGCTCAATGCCGAGATGGCGATACGGGCCGATATCCTGGATGAGTTGCACGGTGCCACGCCGCATTTCGCGAGCAGCAAGGATTTCGGGCGTGACTGGCGAAACCGCGGACCCCGATGCCAGCACCGCCATTTCGAGAAGCACGCTGCGGGAGCCCTGGGTGTCGATCAAAACCAGGTCGTAGTGCGGCTCGAACGCCGGCAGGAGGTTTCGCAGCCGCAACCGGCCATCAGGGGCATGCAACAGCAACGTGTTCAATTGCCGGTGCTGATCGTTGGACAGAACGATGTCCAGGCGCTCGACCGCCGTGCGCGAGGCCAACTGCGAAATGTCGCGCTCGTTGAAGGCCAGCAGCTCATAGACGCCGTCGGGTGCGCGGTCAGCCAGTTCGTAGTACGACGAGAGCGTGGGCTGTATGTCGAGATCGAGAAGCAGCACCCGCAGTCCTGCGTCGGCGATGAAGCCACCGAGGTTTGCGGCGATCGTTGTTTTGCCAACGCCGCCTTTGGTAGAGATGACGGAAATCACCTGCATGACGTGCTCCTCTTCGTGAAGGAAATGGGGAGCAGGGTCAGACGCGCTCTTTAAGGCGGTCGGTGATCCATTGGTCGATCTCGGCGGAGTCCCAGCCCACGGCGCGAACGCCAAGTCGCATGGCCTTGGGAAACTTGCCCTCTTTCATGAGGCTGTAGATGTGGGCTCGCTTAAAGCCCGTCTTTGCCTCAACTTCTGCGCGGCGCAGTATGCGCCGCTCCGGTGCCGGAGCGGGGTTCTGATGAAACATGATGGTCACTCCTTGATGCTCGGTGGATCTTCATGGGTCTGAGCCGCATTAGAAGAGCGTCACCGTCAGAACACATCAATCAATAGGATCGTGCTGACCACCGCATTCATGGGTTGCAATTAACCTGGTGCTGTTTCAGAACTCATCGCTGTCAACTCGATCCCTGGAAATGCCAATATTCGGAATTGAGGCGACTTGATAAAGCACAGGCAAAGCCGATACCCCTCTGCCTATTCGATGTGCAGGTCGATGGCGTCGGTTTTCACCGTTCGGGGGACCAAAAAAGTCCGACGAATTGTACTGACAGGTATTGACATGTGGCTGTTGCGCTTCAGGCGCGAGAATCGCGCCGGCTATCTCATCTGGCCGCAAGGTGTCCTGTTTGTAGCGAGTGTCGGGAGCAACTTTTTGGGTCGTATAGCTGACAAAAAAAGCATGGCGTCATCAACGATGCCATGCATCATGGTGCCGACATAAGCGTCAGCTGGCCGAGGTTTTGCCGATTTCCTGCGCTCGCTTTATGAAGCGCTCCAGCTCTATGGAGGAACGCTTCTCCGGGACCACAATGAACGTCGCCGTGTTGGGAACCTCATCCACGACCTGCCTGATGATGACATCGGGATGGCTGTAGAGCGCAATCTGCGACTCCAGGCCGATCCCGATGCCATAGCCTGCGGCGACGAGCATGATCATCGGCTCATGGCCCGAAACATACTCGGCAACGGAGAGTGTGGGCAATGCGCCATCATTGAACCAGCGACGAATGACATTATGGCCGCCCGCGCACCGTTCCGGGTGGCAAAGGATCAGTGGATAGCGAAGAGCTTCGGTCAGAGGGATCTTGTCGAAGGCAAGCAACGGATGGTGGGTGGGGATGGCAATCGCGGGGCGCTCGGCCCAGACCATTTCTTTGACGCATCCATCGGTGGCTTCGCCGTCCACCGTGAAGCCGACATCGATCTGATCATGGCGAAGAGCCTGAAGCATTTGGTTGACAGTCATTTCGGTGATGCGAACCTCGGTGCGAGGCTCCTCCTCTCTGCATCGAGCGAGCAACTGCGTGAGCCGCGGTTGAGCAAGGCTATCGGTAAGGCCGATACGCAGCCGGCCGCGATAGCCCTGCGAGGCAGAGTGGACGCGTGTCTTGGCGTTATCCATGAAAGAAAGCATGCGTCGTGCCTCTTCGAGGAAAACCTCGCCAGGCCAGGTTAGCCGTATGCGCCCCTTGGAGCGGTGGAGAAGCCTGACGCCGAGCTGGTTCTCCAGCTCCTTGATGGCTCGGGACAGTGGCGAGGGCTCGATATGAACCCGCTCTGCGGCGCGAGCAAAGCTCTGTTCTTCGGCGACGATCAGGAAATAGTGCAGGTGGCGTATCCTCATGGTGTTTCTTCCTTTGGTTGTTGGAATGGTTCTCCGACAGCGGACAGAACGCTGTAATTCGAGCTTGAAAACGAACCGGAAAAGCCACCATGCTGAGAAAGTTTCCCATGTTTGGATGCTTCCATCATTGACGCCCGACTGTTCCTCATGCCTGCGCATGGGGCCAACGAATCGGCCTGCCTCACGAACGTACGACAGTTGACCACAGTTGCCACGTGGCGCAGGTTCATGTGCCGGTCGTACTGATGTGGTGTTCCCGAACAGAAAAAGCTCGTGCAGACAGAGCGCTTCGTGCGAACCCTCCGCCGCGATCAGTAGCGTCGCCCATGAGGCGAAGAGGGCGTTCTGCCTGGCTTGTACAAAGCCGGGTCTGGTCATATGAGCGTAGCGCGAACTGCCTGTTCCGGTACGATCGCGAGGACTAAGGAAGCGGGGCATATCCTGATCGGGTGGCCTCTAGCGACTCGATCGCCTGCACGTTTTGATGGAGCGCGTCAGCGTCTCTGATGGCGCGGCATACAGGCACAGCAGGCGATCCACCTGCCGGGTATAACCTTCGCATGCTACCGGGTAGCACCGCACCAGCGGATAGCGCAAAAGTTCTTCCACCGGGATGCACTTGTGGGCCAAGCAAGAGAGGCTGCACAGGTACGGTTTCCATCAGTAGATCGCTCCAAACGGGCTGCCATCTGTCACTTTAGCGGAGCGAGCAAATTCCACGTTGTACAGGTGCATCGTGCAGGCCCTTAACTTGCTGCGACAACGGTACTGTCACCAACGGTGCAAAAGTTTTGGACCGTTGGTGGTGATGGTGAGTGGATCAATTTTTAACCCGTTGCTGGCAGGGACTTCGGTCGGGCGGATTTCAAGTTCGGGTTCTTCCTTTCATCCTCCTTGTGATTGAACGGGATCGGTTTCGGTGCGTGCATGCCTATGCGCCAGCCACCCCAGCGGCGCTTGTGCCAGCAGCGCCAGTGCTACGCCGGCCCACGGTGTCATTGCCATTTGTCCTTGTGCGACCAGGCCACTGCCCAGCGTCTCGCCCAGGGTGATGCCGAGGTTGAAGGCCGAGATATTCAGCGCCGAGGCGAAATCCACCGAGCGCGGTGTCCAGCGCTTGGCAGTTTCCAGCATGCCGGCCTGGAAACCCGGCGACATGCCGAAGGCGAGGACGCCCCAGGCGAACAGCAGCGGCACCATCGCCCACTTCCAAGGCAGTGCCACGGCCAAGGCAACCAGCACCAGTCCAGCCAACATGCGCCGCAGCGCCAACGTCCAGCCCAGGCTAGCTGCCCTACGCCCGCCGGCGAGATTGCCGACCAGCGTGGCGATGCCGAACACCACCAGCAGGCCGCTGGCCGTATGCGTCGAGAAGCCGGTGATCTCGGTCAGGATCGGTGTGATGAAGGTGAAGGCAGCGAAGCTCGCGCCGAAGCCGAGCACGGTGATGGCCATCATCGTCAGGATGGGCGGGCTGGTCAGCGACGCCAATTGCTTGCCCGCCGAGCCAGCTGCCGGCGTCGGGAGCGCCGGCACCCAGCGCGCCGTCGCCAGCCAAGCCAGTGCCGCCAGTACTGCCACCGCGAAGAACGGCAGGCGCCAGCCCAGCGAGTTGCCGATCAGGCTACCCAGCGGCACACCGATCACCATCGCCAGGGTCAAGCCAGCGAACATCACCGCGATGGCGCGGCTGGCTTGGCCCTCGGGTGCGAGCCGCGCCGCGACGGTGGCGCCGATGGCAAAGAAGCTGCCATGCGCCATGGCGGTCAGGATGCGCCCGACCAGCAGCAGTTCGTAGCTTGCGGACAGCGCCGACAGCAGGTTGCCGGCCAGGAACACCGCCACCAGCGCCAGCAGCAGCGGCTTGCGCGGCAGCCGCGCCAGTGCCAGTACGACGATGGGCGTGCCCAATGCCAGCGCCAGCGCGTACAGCCCGACCAGCCCGCCGGCGCGAGCCATCGGCACACCCAGGTCGTCAGCAATAGCCGGCAATACGCCGACCACGATGAACTCTGCCACGCCGATGGCAAACGCCGTGACGGCCAGCGCCCAGACACCGGGATGGGTACGGTGCGCCTGCGTCATGTCCGGCTCGCCGCGTGCAACGCGATGGCCTGGTCCGCATCGACCGTGGCACCGGCCACGCCGACGGCACCGATAACGCAATCCTGTTCGTCGCGCAGTACCACACCGCCACCAAAGCTGATAAGGCCACCATTGGTCGCCTCCAGCGTGTAGATCGCACCACCCGGCTGGGCTGTAGCGCCGAGTTCCAGGCTGTCGGTACGGAACAGCGCGGCGGTGCGGGCCTTCTTGATCGACACGTCGATGCCACCCGGCACTGCATCGTCCATGCGCAGGAAGCCGCGTAGCAGGCCGGCCCCGTCCACGACGGCAATGTTGATGGCGAAGTGCTGTTCCCGTGCGAGTGCCTGGGCGCGCTCGATGGAGTGCTGGACGGTCGATTCGTTCAATGCGTGAGACATCGCGAAAACTCCATAAAGATTGCAGGAGGTTTCGATTATTCCCACTGATGGCTTGCGGGGAAAGGCTCTTTGACCGGTTGGCGGCTAAAGTTTGAGAATGTCGAACATTTCTCGCATGGCTGTTGCGGCCAGGCGGCGCAGGGCTGGTTTGCGCAGGCGCTGGGATGGCCCGGCCACCCCAAGTGCTGCAACGACACGTCCTTGCCGGCGCAGAGGCAGGGCCAGACAGTTCAACCCTGTTTCGGCTTCCTCAAGGTCCAGGGCGTAGCCCTGTTCGGTGATGGCCGCCAATTCCTTCTCCAGCGCCACCGGCATTGATTCGGACCGGCGCAGGCCGCGTACCAATGCGGGATCGTGGGCGGGGAAGACTTTGCCGATGGCCGATGTGGTCAAGCCTTCGCGACGCCCACGTGGGCTGGCCACACGCAGGCTGCCGGACCTTCCAGGGCATCGATGTAAAGGTATTCCCGTGTGCCGCAGGGCACTGCCAGGTAGCAGGTCTCGCCACTGCGCTCGGCCAATGCATGCAACGCGGGTGTAAATGCCGTGCGCAGGGCTGCATCGGCATCGGCCAACGGCTGCGCAATCTCGCGCAGGCGCAACCCGAGCGCGTACCGCGTGCCGTAACGGGAAACGTATCCCATCGCGGCCAGGGTGCTGAGTAACCCATGCAGCGTGCTCTTGTGCAGGTTGAGTTGCGCGGCGAGATCAATCAGGCGCGCTTCGCCTCCTGCCGCAGCAATGGCTTCGAGCAGCAGCATCGCTCGCTCCAAAGACTGGATGCGCCGGCTTTCGTCGACCATGAACCGTTTCTCTGTAAGCGCTACCCGAATACCGGACGCGGTAAAGTTTGACATCGTAAAATACTAGCCTGGCTAGAGGTGCGCTGTCTAACTGCATCACGCCCATTTTCTCTTCCAGTTCCTTGATGGCGCGCGACATCGGCTACTGCGCGATGTGCAGTCGCTCGGCGACACGTCCAGGCACAGCTTTTCGGCGACGGCCAGGAAGCCGCGCAGGTGTCGTAATTCCATCGCAGCCTCCCATGTCGGCTATCGTAGGTGCAGCGCCAGATGTAGGGCTTCTCCCGCTTCCCGCAATGTCGTGTCCGCATCGGTGATGTGCTCGGCCATCAGCGCGAAGTCGTGGATATGCCCATTCCAGCGTTTGAAGTGGGCCGGCACGCTCGCCCGCCGCAGCGCGTCCCCGTAGGCTTCGCCTTCGTCGCGCAGCACGTCGTATTCGGCGGTGAAGATCGTCGCTGGCGCGACCCCGGCCAGATCACCTTGCAGCAGCGGAGATGCGCGCGGATCAATCGCCAGACCAGCCGCAGGCAGGTAGTGCCGCAGGAACCAGCGCATCATGCCCGCTGTCAGGAAGTAGCCCTCGGCGAACGCAGCATAGGACGCCGACTCACGACTGATATCGGTAACGGGAAACAGCAGGAGCTGATGGAGCAAGTCGATCTGCTCATCGCCAGCCCACTGCGCCACGACCGCTGCGAAGTTGCCGCCGGAACTGTTCCCGGCCACCGCCACGCGCGTGGCGTCGCCACCGAAGGATGCGGCGTGCCGGGCTACCCATGCCACGCTGTCCTGCGCATCTTCCACACCGGCAGGGAACGGCGCCTCGGGAGCGAGCCGATAGTCCACCGAAACCACGATGCTGTGCGAATGAATGGCCAGGCTGCGACAAAGGCTGTCGGCCGTCTCCAGGTCGCCGATGCAGAAGCCGCCGCCGTGGAAGAACACCGTGATCGGCTGAGGTTCGCCAGCCGGAGGTGCATACGCGCGCGCCCGGATGCCGCCTGCACGGGTGGGGATGCGCCGGCTCTCGATCCGCAGCGGTTCAGTCCCCGGCGGGGCCGGGCTGGCCGGGATGGCGAACCCGGCGGCAGTTCCGCCGCGCCAATCCGGCCGTAGTCGATGCCGGAATCGGTCTGGCGGCGCGTGTCGAGAAAGGCGCGAACCTCGGGATGCAAGGCCATGTCAGCGCCCTTCACTTGGCTGGCGCGGATGCGGTGAAGCGCATGGACGGCAAACGCCGCTGCCAGCCCAGTGTCAGCAATGCCAGCAGCGCCACGGCCAGCCCGACCCAAGCCAAGCTGGTCAGGCCCCAGTGCTCCAGGCTGGCCGCCCCCAGCATCGACCCGACGACCACGCCGGCATTGAAGGCCGCGATATTCAGCCCGGACGCCACGTCCAGCGCCTGCGGCCGATGGCGGCGTGCCAATCCCAGGATGCGCGATTGCAGCGGCGGAATGGCGCCGTAGGTGGTCAGGCCCAGCGCCATGACCAGGATCACCATGAACGCGAAGCTGCCCTGAGCCAAGCCGATCAGCGCCAGCACGGCGGCGATGCCCGCCAGCAGCCAGAGCGAGGCGCGGTCCACACCGATGCGATCGGTCATCCGTCCGCCCACTACATTGCCGATCGCCGCGCCAATGCCATAGGCCAGCAGGATCAAGCTCGCACCACGGATGTCGGTATGCGTCACCTGCAACAGCAAGGGTGTGATGAAGGTGTAGAGGGCGAAGGAGCCGGTATAGGACAGCAGCGGCAGGCTAGCCCCCGCCAGCAGGCGGCGGTCGAACAGGGCTAATAACTGGCGCAAACCGGGGCCGCTGCTGGCAATGTCGCCCGCGCCTGCGGGCATCCAACGGGCAACGCCCAGTACGCCCGCAAGTCCGCACAGCGCGATCAGCGCGAAGATCCATTGCCAGGGCAATACGCTGCCCAGCCAGGTGCCCGCCGGCACGCCCAGCGCCATCGCCACGGTCACGCCGCCGAACACCAGCGACAGCGCCGCGCCGGCCCGCTCCGGCGCGACCAGCCGCGTCGCCACGCTGGAGGCCACCGCGAAGAACACGCCATGCGCCAGACCCGACAGCAGGCGCGCGGCCAACAGCAGCGGTAGAGCGGTGGACAGCGCCGCCAGCACATTGCCGGCGGTGAAGGCGAGCATAGCGACCAGCAGCAGGCGCTTGCGTGACCATCCCGACGCCAGCGCGGTCAGGATCGGCGCACCGATCACCACGCCGACAGCATACAGCGTGACCGCCAGCCCCACTTGCGCGGCACTCGCTTGCAGGCTGTCGGCCAGGGACGCCGCCAGACCGATGCTGATGAACTCGGTGAAGCCGATGGCGAAGGCGCAAAGGGTGAAAACATAGATGGCTACGGGCATGTGGCGACTCCAGGGTGGGGTTCGTCGCCTGATGGCGTGACGAACGCAGTGATCCAGCCATCATTCTGGGGATGTCACATGCTTCCAAAAAGGAGTAGATTGGAGAAACATCTGTGATGGATCGGAATAAATGACGATACGCAACCTGGATGATCTGATGGTGTTCCTGAAGGTCGTGGACTGCGGCGGCTTCTCTGCCGCCGCCCGCGCGCTGGACCTGGCGCCGGCCACGGTCAGCAAGCAGATCGCACGTCTGGAACAGGCGTTGGGCGCGCGGCTGTTCGAGCGCAGCACGCGGCAGCTGCGCATCACCGATGAAGGCCGGGCTGTCGCTGAGCGCGCCCGTCCCGCGTTGGCGCTGCTGGATGAAGCTGCCGATGTCGCCAGGGAAGGCGTGCAGACGCTGACGGGCACGCTGCGCGTGACGGCGCCGGTTCCATTGGGAGCGCGCTACCTGGCGCCGGCGATCGCCGCGTTTCGCGAACACCATCCCCAACTGGGGTTCGATCTGCAACTGAGCGATCACGTTGTCGATCTCTATGACAGCGATCTCGACCTGGCCGTGCGCGTCGGCCGGCTGGCCGATTCGCGCCTCATCAGTCGGCGGCTGGCCGAAAGCCGGCGCATACTGGTGGCGGCCCCGGCCTACCTGCGGCGCATGGGCATTCCCGCGCACCCGCGCGAACTGCCGCGGCACCAATGCCTGTTGTTCGCCTATCCGGGCCTGCGCCAGAACCGCTGGACACTCAAGCATGCGGGGCGGAGCGGCAGAACTGAGAACGTCGAAGTGGCAGGCGATCTGCGCAGCGACAACGGGGATGCGCTGCGGAACTGGAGTCGGGCCGGGTTGGGAATTTCGCTGCGCGAGACCTGGGACGTGGCCGAAGAACTGCGCAGCGGCGATCTGGTGCGCGTGCTCCCCGACTGGGCCGAACCTGCGGTGCTAATCCAGGCGGTGCGCGTGCAAGGTGCTCCCGTCCCTCGCCGGGTCAGCGCATTCGTGGAGTTTCTTGCCGAACAGTGGCGGCAGGCTCCTTGGGAATCCTGACATTCTCATCCCTCCATGTATCCATGCAGGTTTGAGCGCCAGGGCTTTCTGCCCAGCACGGCAGCCATCGCTAACGCCGCGAACAGCCAGCCGCTCCAGACCGTTCCCTGCATCCCTATTGCTTCGATGAAACCGCCCCTGACCGCGGCCCTGAGCACCACATCGAGGTTGGCCGCCGGAACATAGAGGCTGGTGGCGAACTCTGGTTCATCCGGTGCCGCCGAGGTCATCCACATCTGGCTGACGACCAATCCGCCGGCCTGGGCCACGCTGATGCCGTAACGCTGGACGATGGCCGGCAGGATGCCGACCACGCCGAACTCGACGGCATACAGGCCGAACAGCCCCAGTGCGATGAAGAACAGTGCGCGCGCGCCGTTCATGGCTGCACTTCTGTCCGTCGATCGGGCGTCGTTGCCGGGCATGACCCGGCCGCACCCGCCGGAGCGGGAAAGCCGTGCCGCCTGGCCGCCCACACCACCACCAGCGTCGCCACCAGCAACACCAGCAAGGCCGGGGCGAAAGCGCCAACGCCCAGCCGTTCGAGCAGCACACCGCCCACGATGCCGCCACCGGCAATCGCCGTGTTCCAGGCGGTGACCAGCATGGACTGCGCGACGTCCGCCGCTTCACCCGCCGTGTTGGCCAGCGCCGTCTGGAACAGCGTCGCCGCACCACCGAAGGCCAGGCCCCAGGCGGCCACCGCTACATAGACCACGACAGGCGCATCGCCCGCCACGCCGAGCGCCAGCGCGGACACCCCGAACACGACGGTGCTGGCGAGCGTCAGCGCACGCAGGTGGTGGTCGATCAGCACGCCGACGATCCAGATGCCCAGCAGTGAGGTGACGCCGAATACCAGCAGCACCAGGTCCGTCCGCTCGGCCATGCCCGCCGCCGCGAGGAACGGCGCAATGTAGGTATAGAGGATGTTGTGCGCCAGCACGAAGGCCAGCACCCCGAACAGGACCGGGCGCACGCCGGCGATGGTGAACACACGGCCCAGCGGCAGCCGCTTGCCCGCTGCCTGCCCGGCGAAGTCCGGCACTTGGACGCGCACCCACACCATGAGCAGCAGCGCCAACGCGCTCATGATGCCGAAGCACGTCCGCCAGCCGACCAGGTTGCCAAGGAAGGTGCTGGCCGGCACGCCCAGCGACAGTGCCAGTGGCGTGCCGACCATCGCAATAGCGATGGCGCGCCCCTTCTGGTGCTCGGGCACCATGCGCGCGGCGTAGCCCGCCAGCAGCGCCCACAGCAGCCCGGCCGACACGCCCGCGAGGAAGCGGGCCACCATCGTCAGAACATAGCTACCGGAGAACGTCGTGACGGTATTGGCGACGACGAAACCGGCGATGGCCGCCAGCAGCAGCGGGCGGCGGCGCACGCCTTGCGTGGCGGCGGTCAGCGGAATCGCCGCCACCAGCGAACCGATGGCGTAGATCGTCACGGTCTGGCCGACCCAGGCTTCGGACACCATCAGTCCCTGCGCCATCTGCGGCAGTAGACCGGCCGGCAGCGCTTCGGTCAGGATGGTGATGAAGGCTGCCATCGCCAGGGCCAGCAACGGCGCCAGCGGCAGGCGGTCTTGGGCAACGGCGCTCATCGTCCGGCCTCCTGCGCGGGTTGCACCGTGTCGTCCAGCGTGCGGGCCACGACCACCTTGCCGGCAACGCCACCGCCTTCCGCCAGCCGATGGGCCTCGATCAAACGGGCCGCATTCAGCGGATGCAGCACATGGCGGGCGGTCGAGCGCAGCACGCCCGCATCCACCAGCGCGGCCACTTCTTCGAGGATGCGGTGCTGCGCGACCATGTCCGGTGTGCGGTACAGCGGACGGGTGAACACCATCTCCCAATGCAGCGACACGCTCTTGGCCTTGAACGGCGCGGCGTCCAAGCTGTCGTGGTCGGTGATGATCGCCAGCCGGCCCTGCGGCGCGATCAGTTCCGCCAGTTCACTCAGGTGTTCAGCGGTATGCGACAGCGCCGCGATGTGGGTGACGGGTGGCGCGGGCAGCACGCCGACCTGCGCCGCCAGCGGTTGCCGGTGGTCGATGACGTGGTGAGCGCCCAGGGCGAGGCACCAGTCGCGGCTTTCTCCGCGCGAGGCTGTGGCGATCACCGTCAGGCCAGTCAGCCGCCGCGCGAGTTGGATCAGCATGGATCCGACCCCGCCGGCGCCGCCCAGCACCAGCAGGCTGCCGGCATCGGCCGGCTTGCCGGGCGCCACTCCCAGGCGGTCGAACAGCAGTTGCCAGGCCGTCAGCGCAGTCAGCGGCAGCGCCGCCGCCTCGGCGACGCTCAAAGTCCGGGGCATGTGGCCGACGATGCGCTCGTCCACCAGGTGGAACTGGGCATTGCTGCCGCTGCGATCGAAGGAGCCGGCGTAGTAGACCTTCTGACCCGGCTGGAACAACGTGACCGCTTCGCCGACGGCTTCGACGATGCCCGCGGCATCCCAGCCCAGCGAGCGGACGCCCTCGGGCACCGCGACCCGGCCGGCCCGGATCTTGGTGTCCACCGGATTGACCGAGACGGCATGAACCGCGACGCGCACGTCGTGCGGCCCCGGCTCGGGACGTTCGGTTTCGACATCGGTCAGGCAGTCGAGATCGTCCAGCGTGGAACCGCGACGAAACGCGATGGCCGCCATGTGTGCGGGACTCGTCTTCATCACCGCACCTCCAGCGCGCCATAGACGGCATCGCGCAGGTCGGTGACGAAGCGGCCGGACATGCCTTCGTACAGCGTGTTGGTGAAGGCCACGACGCTCAGGCCCTGTGCCCGATCCACGAACCAGGAATGGCCGTAGGCGCCGCCCCAGCGCCAGGTGCCTACCGATTCCGGGGAAGCGGCCAGCACCGGGTCGCGCAAGACCGAGAATCCCAGTCCGAAGCCGAAGCCCGGCGCATCGGGCAGTTCCCGGCCGTCCGTTTGATCCCGCGCCATTTCCGCGATCCATTCGTTGGGCAGGAACGCACCGCAGCCTTGGCGCAAAGCTTCCAGCAGGCGCAGCAGGTCTTGCGCCGTTCCCGCCATGCCCGCACCGCCCGAAGGAAATGCCTGCGGATCGAAGATGCGGGAGGGGCTGTAGGTGATGCCCACGGCGCCCTCGAAGGCCGAGACCGTCTCATCCTCGGCCAGCCGATGCGGCTGCGGCGTGTCGTTCACATAGGCAGTAGCCACGCGCTGGGGATCGCGCGCGACGAAGCCCGTATCGACCATGCCCAGCGGGCCGGTTACGAGTTGGCGCACCGCCTCGTCCAGCGGCGTGCCGTGGACGCGCGCGATCAGCGCGCCCAGCACGTCCGTGGCCAATGAGTAGCCCCAGGCCGTGCCCGGTTCGTACAGCAGCGGCACGTTGGCGAGGCGGCGCAGGTTTTCCTCCAGGCTGATGCCGGACGCATCCATGCCGTCCGACACACCGGCCCGTGCGTAGGGGCCGGCTGCGTCGGCCTCGAAGAAGTGGTAGCCAAGACCGGCCGTATGGCTGAGCAGTTGCCGCACCGTGATGCGTGCCGGGCGGCCGTCGGCCAGCTGGGGTTGGAATTCGGGCAGCCAGCGCTTGATGCCCACGTCCAGGTCTAGCTGGCCTTGTGCCACTAGCACCAGGGCCGCAGTGGAGACGATGGGCTTACTGACCGAGGCCAGCCTGAACACCGTGTCCAGGGTCATCAGTCGCGCGTTTTCGCGGTCAGCGAAGCCGGTGGCCTGCTGGTGGATCAGCTCGCCGTCGCGGGCAATCAGGACGACGGCACCCACTAGGCGCCTGTCGTCCAGTGTCTGCTGCACGACGGCCTGGACATGTGCGGCGAGGTGCGCGGGCGGAACACCCCGGCGCAGGGGAAATTGGTGAGCTGTCATGGCAAATACCTCGATTCAATGGGCAATGCCTCAACGATAGAAAGCTCTCTATTAAAGAAAAAGTAGGCTACAGTTCCTTGATGTGCGGAACAAAGTATCCGCAATCGTGAGGAGAACGGATCATGGACAGCCTGAACGGCTTTGTGGTGTTCGTGCAGGTGGCCGAGACGCGCAGCTTCGTCGCCGCCGGGCGGCTGCTGGGTGTGTCGGCCTCGGCCGTCGGCAAGAGCGTGGCGCGCCTGGAGGAAAAGCTGGGGGTGCGCCTGTTCCACCGCAGCACGCGCAGCGTCACGCTGACCGCCGAGGGCACGCTGTTCCTGGAACGCAGCCGCCGCATACTGGCCGAGATCGAGGCGGCGGAACTGGAACTGTCGCAAGCCACCGCAGCGCCGCGTGGGCGCCTGCGGGTCAGCCTGCCGCTGGTCAGCTCGCTCGTACTGCCCGTACTCGGCGAGTTCATGCGCGAATACCCCGAGATCGAGTTGGACCTGGACTTCACCGACCGGATGGTCGATGTAATCGAGGAAGGTTTCGACGCGGTTGTACGCACGGGCGAGCCGACCGACTCTCGCCTCACAGCGCGCAGGTTGGGTACCTTCCGCTCGGTGCTGATCGCTTCGCCTGGCTACCTGGAACTGCGGGGGACACCCCAAGTACCTGCCGATCTTCTGCTACACACCTGCCTGCACTACCGCTTCCCCAACAGCGGCAAATTGGAGACCTGGGCGCTGCGACAGGAACCTGGCGCACCCGAACTGCCATTGCCCACCTCGATGATCTGCAACAACATCGAGACGCGTGTGTGCTTCGCGCTGCAAGGACTGGGGATCGCCTATTTGCCGGACTTCGCCATCCGCGAGCCGTTGGCCGACGGCCGGCTTCAACCCATCCTCGCAGACCATGTGGAGCGCGGCGGCGTCTTCCACGTGCTTTGGCCGGCGAGCAAGTACCCCTCGCCGAAGGTGCGGGCGCTGGTGGACTTCCTGAGCGCGAGGGTGTTTCCGGCCACCAAGAGCAAGATCCCGAGCCCCAGAGGTCAGCGCAGTCGATAACAAGACGTGGTCCATGCCGCCTCCAAAGTTCAGTGCTCTCGAACAGCGTTCGAGAGCACTGAACCTGCCCCCGTCTCTCTGCGGTCGGGCCAGCCGCTCCACATAGTCAGCAGCAGGCCAATGCCGACCATGACCGCGCCGACCCAAGGCGTTGCCCCCAACCCCAGCCGGGAATCCGCCACCAGCCCGCCGATGAAGGCGCCGAGCGCGATGCCAGCATTGGCGGCCGACACGTTGAGGGGGGAAGCGATGTCTACGTTGCCCGGCCGATGGCGCTGGGCCAGTTGCACGACGTAGAGCGCCAGCCCCGGCACGTTGCAGAACATCAGCGCGCCCAGCACGCCGAGCGTCAGAATCGAACCGAGCATGGACGCGGCCGTGAAGGTGAAGATCAACAACACCGCCGCCTGCGCGCCGAGCATCAGCGCCAGCACGACCTTCTTGTCGGACACCCGCCCGCCAAGGACATTGCCGACGATCACCGAGACACCGTAGAGGGCCAGCATCCAGGCCACGCCGTTCGGGCCGAAACCGGTGATCTCGGCCAGGATGCTGGGCAGGTAGGCGAAGGCGACGAAAGTGCCGCCCCATGCGCAGAAGTTCATGCCAAAGGCGATCAGCAGGCGCCCGCTGCCCAGCACTTTGACCTGCTCAATGAGACTACCCGCCGGCGCGATGTCGATCTGGCGCGGCAAGGTGGCCGCCATCGCCACCAGTGACACCAGACCGATGGCCGCGATGAACCGGTAGGACATCGGTCAGCCCAGGCTCTGGCCGATGAAGATCGCAATCGGCACACCTGCCGCGACTGCAATCGTCAAGCCCCGAACACGATCAACATCGCCATAGAATCGTTTGCATGTGGTTTCGGTCGCCCTTTTGCAGAGCACGTCGTCCAGCGCGGTCCGACCCGTCTCGAACTGCTGGCGCAGTTCCTTGAGCCGCGCTGGACACGTATTTCCTCTCTGGCATGGCACCCGGGTCGCCAGCCTGTAGCCACCGCAACCGGCAGGAACGGAGCGGATCTTCTGCATGCTCCGGGTTCCTTTGCGGGATCGAGGTGGCCGTGCGATGCTCCAGATGTTGATGGACATCAGCAGCCTGCGGTAGAAAAAAAGTTGGCACAACACTTGCCATCGCGAAAGAATAAGTCCATAATCGTGTCCATTCCTGATAGGGAATACGCGGAAACTCTTTCTTAATCAAAGAGTTACGGGCAAGGTTCTAGTCCCGTTTCCCGCTCCATTTTTAAACAGCTTCGCTTTCGGGCGGGGTTGAGTGAAACCAGAACCAAGCCTCAGGGTGCGGGTCTGGGCACCGAAACACACACCATGTGTTCCGGGCAGCGTGTCCCCTTCGTCTAGTGGCCTAGGACACCGCCCTTTCACGGCGGTAACAGGGGTTCGAGTCCCCTAGGGGACGCCATTTGCGGGAATAGCTCAGTTGGTAGAGCACGACCTTGCCAAGGTCGGGGTCGCGAGTTCGAGTCTCGTTTCCCGCTCCATATTCATCAAGAACGCCGCTCATTGAGCGGCGTTTTTGTTTGTGCGAAAAAATAGTCATTGTTATGGGCGGACCGTAGCCGCTGCCGAAGGCTGCGTCCCGGACGCGTCAGGTTCACCGTCCGCGCCCGAGACGCAGCCTTCGGCAGCGGCTACGGGGGCCTTTAACCGGCTATTTCGCTAACCCTGTGAAAAAAAACGATTTTTTTGAAAAAAGTGCTTGCCAAGATCTTCAAATAGCTTCAAAATCTGCCCCATCGAAACGCTGATGAACATCAACGGTTCGGACAAGATGGCTGATACACGAAGTTGTCTTCTGCGGGAATAGCTCAGTTGGTAGAGCACGACCTTGCCAAGGTCGGGGTCGCGAGTTCGAGTCTCGTTTCCCGCTCCAAATTAAATCAAGAACGCCGCTCACTGAGCGGCGTTTTTGTTTGTGCGTCATTTGGCCCGACGGCAGGCATGGGGTGCGGCATTATCCAGCCTTCACGTCTTTCCCCCAATGTGCCATCATTCGCGCCGCAAAATCGGGTCGTCAGGCCGTTCGGCATGGTCCGAATTCGCCCTGGCACCCTCCGGGCACAGCCCCAGTCTTCGCCTTTTTCCATCTCGCGCCTCTACGTGTCACTCGTCGTGCGTCTCAGGTTTGCACAGGGCACCTGGTGGCCTTGTCTGCCGTCTATATAGTAGCCGTGGGGTTGATCACGCCGCCCAGTGATCATGCTCGCGACGATCCAAGGAATGTGTTCGTCAATGTTAAGAAAAGTTGCAATCATAGGTACCTCCTTCCGCTTCCCGGGTTCTGATCGCGAGACGTTCTGGCAGAACCTTCAGCAGGGGCGGGATCTGGTGACCCAGGCCGATGCCACACGCTGGTCTCATGAAGAGTACCTGCACCCCGACAAGGCGCACCTGGGCACGGCCTATACCTTCGCGGCAGGCTCGCTGGGGGATATCTCCCGCTTCGACGCCGGTTTCTTCAATATTTCCCCGCGCGAAGCGGCGAGCATGGATCCCCAGCAGCGGTTCCTGCTGGAGATGGGCTGGGAACTGTTCGAGAACGCCGGGGTGAAACCCTCGCGCCTGCGCGGCAGCAACTGTGGTGTGTACCTGGGCGTAGCCAGCGTCGACAACGCCTACCGCCTCACCGAGGACATGGCGGCGATCGACGCCGGCACGGCCACGGGCAACTCTTCGAGCATTACCGCCAACCGCCTGTCGTACTTCTACGACCTGCGTGGCCCGAGCATGACCGTCGACACCGCCTGCTCCTCGTCGCTGGTGGCCTTCCACCAGGCGCACAAGGCTATCCAGAGCGGCGATATCGACCAGGCGATCACCGGCGGCATCAGCCTGCACCTGCACCCGTTCGGTTTCCTGATCTTCTCCAAGGCGTCCATGCTGTCGCCTACCGGCCGCTGCCACTCGTTCGACGAGTCCGGCGATGGCTACGTGCGTTCCGAAGGCGCCGGCCTGTTCCTGCTCAAGGCCTATGACCTGGCCGTGGCCGACGGCGACAACATCCTGGCCGTGGTGGCCGGCAGCGCCGTCAACACCGACGGGCGCAAATCCAGCCTGACCCTGCCCAGCGCCGATGCCCAGGCCGACCTGATTCGCCAGGCCTACGGCAATGCCGGCATTCACCCCGACCAGCTCGATTACCTGGAAGCCCACGGCACCGGTACCGCGGTCGGCGACCCCATCGAGACCCGCGCACTGGGCGAGGCGCTGGGTGCGCAGCGCAGCCGTGTGCTGCCGATCGGCTCGGTGAAAAGCAACATGGGCCACCTGGAAGCCGCCTCCGGCGCCGCTGGCCTGATGAAGGCGCTGTACTGCCTGCAGCACCGCGAGGTGCCAGCCACCATCGGCATCACCAGGCTCAACCCCAACATCCCGTTCGCCGACCTCAACCTGCAGGTGGTCACCGACACCCTGGCGTTGAAGCCAGAAGGCGAGCTGGTGGTGGGGGTCAACTCGTTTGGCTTCGGCGGTGCCAACGCCCACGTCATCCTGCGCAGCCACGTGGCCGCGCCTGCCGCCGCGCAGCCGGTGGAAAACCGTGCGTTGCCGCTGGTGCTGTCGGCCAAGGACAGCGACGCGCTGGCGCAGGCCGCTGGGCAAATGGCCGAATTCCTCAGTGCCGGCACCACGCCGGCGCTGTACGACGTCGCCTACCAGGCGCTGTACCGCCGCGACCTGCATGCCCACCGCCTGGTGGTCATCGATGCTGACCGTAAGGCCATGGCCCAGGCGCTGGTGGACTTCGCCGCCGACCCGTCGGTGAGCGAGCTGAGTTCGCTGGTGGAAAGCGGCCGCGCGCCCGACCAGGCCAACGGCCCGGTGCTGGTGTTCTCCGGCAACGGCTCGCAGTGGCAGGGCATGGGCAAGGCCCTGCTCGACGACCCCGATTTCAGCGAAGCCGTGGCGCAGATCGACGCCATCTTCCAGCCCATGGCCGGCTATTCGCTGCGCGCCGAGCTTGCCGGTGACAACGGTGACGGCCGCTATGCACTGACCGAAATCGCCCAGCCCGCGCTGTTCGCCCTGCAGGTCGGGGTTACCCGCATGCTGCAGCGCCGCGGCGTACAGCCCGTGGCAGTAGTGGGCCACAGCGTCGGCGAAGTCGCCGCCGGCTGGGCCTGTGGCGCCCTGAGCCTGGCCGACGCCACGCACATCATCTACCAGCGCAGCCGCCTGCAGGGCCTCACCCGTGGCACCGGGCAGATGTCGGCGGTTGGCCTGTCGGCCGACGCCACCCTGGCGTTGATCGAGGAACTGGGCCTGCACGGCCGCGTACATATTGCCGGTGAAAACAGCGCCAAGGGCGCTACCGTGGCCGGCGCCGACGCCGACCTCAGCCAGTTCGAGGCCGTGCTCAACGAACGCCAGATCTTTGTCCGCCGCCTGGCACTGGACTACGCCTTCCACTCACCGGCCATGGACTGCATCGCCGAGCAGGTGGTGGCGGCACTGGCCGACATCAAACCGTCGGCCGGCGCCATTCCCTTCTATTCCACCGTGACTGGCCAGCGCCTGGCCGGCGAGGGCCTGGGCGCCGAATACTGGTGGCACAACATCCGCAAGCCGGTGCTGTTCCAGCAGGCGGTGCAAGGCCTGGTGGCCGAAGGCCTGAACGTGTTCGTGGAAGTGGGCCCGCACCCCATCCTGCGCAGCTACGTCAACGATGCGCTGCTGGCCGAGGGCGTCGAAGGCGCCGTGGTCGCCACCCTGCAGCGCAACAACCACAGCACCCAGCTGGTGGACCGCAGCCTGGCGCGCCTGCTGATCGCCGGGGTCGAGCCGCAACTGGCGCACACCTTCCCGGTGGCCGGGCGCTTCGTGCACCTGCCGGCCTACCCATGGCAGGGCGAGCGCTTCGTGCTGCCGGTCACCAGCGAGACCGCCGAGCTGCTGCAGCGCAAGCGCGTGCACCCGTACCTGGGCCACGGCCTGCCGCACACCCCGCTGGTGTGGGAGAACCGCCTGGACACCCGGCTGTTCCCCACCCTGGCTGACCACAAGGTTGGCGAAGCGGTGCTGTTCCCGGGCGCCGGCTTCACCGAACTGGCCCTGGCCGCGGCGCTGCAATTGCAGCCGGGCGAGTTCGTCGACATCGAAGAACTGGAAATTCACAACCCGCTGATTCTCGGCGCCGAAGGCAGCCGCAAGACCCGCGTGCGCATCGACGACAGCGACGGCACCCTGCACATCAGCTCGCGCCACCACGGCGAGAACGAAGCCTGGGTGCACCACGTGGTCGCCCGTTCCCCGGGCGAGGCGCGCGGCGTGATGCTGGACGTGCGTGCCCCGCAGTTGCCGGCGCGCGAAGCAGACTTCGACCGCCAGGCGCACCTGCGCCTGACCAGCGCCGTGGGCCTGAACTACGGCCCGGCGTACCAGGCCGTGGAAGAAGGTTGGCTCGACGGCCAGCGGGTGCTGGCGCGCCTCAGCGTGCCGGCTGCCATCGCCGCCGAACTGAATACCCTGCACCTGCACCCGGCGCTGCTGGACAGCGCCTTCCAGCTGATCACCCAGCTGCTGGCCGGCGAAGGCCGCAAGAGTGGTGCGCTGGCGTTCGTGCCGGTGAAGCTGGGGCGCATCGCCTTCAGCCGCCAGGCGGGCACCCCGTGCCTGGCCGAAGTGCGCCTGGTGCGCCGTTCCGAGCACTCGCTGCTGGCCGACTTCGTGCTGTACGACAGCACCGGTGCCGCCGTCATCAGCATCAGCAACGCGCGTTTCCGTGGCGTGCGCCTGCACCGTGACCGCTCCGAAGACGTCAAGCAGGTCGCAACCGTGGCGGTGGCCAAGCCGCTGCCGGGCATGCCGGCGCCGGCACTGGCGGCCGACAGCCTGAGCCCTGCGTTGCAGGCGCGCCTGGGCGCGGTGGCCAGCGACGCCGTGGCCCAGCGCTACGTGGATGAAGTGGAGCCGCTGCTGGACAGCCTGTGCAGCAGCTTCGTGCAAGACCTGCTCGACAGCCACGGCGGCGCCCTGCATGCGCCAACCCTGCTGGCCCAGGCGCCCCAGGCCGAGGCCTTGCTGGCTTCGCTGCTGGCGTACGGCCGCGACGACGGCAGCCTGCTGGCCGACGGCGACACCTGGCGCCTGGCCGAGCCGGGCCCGCGCCCTGGCAGCCAGGCCATCTGGCAGGCGCTGTTCCATGGCTACCCGGAGCACTTCCAACTGATTCACTCGGTAGGCCAGGTGGGCCTGCACCTGCCGGCGCTGCTGCGTGGCGAGCGTGAAGTGCAGCAACTGCTGCCGCGCGAAACCTCGCGCGCCGGCCTGGCGCGCCAGGTACTGGGCGCCGCCGGCCAACAGGCGTTGCTGCAGTCGCTGCTCGACACCCTGGCGCAGCGCCTCGCCGGCCTGGCTGCTGGCCAGCGCCTGCGCGTACTGGAAATCGGCCTGCAGGGCCAGCCGCTGGCCCAGGGCCTGTGCCCGCTGCTGGACTTCGACCGCATCGACTATCACTACCGCAGCGCCGACGCCGAAGCCGGCGAGCTGCTGAAAGGCGAATTCGCCCAGGTGCAGGTCAGCACCCCAGCCGATGCGCTGGACGCAGTCTTCGACCTGGTGCTGGTGCCCAGCGACCTGGCGGCCCTGGACAGCATCAGCCAGGGCCTGCGCCAGGCCGCGGCCGTGCTGGCCGATGGCGGCCAACTGTTGCTGTTGGCGCAGCACCCGACGCGTTGGGCCGACTTCCTGTTCGGCGCCTGCGCCGACTGGTGGCTGGCGCTGCCCGAGCAGGGCAACCTGGGTGCGCAACAACGCCCGGCGTTCTGGCAGCAAGAGCTGCAACGCCACGGCCTGAGCTGCGCTGCTCCCCTCGAGCTGGCCCCAGGCATGGCCGCTGGCAGCTACGTGCTGGTGGCCCAGGCCGCCCAGCCGCGTGCCGCCCAGCAAGCCGCGCCGGCACCGGCCCAGCAATGGCTGCTGGTGGCCGACCCGCAAGGGCCGGAAGCGGCCCTGAGCCAGGCCCTGCAAGCCGTGTTGCAAGGCGCGGGGCAGGGCGTGACGCTGCTGCCGGCCGACGCCGTGCAGGCGGGCACGCTGCAGCCGGGCACCGATCACATTCTGTTGCTGGCCGGCCTGTTCGGCGGCCACGGCCTGCCGGGCCAGGCCGACCGCTGCATGCTGGCGGCGCGCCTGGTGCAGGGTTGCGAGGCGGCGGGCATCGCCCCGACGTGCTGGCTGCTGACCAACAACGCCTGGCACCCACAGGCAGGCGAGCAGCCCCTGGGCGCTATTGCCGACGCTGCCCTGTGGGGCTTCGGCCGCACCCTGGCCAACGAAAGCGGCGCCTGCCGCGTGCGCCTGCTGGACCTGGCCGTCGATACCCCGGCTGCCGCGCTGCTGCCGGTGCTGCTGGCCGCCGACGCCGAGACTGAAATGGCCGTCGACGCCCAAGGCTATCGCTTCGTACCGCGCCTGCGCGTGCAGGCCCGCGTGCGCCCAGCGCAGGCTGGCGGCGAACAGCCGGTGGTCAGCCTTGGCTTCGACCAGCCGGGGCAACTGCGTAACCTGCGCTGGCAAGTGCAGGCGCCGTTGAGCGCCGCCAGCGACCAGCTGGATATCGACGTGCAGGCCACCGGCCTGAACTTCCGCGACGTGATGTACGCGCTGGGCCTGCTGTCCGATGAAGCCATCGAAAACGGCTTCTCCGGGCCTACCCTGGGCTTCGAGTTCGCCGGCGTGGTGCGTGGCAAGGGCAGCGACGTGCAGGGCGACTTCCAGCCCGGCGACCGCGTGGTCGGCTTCGGCCCGCGCAGCTTCGCCAACCGCCTGGTCACCCAGGCCAACGCCGTGGCGCGCATCCCCGAGGGCATGTCGTTCGAAGCTGCGGCCACTATCCCCAGCACCTTCTTTACCGTGTTCTACGCCTTGCAGCACCTGGCGCGACTGGAGCCTGGCGAGAAGATCCTGATCCACGGCGCCGCCGGCGGCGTGGGCATCGCTGCCGTGCAAATCGCCAAATGGTGTGGCGCGCAGATCTACGCCACCGCCGGCAGCGACGAAAAACGCGACTTCCTGCGCCTGCTGGGCGTGGAGCACGTGTTTGACTCACGCTCCCTGGCCTACGCCGACGAAGTGCTGGCCATCACTGGCGGCCGTGGCGTCGACGTGGTGCTCAACTCCCTGGCCGGTGAAGCCATCAACCGCAACTTCCAGGTGCTCAAGCCGTTCGGCCGCTTCCTGGAGCTGGGCAAGCGTGACTTCTACCAGAACACCAAGATCGGCCTGCGGCCGTTCCGCAACAACATCAGCTACTTCGGCATCGACGCCGACCAGCTGATGAGCGAGCGCCCCGAGCTGACCCGTCGCCTGTTCGCGCAGATGATGGACCTGTTCAACGACGGCACCCTGACGCCGCTGCCCTACCGCGAGTTCGATGCCAACGACGTGGTCGAAGCCTTCCGCTACATGCAGCAGGCCCGCCAGATCGGCAAGATCGTGGTCACCTACCGCACGCCGCTGCAGCACGTGGCCGAGCGTGCGGCCCAGGTGCCGGCCAGCCTGCAGCTGGATGCCCAGGGCACTTACCTGGTGACTGGCGGCCTGGGCGGCTTCGGCCTGCGCACGGCGCAGTGGCTGGTGAGCAAGGGCGCCCGCCACCTGGTGCTGCTGGGCCGCCGCGGCCCGGCCACCGAAGAGGCGCAACCGGCCCTGCGTGCCTGGCGCGAACAAGGGGTCGACGTGCGCGCCGTGGCCTGTGACATCACCGACCGCACGCAGTTGGCCGCAGTGTTCGCCGACATCGCCGGCCGTGCCCAACCGCTGCGCGGCGTGGTGCACGCCGCCACCGTCATCGACGACGGCCTGATCCGCAACCTGCAGCGCGAGCAGCTGGAGCGGGTGCTGGAACCCAAGGCCATGGGCGCGCAGTTGCTGCATGAACTGACCTGCGACCTGGCGCTGGAATTCTTCGTGATGTTCTCGTCGGCCACCACCCTGTTCGGCAACCCCGGCCAGGCCAATTACGTGGCTGCCAACCACTGGCTCGAAGCCCTGGCCCGCCACCGCCACGCCCTTGGCCTGCCGGCCACCAGCGTGCTGTGGGGCGCCATCGACGACGCCGGTTTCCTGGCCCGCAACCAGGACATCAAGGAAGCCCTGCAAGGGCGCATGGGCGGCGCCGCGCTGCGGGCCGCCGAGGCGTTGGACAACCTCGAAGGCATGCTGCTGGAAGGGCGTTCGGGCCTGGGCGTGCTGGAGCTGGACTGGAAAGCGCTGTCGCGCTTCCTGCCTTCCGCCGGCGCGCCGAAGTTCGCCGAGCTGGCACGCCTGCAAGGCGGCGAGCAGGACGACGACAGCGACGCCGACGACGTGCAACGCCTGCTGGCCGAGCTGGATGACGAGGCGCTGACGGAAGTCTTCGCGCAAATGCTCAAGCAGGAAATCAGCGAGATCCTGCGCCTGCCGGTGGCCCGCCTGGACGCCAGCCGCCCACTGCAGGAGCTGGGCCTGGACTCGCTGATGAGCGTGGAACTGGTGGTGGCGGTGGAAGAGCGCTTCGGCATTCGCCTGCCGGTGATGGAATTGAGCGACAGCTCGTCCATCGACAAGCTCACCCGCCGCATCATCGAACTGCTGCGCGGCACCCAGGCGGTGTCCGACGGCGACGAGCAGCAGGCCCTGGCCAAGAACACCCTGGCCCGCCACGGCGTCGAGCTGAGCGCGCAGGACCTGGCGCAACTCGACGGCGGTGCCTCCACCCGGTTGATCAATTGAGATGGCTACCATGAACCGCAATCCCCCGGCCGGCCTGGCCGGCTCCGCCAAGGATCAACTGATTCAGCAGGCGCGCGAACGCCGCCTGCGCCAGGCCGGTGGCGAGCCGGCGCCGTCGCTGGAAGCTGCGCAACAGGCAGCGGCCAAGGTGCCGGAGCAGTTCTACCGCTTCGCCCTGCACCCCGGTTACCAGCAGCTGCGCGTGATGATGCAGAGCGCCGCGCAGATGGGCCTGAGCAACCCGTTCTTCAAGCTGCACGAAGGGCGCGCCGAGGCCAGCACCACCATCGGTGGCCAGGCCTACGTGAACTTCGCCAGCTACAACTACCTGGGCTACGCCAACCACCCGCAGGTGGTGGACGCGGCCAAGCAGGCCATCGACCAGTACGGCACTTCGGTGTCGGCCAGCCGCCCGGTGTCCGGCGACCGCCCGCTGCACCGTGAGCTGGAGCGCGAACTGGCCGAGCTGTATGACGTCGAGGACGCCATCACCTTCGTCAGTGGCCACGCCACCAACGTCACTACCCTGGGCTACCTGTTCGGCCCGCGTGACCTGATTGTGCACGACGAGCTGATCCACAACAGCGTGCTGCAGGGCATTCAGTTGTCCGGCGCTCGGCGCCTGAGCTTTGCGCACAACGACTGGCAGGCGCTGGACCGCCTGTTGGGCGAGCAGCGCCAGCACTTCGAGCGGGTGCTGGTGGTGCTGGAAGGCATCTACAGCATGGACGGCGACTACCCCGACCTGCCGCGTTTCGTCGAGCTCAAGCAGCGCCACCGGGTGTTCCTGATGGTCGACGAGGCGCATTCGCTGGGCGTGATGGGCGCCACCGGCAAGGGTATCCGCGAGCACTTCGGCCTGCCGGGTAATGCCGTCGACCTGTGGATGGGCACCCTCAGCAAGACGCTGTCCAGCTGCGGTGGCTACATCGCCGGCGAGGCGGCGTTGGTGGAACACTTGAAATTCCTGGCGCCGGGCTTCCTCTACAGCGTCGGCATGCCGCCACCGGTGGCGGCCGCGGCGCTGGCGGCGTTGCGCTGCATGAAGGCTGATCCGTCGCCGGTGGCGGCGGTGCAGGCGCGTGGCGAGCAGTTCTTGCAACTAGCACGCGCGGCTGGCCTGGACGTGGCCACCAGCACCGGGCTTGCGGTGATTCCGGTGATCACCGGCAGTTCGCTGAAGGCCACGCAGCTGTCGGCGGCGCTGTTCCAGCACGGCGTCAACGCGCAACCGATCCTGTACCCGGCAGTGCCGGAGAAGGCAGCGCGGGTGCGTTTCTTCGTGTCTTGCCTGCATTCCGAGCAGCAGATCGCCGACACGGTGGCCCTGGTGGCCCGGGAGCTGGCGCGCCTGTAACGGCGCGCCCGCCCGGCGTCACAGGTTGGAGGGGTCGTAGGCGTTGAGCCGGTCGAGGAACTTCCAATGGCTGCGCTGGGCAAAGCCCATCCACTGTTTCAGGCGGATGTCCCAACGCATGTGGTGGTCGGCAATCAGCGGCAGGCCGAACAGGTGCGCGCCGCGCCATGGCAGGAACGGGTTGCGCCGCAGGCTGGCGTAAATCTCCACCCGGTGGCTGGACTGCACGCTGGCGCAGCGGGCATGGAAGCCCGAGGTGTCGGCCACCACCAGGGTGTTGGCCGGTACCGCGAAGCGCCGTGGCGCTGGCAGGCCCAGGCTGGCCAGCTCCGCTTCGCTGATGCGGAACGAGCCTTCGCGGTGCATCTGCTCGCTGGACGTCGCCGCGCGCAGGCTCTTCTGGTATTCCCAGGCCAGGCGCTCGGGCGTCAGGCGGTGCGAACCGGGCACGTAGCAGAACGGCCCCTGGTCATCCTCCACGTCCTCCAGAAACAGCCAGGCCTTGGCCGTGGGGTGGAAGGTGTCGGCGTGCAGGCAGGTCTGCGGGTCCATGGGCGCCGCCACGGCGTCCACCAGGATCGCCTGCAACTGGTAGGTGATGCCGCCGGTGTTGGACGAGGCGTAGCTGATCAAATCACGCATGCCCGCGTCGCGCACCACCGCCGCGCAGCCGGGGTTCGCCGCCAGCACGTCGCTGTCCAGGCTCAGGCGCCGGGTCACGGCCTTGCCCTGGCGCATCTCCCAACCCACTGTGCGCAGCGCGCGCACCTCGTCGCGCAGCGCCTTGAAACGCTCGGGCGGCAGGAAGTTCTCGCGCAGGAAAAACCCGTCGCGCTCGAAGTTGGCCAGGTCCTGGGGCGCCAGGCGGCTGGCCAGCTGGCGGCGGCGCAGCTGCGCCATGTGCATCGCCAGTTGCCGGCGCTTCACGTGCAGGCCCAGGGCGTTGAGGCGCGGGCTGCCCAGCACCGGGTTGGCCTGGAAGGATTTGGCGTGGCTGGCCAGTTGCAGGCAGTGCCAGGGCAGGCTGGCGTAGCGGCCCACGGCCTTGATGAACTCAGGCATGTGTCGGGTCCTTTGACTGGGGGGCGGCCAGGCGGTGCGGCATGCCTAGCATCACCCGGAGGTAATGGCCTAAAGAAGGCGGGAGCGTGCGCTGTACCCGGCTGCTGCGCGGGGCGTGCTGCAGTTGCGCCAGCGCATGCCAGACGTCGCACGGCAGGTGGTGCTGGCAGTCGGCGTAGCGCGCGTAGTCGAACAGGGTGGCGGCCACCAATTCGTCCAGGCTCAGGCGCCGGGTGCGCCGGCCCAGGTGCAGGCGGTCGTGGGTCAGGCCCCAGCCGGCGTAGAAGGGCTGGCCGTAGGTGTGCACGGCAATGCCACGCAGCAGCGCCTCGAAGCCGGCGGTGGAGCTGAAGGTGTGCAGTTCGTCGATTTGCGGGTAGAGCGCGACAATATCGCCGTGCTCGACGATCTGGTCGACGAACGCCAGCACTTGGGCACGGGGCAGGGCGCCGACGCGCTTGCCGGCTTCCACGTCCGGGTGCGGCTTGTAGACGATAAAGGCCTCCGGGGCGCGCTGGCGCACTGCCTGCAACAGCTGCAGGTTGCCCCAGGGCTGCGGGCCGCTGCGCAACACGGCGGCGTCGTCCTCCACCTGGCCGGGCACCAGCAAGCAGCGTTGGCCGGGGGCGGCGTCCAGGCGTGGGGCCTGGCCCTTGAGGTTGTACTTGCTGACGCCGCTGGCAACGATGCGCTCGCGCAGCCGCGCCGCCTCGGCCAGCACCTGGGGCGAGTACTGGCGCCCTTGCAGGTAGCGGAACAGGTCGCTGTCGCTGCTGGGGTCGAAATGGATGCCGTGGCGGTCCAGCACCAGCGACATGGCCGGGGCATTCAACGCCCCCAGCCCGCTGGAGCGCAGGAAGCCGTCCTCGATGCGCCACAGCGGCACGCCGTAGGCCTGGGCGCGCACGGCAAGCCCGGGTGGCTCGCGCCCGGCCCAGACCACCAATTTGGCACCTTCTTCCGCTACGCGGCCGAGCAGATCGGGGCTGTCCTCGGCAAAACGCAGCTGGCCCCAGCGGCTGCCGAGGAAGCGCCGCAGGTTGTGCTGTTTGTGGCGCTTCACGCCCAGCACCACCAAGGGCCCCGCGAACTCGCTGTCCTGGGCCTTCTGCCGTGCCAGTTGGCGCGCCACCGTCAGCACGTCGGTGAGCTGGCCGGTGAGCGGGTCTACATAACGGCAATAGCGGAGGTACGCTGCCGCTACCAGCTGGCGCAGGGTCGGCCGGGCCTGGCGGCGCGGGATGGCCATGCGGTCGTCGGTCAGGCCCCAGCCGGCGTAGAACGGCAGGCCGAAACAGGTCACCGGCACGCCCAGAATCAGTGCTTCCAGGCCGGCCTGGCTGGTGCCCACGTAAACCCTGCGGGCCTGGCGGGCCAACGACGCCCACGACACCGAGCGCGTTTCCAGGGCCACGCCACGGGCGCGGGCGGCGTCCAGCAGGCAGCTTTTCTTGTGCCCGCGCAGGCAGTCGGGGTGGATGCGCACGCGCACGTCGGCGTCGGGGTTTTCCGCCAGCGCGCAGTCGAGCATGCGCACGAAATCAGCCTCGCACAGGCCGCCGCCGGGAATCGAGAAATCGCCGTAGGTCTGGTCCACCACCAGCACCAGCGGGCGCTCGCGGCCGGGCGCCTGCTGCGGCGGCAGGTCGGGGGCGTTGTTGTACTTGCCGATGCCGGTCTGGCGCATCAGCTGAATCAGCGCCTGGGCGGTGGCCAGTTCCTGCGCATCGAACTGCCCGGGCGCCTGCAGCAGGTTCTCCAGCAGCGAAGGGCGGTCGGCCAGGTAGTGAATGCCGATCGGGTCCACCACCATCGACATCGGCGTGTCGCCTTCCACGCCCAGCGACGAGGAACGCAGGAAGCCGTCTTCCAGGGCAATGTAGGGGAGGTTCCAGCGCGCACACAGCACCCGGGCCTGGGCCGAAGAGCGCTTGTAGCCGATGCCGGCGATGGCTTTCAGGCCCTTGGGCGCACGCGCGCCGCGGCGCCACAGCCAGAACGGCTGGCCCTCGGGTTCGAGGAAGCGCGGCAGGTGCAGTACCTTCCACGCCACCCACTGGGACATGATGCCCACCCAGCCGTCGCCGGGCACCAGGCTTTCGAGTTGCATCACCGCAGGCTTCATGGCGCCAGCCTGCGGCGCATGCCCAGCACGTGCAGGCCGGGCAGGCGCAGGCGGCTGGCCTGGCTGAAGCCGTTGCGCAGGTACAGTTGCCGTGCGCCTTTATTGCGGCCCAGCACTTCCAGGGCCACGCTGTTGGCCCCCAAGGCGTGGGCTTTGGCGCACACGGCGTCGATCAGCGCCGTGGCGATGCCCTGGCGGCGGTGTTCCTTGCTCACGCGCAAGCCATACAGGAAGAACGCGTGGTGGCGTTCACGGTGCTCGGTGAAGCGGTACAGGGCGAAGCGCAGCCAGCCGCGCCAGCGCCCGAATTCGTTGACGAACGCCTGGCCAGAGGGTGCAAACGGGCCGCGCCCGCCGTGCTTGAAACTGGCATGGCCGACCGCCTCGGCGCCCTGGAACGCGAACAGCAGGCGGTCCCAGTTGATGCTCTGGTGCAGCAGCCGGTAGCGGCAGGCGTCGTTGCCCAGGATCATGCGCAGCGAACCGCGCCCGCGCGCCACCATGCGGGCCAGGTGCTCGTCGGGCAAGGCCAGCTCGTTACCCGCGACGATTCGCAACGCGTCAGCCGGCGTTGGCATAGTCGGCCTTGCTCTGGGCAGCCGCCTGGCCGCGCTCGACGAACAGCTTGGCGAGGTCTTGCACCGGCAGCGGGCTGGCCTGCGCCGTGGCCGGGCCGCGGTTGCTCCAGATGAAATATTCGGTGTCGCCCACCGGCGCGCCCAGCGCCTTGTACACATCCGGCAGGATAGGCACGTGGTCGCCGTAGAAGCACAGCGCGGTGGCGCGTGGCAGCGTCAGCAGGTGGCTGCGCAGCATGCCCAGCATGCGGTCGGCGTTGCCGATGTGGCGCAGGTACGGGCCCAGGTCACGCATGCCGTCGCCCAGTGGCTGGTCGAACCAGGCGCCCAGTTCGGCCGCTTCCACCTGTTCCAGGTGCAGCGGGCCGTGGTTTTCCATGGTCACCGCGTGGATGAACAGCGGTTGGGTGCGGCCCGGCTCGCTGAGCAGCTGGTTGATCTTTTCGGCCACCGCGCAGTCGCCAATGAAAGGCCCGGCTTTCTGGCTGTCGTCGAAGCTGCGCACGTCAATGAACTCATCGAAGCCCAGCGCCGGCAGCACCTTGTCGCGGCCATAGAACGAGCCGTCGTAAGGGTGGATGCACACGGTGCGGTAACCCTGGCGCTTGAGGTGCATGGCAATGCTCGGCACGCCCTTGCGCGCCAGCAGGCGGTAGGGGTTGAAACGGTGCACGCCCAGGCGGTCACCGGCGATGCCGCTGAGGAAGGCGAACTCGGTGCGCACGGTGTTGGCGCCCCAGGCGGCCACTTGCAGCGGGCCGTGGGCCACGGCTTCGTCGCGCAGCTGGTCGAAGGTGTTCAGCACGTCGGGGCGAATTCCGGGCCACAGGGTGCGCACGTCGAAGAACGATTCGCTCTGCACCGACACCAGGTCCGGCAGCACGGTGGAGGTAGCGGCCGGGCTGGCGGTGAAGGGCGAGCCCAGGGCATCGAGGTCCACCGGCCGGCGCGCGGCGCCGTAGTAGTTCCACAGGCAGCTGACCAGGCCGAACCGCTGCAGGTCGGCCGAGGCATCGAAGCTGGGCACCGGCAGGCGGCGACGGCCGCCGGCCAGCAGCGCGGCGCCGATCAGCAGTGTTTGCCCGGCGTCATACAGGGCAAACGGTGCGCGTGGTTCGAAGTACAGGCCGCAGCCCAGGTAAGCGACAAACGCCAGCGCCAGGACGATGGCCTTGCCGATGCCGAAGAATGGCAGGTACAGGCGCGGGAAGCGCACGGCGTCGCTGAAGTATTCAAAGTCGGCGCACACGAAGGGCTCGCGCAGCGAGTGGTACTTGGCGTTGCTGACCAGCACCACCAGCAGCCACACGCACAGCGCGTTGACGGTGCTGAACCACGGCCGCCCGGTGAGCGCGTACAGCACGCCCAGCGAAACCAGCCAGCTGCCCACATGCAGCAACCAGCTGCTCAGCGGGCGGCGCAGGCCAGGGCGGGGTACCAGCAGGGCTTCGAAGCCCAGGGTCAGCAACAGCCCGGCCAGCGCCAGGACGAAAAGGGGGGACGCGAACAAATCAGGCACCGTAATCCAGCCAACGCAAAATGACAGAAGAAAGACGCTGGGGGATCACCCCCAGCAGCCAGCAACCCAGGTCCAGCGGGAACGGGAAGCTGATGCGCCCCTGGTTGGCCGCCAGGCCACGGCGGATGCGCGCGGCGGCGCGCTCGCCGGTCCACAGGAACGGCTTGGGCCCGGGCATCTCGAAGCACATCTTCGATTCCACGTAGCCCGGCACGATCACGTTGACGCGCACGCCTTCGGGCGCCAGCCAGTCGCGGATCGCTTCGCCGTAGGCCTTCATCGCCGCCTTGCTGGCGCTGTAGCTGGGCGTGGTCGGCAAGCCGCGCCAGCCCGCCAGGGAACTGAACAACGCGATCTGCCCGCTGCGCCGCGCGCGCATGGCCGGCAGCGCCGCTTCCACCGTGGCCATGGCGGCCACCACATTCACTTCCACCAACGCCTGGGTGTTGCTCCACACCTCACCTTCGCCCTGGGGGCCGATGTCGGTATTGAGGCCGGCACCCACCACCACCAGGTCCGGTTGCTCGGCGGCGCTGACTTCGGCCACCCAGGCGCGCAGGGCCTCGATGTCACGCACGTCCAGCGCCTTGAGCAGCACGCGGGCGCCGGCGGCGCGGCATTGCGCGGCCATTTCTTCCAGGCGGTCGGTGCGCCGGCCCTGCAGGATCAGGGTCACGCCGGGGGCGGCATAGGCCGGCGCCAGGGCGCCGCCGATGCCGCCCGTGGCGCCGGTGATGAGGATGCAGCGGGGGGATTGCGTCATAGGAAAAGTTCGATTCGTGAAGTTTTTGCCATCAGCACTTCCAGTGAGTTGCTGACCGCCATGTCGATGCCGCAGCGGGTGTAGAAGCCGCCGTTGACCTGGGTGGTATGGATCACTGTGTTGCGGAAGCGCTGGAACAGGGTGTTGTCCGGCACCTGCGGGTAGCGCCAGAAATCGTCGAGGCCGCCCTGGTGGGTCAGGCCTTCGAGGTTGTAGATCGGGTCGGCCAGGGTGAACGTCGGGCGGTGGTGCAGCAGCGACGAGCCGCCCACGGTGCTGTTGATGGTCACCACGCCAGCCACGTGCGACAGCAGCGTGGGCATGTGCCCGGTTTCCAGGAAGTGCACGCGGTCGGCCATGCCGTAGTGGGCGGCACGCTCGCGGGTAATGCGGTGGTAGTCCACCAGGCCCGGGGTAAGCGGGTGGTTCTTCACCACCAGGCGCGCGTCGCCCGGCGCGTGGCGGGCGAACGACGTCATCACGTGGTCCAGCACTTCCGTCATGTTGGCGAACGGCGAGTGGTCGCGGATCTGCGAGTCGCTGTCCAGCTGCAACGGCAACAGGAAGGTGGGGTAGCGCTCGGTCGCCACCTGGTCGATTACCGCGGCGTCACGCTGGCTGGCCTGGAACAGCCGCAGCCCGTGGCGAATGAAACCGGCGTATTCCACCGCTGCATTGAACGGCGCGTGGGTGCGGTAGTGCGGGAAGGTCACTTTGTTCAGCGCCCCGCCCACGTGGTACATCACGTCATGGAACGCGCGCGCGGCGAACGACAGCTTGAACTCGTTGCCGTTCTTGTAGCGCGGAATGTGCTTGCCCACTTCCAGGTACCACTGCGGGTCGCGGGGCAGGCGCGAGTGGTTGTTCACCCCATCGCGTTCCAGGGTGATCCAGTAGGGGCGGAAATAGCCTTCCTCGAACACATGCACGCGAATGCCGCGCTGGCGCGCCAGGCGCACCGCAGGCTGGTGCACCGGGCGGCAGTCGCCGAACAGCACCACGTCGGTCACGTCATGGGCGGCGAAACACTGGGCGTAGTAGTCCTCCAGCTGCTGCTGCGGCACCGCGCAAAAACTGCGCGCGCCACGGCCGTACAGCAGGTCGCCCATGTTGAAGGTCACACTGCGCACGCGCTGGCCCTCGGCACGCAGCGCCTGGCCCAGCCTGGCGAAGAACGGCGAACTCACGCCCTGCAGCAGCAGGAACGAGCGCTGTGGCGCGGTGACATGAAGGCGGGAACTGCGCGGGGGTTTCAGCTCTGCGGCAACGGCCGTCTCGAAAAACTCCGGAGCCAACGGAGGACTGCTTGCGGCCATGCGGGTTTTGCTCCTTTTTGCGCGGGTAATTCATGCCAGTGTTGTAATTCGAGCAGCGTCTGTTCCGGGGTGGTGAAGCGCTCGGTGATACGGCTCACGTACGTGGGGTAGCGAATCAACGTCGCCGCCACCAGCTCGTCCAGGCTCAGGCGCCGCTGGCGCCGTGCCTGGACGTCGGGGTGCATGTCGACATCCTCTGTCAGCCCCCAGCCGGCGTAGAACGGCTGCCCGTAAGTGGTCACCGGCACCCCGCGCATCAGCGCCTCGAAGCCCGACTGCGAGGTCAGCACATGCACCTCGTCCACGGCTTCCAGCAACTGATGGAACGGCGTGTCGCCCACCACCTCGTCACACCAGGCGCCGGTCTGATCTTCATCCGGCCCCCGCGGCCGCGTGCCCGCCAGCACCTCGGGGTGCGGCTTGTACAGCAGCCAGGCATCCGGGTGCCGGGCACGCACCGCCTTGAGCAACTGCAAATTGCTGCGAATGCGGTACGCGCCAAAGCGAATCGACGCATCCGACTCCACCTGCCCCGTCACCAGAATCACCTGGGGCTTGCCCTCCGGGCGCTGCCACTGGCTGCCAGGCAGGTTGTACTTGGTAACCCCGGCGGCGCAGATAGCCTCGCGCAGGGCGGCGGCGCGCTGCACCAGGTCTTCGGGGCAACCGCTTTGCAACAACTGTTCCAGCCGCGAAGGGCGGGTGGCGTCGTAATAAATGCCCAGATCGTCGATAACCCAGGACAGCGGGCGATTTTTCGACGCGCCCAGGCCCACGGAGCGCAGGAAACCGTCTTCGACGCGGGTGATGGGGGCGCGGTGGGTGGCGAGGTGTTCGTCGTGCTTGCAGCCCCAGCTCACGGTATGCACGCCCGTGCTCAGGTCGTCGTGGTCCTTGGCGAAGCGAATGCTGCTGCCGTCGAAGAACTGATGCACCAGCGGCACCTTCCAGCGCGTGAAGCCCAGCATCTGGATGGCGGCCGGCAGGCTGCTGCGCTTGCGCCGCTGCAGCCCCAGCCAGGCCATCAGCACCTCCGGGGTGCAGGCACGCCCGGTTTCAGGGCTGATGTAGCGCGGGTAAGCCACCAGCGCGGCATGCACCAGCTGCTCCAGGCTGGCCGGCTGGCGGCGCTGTGGCGCAGGCCGAGCATCGTGGGTCAGGCCCCAGCCGGCATAGAACGGCATGCCGAAGGTGTACACGGGCACGTTCCACAACAACGCGTCGAAGCCTAGTTGCGAGGTCATCACGTACACGGCGCGCATGTGCGGCAGCAGGTCGGCGGGGTGAATGTCGGCGCTCAGCACCTGCACGCGTGGCTGCTGCGCCAGGCGTGCCAGGTCAAAGTGGCCTTTCTTGCGCCCGGCCACCACATCGGGGTGCACCTTCAGCAGCACGGTGCAATCAGGGTGGCCGGCCAATGCCGCGTCCAGCATGTGCTGGAATTCGGCGGCCCCGGCGCCCTGCAGCGATGCGTCGCCGAAGGTCTGGTCGGCCACCAGCACGCACGGGCCGGGCAGGTCGAGGGCAGTGAAGCGTGCGGCGTTGTACTTGGAAACCCGCTCGCGTTGCCAGGCGCCTTGCAGCGCCTGTGCCCGGGCAAATTGCTGGTCGTCCAGCGGCTGGCCAATCAGTTGCTCCAGGCGCGAAGGCCCCTGGGCGTCGTAATAAATACCCAGGTCATCCACCACCAGCGACAGCGGTGGCTCATCGGCCCCAAGGCCTACCGAGCGCAGGAAACCGTCCTCTACCCGCATTACCGGCAGGCCGGCTTTCGTTGCCACGCGTTCGGCCACCAGCGCGCTGGGCTTGCGGCCCCAGGCCAACAGCGCGTCGGCCTGGGCGGCATCCACGGCGCGGCCGTTGACCAGCCGGTAGTCGTCGAGAAGCGCAGGAAGGGTGCTGATCTGCTGCGCGCCCTTGGACAAAACCAGCAGGCAGGCGCGAGACGGAGACTCTATATCCATAAAAAAGGTTGCTGAACATTCCGATTGCAGAAGACGAAAAACAGGCAGGGCTCGATGAATGAGCCCTGGAAACCATGCCCAGGAAGGGCGGCGGCGAGTTTAATACAGAATCATGAACAGGATGGCGATTTGCCTGAATTTTCCTACACAAAAAGTCGGTTTGTACGATATTTCCTACGAGTGGTATGTGCTAGGCGTGCGCCCCAGTTCAATCAGGTAATCCAGCTTTTCCCGCAGCAGCGGCATCTGGCCGCGGGCCAGGTGGGCCTGGGCGGTTTCCGGGCGCAGGAAATGCCACAGTGAATTGAGCAGCAGCACGTAGCGCATGTTCTCAAGGGCGGCGGCGCGCTGCGGGCCGTCCGGCAACTGCGCGCGGTAGGCCGCCACGAACTCATCCCGCGCTTTCGCGTAGCTGGCCATGTCCCGTCGGCGCAGCAGGCCGCTCAGGTAGGAACCTGCATCAAAACCGATGCGGCCGACCTTCACCTCGCTCCAGTCGATCAGTTGCAAGCCCTGGGGCGAGACGAACAGGTTCTTGCGCAGGTAATCCATGTGGCTGAAGCAGCGCGGGCTCGCCTGCGCCGCGCGGGCCAGGCGCCGCAGCACCGGCGTCAGCGCCGCCAGCGGCTGCTGCAGGCCATTGAAGCGCGCGTCGCCCGCCGCCAGTGCCCGCAGGTCACGAAAATGCCGTGCGTAGTTGAAGCGGGGCCGCAGCAGGTACCACGGCCGGAAGAAATCCATCTGCCAATACTTGAACCGCTGCCCGCGGGGCACGGCCGCCAGGTGGGCAGCCGAGCGCTGCTCAAGCTCGGCGATGCCTTGCGCCACCCGGGTAGCGATAGCGTGCATGCGCGGCGCGCGGCCCTGCACGAAACGGGTGAAGATAATGCTCTCCCACGGCGTCTCTATCAGCCCGTAGCAGGCCGGGTGCTGGAAATGGACGCTGCCCTCCAGCACCTGCCGCTCGCGGTAGAAGCGCGCTTCCAGGCTGGAAATGAACGCCACCTTGCGGATGGACTTCTCCACCACGTCCAGCACCGCGCCCGTGGCCGGGTCTTCCAGGTGATGGTGGCGCACATAGTTGACGAACGACGCGTTGCCCGACAGTTCGGTGGTGGTGATGCGCAGCGCGGCAACGTCCACCCCCGGCAGCAACAGGCCCAGGCGCTGCCCTAGCGTTCCTTGCGCAAGCCGGTAAAGGGGCGTACTGGCCTGCAGCGGTTTGAATTCGAAACTCATCTTCCCAACGTGATCAGGTGAACCGGGTCCTTCATGGACCGGCGATAGTACGGGCATTGCCCGGCCAATTCCACGCCGGGGCGTACCGTTCAGCAGGGCAGGGCCAGGTCGGGACTTTAAATATTTCCTCAGGTTTGGCAAATCGCTACTATACGGCCCCCGAAAATCAAGGAACGATCGCTTCCCCATGAATCATCTCGCAATTGCCAAAGACGCGCTAAACGCACAGGCCCAGGCCATCAGCCAGCTGGCTGACCGAATCGACGGCGAATTCCAGCGCGCCGTGGAACTGATCCTGAGCTGCAAGGGGCGCGCGGCGGTGTGCGGCATGGGCAAATCCGGGTTGATTGGCCAGAAAATGGTGGCAACCTTCGCCTCCACCGGCACACCCAGCCTGTTCCTGCACCCGGCCGAAGCCTTCCACGGCGACCTGGGCATGCTCAAGCCTATCGATGTGGTCATCCTCATCTCCTACAGCGGCGAGACCGAAGAAGTGGTCAAGCTGATCCCCAGCCTGAAATCCTTCGGCAACCCCATCATCGCCATGACCGGCAACGGCCAGTCCACCCTGGCACGCCACGCCGACATCTGGCTGGACATCTCGGTAGAGCGCGAGGTATGCCCCAACAACCTGGCGCCCACCACCTCCACCCTGGCCACCATGGCCATGGGCGACGCCCTGGCCGTGGCCCTCATCGAAGCCCTGGACTTCAAACCCATGGACTTCGCCCGCTACCACCCCGGCGGCAGCCTGGGCCGCAAGCTGCTGACCCGCGTGCGCGACGTCATGCACGCGCCGGCACCGGTCGTCACCCCGGCCACCAGCTTCCACGACTGCCTGCTGGTCATGACCCAAAGCCGCCTGGGCATGGCGGTTGTCATGGACGGCGACAACCTGGTGGGCATCGTCACCGACGGTGACCTGCGCCGCGCGTTGCTGGGCAACGAGAACGTGGTTCGCGAGCAGGTGGCCAGCTTCATGACGGCCAACCCGCACACCATCAGCGCGGATGCGCAGCTGTCGGAGGCTGAGGCTTACATGCTGGATAACAAGATCCGGGCGTTGGCGGTGCGGGCTGAGGATGGTGGGGCTGTGGTGGGGGTTGTTGAGATTTTTGATTGAGGTGAAAGCCCTTAGATTTTTTTCACACGGAGGCCCGTTATCAGGCCTCCGTTTTTTTTTGCCTCTTGATAAGGGCGCGCACCTAGTCGAGAAATTGGCAGGAGCGAACCGTGTCTATCGGTCGGGCAAGTACATCTTGCAGGTTGAAGATTTGACGCTCATAAGGTTCAAGCCTCGAGCAAGGCATTTGGTCCAAGCAAAAAATGGGAAAAAAATGCTCCCATCTTTCACGTTGGTAACTGGACGCTTTCGGTACGCATCTCAAAGCACTCAGTCGGTCGGGTCGTTTGGGACGACGATGGCTCGGTCTAAAGGCTTGGATAGTTTGGTGTTGTGCATTGGCTTGAGCCGGATAGACTTATCTGGAATCTAGGTGAGTTGGAGACTGCAAAGACAAGATATTTTAGGTCTCACTCGCAACGGAACGGTTTTGAATGCTCAATGCTCTAACCAGCAACTTTTTCAAGCGGTCTGTCTACCCATTTCCATTTCGGGCATCTGCAAGCACTAACTTTTGGGGGTTTTGTGAAACGTCGTGAATTCGTAAGACTGGGGAGTTTGGGAGTTGCAGCAGTAGCTGCGCCGTCGGCCTACGCATCCGTTGATAGCGATGAGGCCGGGAACTTGAGGTCGCCTGGCGGCGAACCTGCCGAGCAACGGATGGCTGTCGCCGGGGCGGTAAAACGTTCGATTCCAGATAAGCTGCTCGACATGTTGTCTGTTAGAGATTTCGGGGCGGTTGGAGATGGGGTCGCTGACGATACCGCTGCGATCCAGGCAGCGGTGCAAAGTGGTCGGTCGATCTTAGTCCCTAAGGGAACTTATCGGATAACCAAAACGATACGTGCAGGCGCCGTGATGCTTCATGGCGAGGGCGCTCAGTCAGTTTTGTTGTTTGATTCCATTGGAGTAAAAGCAAATGGGATTGAATTTTGTCCAGAGGTCGCTGAGCAAAGCAGTGGCTGTTCTAGCCTGGCTTTGCTGATCATAGGGACAAACGGTGGGGCGGCTATAACAACGCCTAAGGATGAACGTCAATATAAGGTGTTGAGGAGCAAGTTTCACTTCTCGAGGTTGCTCATTGCGGGGCGAGATAAGCCGCTGTCTGGTCAGAATAATGCCTTCGAAACATTATTTGGATGGTCGGTCGGAATTGAGCAAGGCGACGCGTGGCAGTCGGAAATTTATGAAGTGGATGGTTATTCCACTTATCGCTCTGATCGAGATCCGTCTGGCCAACTAAAGAGCGCTTTCATTCGGCTCGATGCCTCAAGTGCATTGATAACCGCGCGCATCGGAAGTATTACATGTTCGAATTGGTACAGGGGGATCGAAGTCGGTGCGCATTCCTTTTTCCAGATTCAGCGTTTCGATATCGCACACTCATTTGATGGGGTGTTCCAAATTGCGGAAGGAAAAGAGGTCTTTGGTGAGTCTAAGCTTTTAAATGGTAATATTAACGCTCAGCACATTGGTGTTTATTTTGAAAGTGTCTCGACGCGTGAGATTTCGGGTGTTGTAGTTAGGCGGCACCGTTTTGGTTGGAAAGGGGCGAGTTATAACTGGGTTGGCTTTAAGCTGGTTAAGTGCTCGGGTAGTTGGCTGGTAAATTGTATGGCGCAGCCTGATGAAAGTGGTGGGGGGTTTGAGGGGGGGCAGTGCGCCTTTGAATTGGTTAACGCAGCATCCATAAGCCTCGAAGGGGCGTTGATAGGCGCTAATTGCGATACTGGTGTCTTGGCCGATGGTTGCGTGATGTTGCTGTGCGACAATGTGATGACCTGGCAAGCGAAAAGTGACAAAGATGTACTGTATCGCTTGGTAAATGGTACTCGTAATAGCGTTTTAGGTGCTTATTCGTTGGTGAGCTCCTTCAAAGGGGATGTTGTTTCTCAGGATGCAAGCAAGATTCACGATGTTCAGTTTCTTCAGCGCGACGTAATGCCTTCTGGGGCTACACCTACCTACACTTGGCGCAGGGAAGCGAGTGAGGTTAACGAGAAAGTCTGGAAGGCGTTACAAGGCCCCAAGACATGGGCTCTCATGACCTCAAATGACGAGGAAACAGAATATGTCAATGCCCTGATATTTAGTAGAGCTGGTAGCGTCGTTGAGTCATGCGATATCCGAGCAGGGCAGACGATAGTAGGCGACTTAAGGTCAAATGCTGATGGGAAGCGATCGTTAGGCAGTGCTGAAAATCGGTGGGGGCAGATTTATTCGGCTACTTCAAGTATCACTACGTCAGATGAGCGGCTTAAACAGGATATAAGGCCGGTAGATGATCGCCTGCTTGATGCTTGGCAAAAGGTCGAGTATTGCCAGTACCAGTTTAAAGACGCAGCTGTTGCCAAGAACGGTGGGGCGCGTTTGCACGTTGGAGTGATAGCGCAGAGGGTCAAGCAATCACTTGAAAGTGCGGGTCTTAACCCATCTGACTATGGTTTGCTTTGCCTTGATGAATGTGAGGGTGAAAGCGGGGGGGATAGATTTGGGATCCGTTACGAGGAAGCACTCGCGCTGGAAGCGGCCCTAATGAGGCGAACGACTAAGCGGCTTGAGGACAGATTGCATGCCTTGGAACGCCGATAGGTATTAATATATTCTGCTTTGTTGGTCGTGGTCGAGGTTTCTGAGGGGCAGCCATTGCAGTATCGTGCTAATGGCTGACTTCAGATTTGTTGAATTATTTAAAGACTGCTGGATGACAAACTGTAATCAGCAAATTGGCTTTGAGCTAGTTTTACGTTCTGGCTGTAATCTTTTACCAAAGTTTCTTTGCTTATGACTTCATTGCCCGTCAGTGCGGCGAGTGACTCAAGATTTTCGAAGTATTCCGGGCGGGAGTAGTTGAGCTTGCATGCCCATTCGGCGTGTTTAAAGGCAAGTTCGTTATGCCCTGCTTTTTTGTAGATGTGAGCTAATTGCACATGTGCGATCGAGCGGTGTGGGCGCAACTTTATCGCGTTCGAGCAGGCGGAGATTGCTGCGTCTGGGTTGCCAAGTTTCAGGTTGACGGCACCCAGATTCATCCATGCTTCCCAATATTTTGGAGTGGTGGATGTGATTTTTTGTAGCGACGATAAAGCGCTTTTGAAGTCGCTAAGGCGGAAGTGAGAAATCCCTTGCAGGTAGTCGAGCAAGGCACACCCTCCAGCCGCTTTAGAGTTTGATGTGATCAGTTTGTTTACTTCTGCCCAGTTCTTTTCAACCAGCTGATTGTTGATTGACCATAGCAGTTTTACAGTGTCGTCTTTCGAAGCATCACCCTGGCCATACTCAAACGCACTGATCTCATTACCTGCTACCAGGTCCTCAAGTACTTGATTAAGCCGGTTGTAGCGGGCCAAGAAATCAGGAGTATCATGCTGCGATTCGCTGATGCAGATGAGTTTTGCATTGCGGCGTTTGTACAGCAGCCAAGCTCCTAATATGTCGTTGATATCCATGCCGCCGTAGTAAACCGTTAGCGGTGGCAAAGGTAGGCTGGTCAAGTCGTTGTACATGTATTGCAAGTGGTTTCGTGTAATCTCTGTTTTTCCGCCGGGCACCCCGAGCAATGGCTCAACACCAAAAGCCAACACATGGTCTGCTTTTGCCATTGACCCATATAGCAGCGCGCCGTAGGCGCCCATGCTGCTGCCGGTCATGACTAGTCGGCTCGCCTTCACGGTGGCTTTAAACTCAAGAATAGCCTGCACTGCGCCACGAATACCACCGCTGATACCCGGTATTCCCGCGCGGTACCAATCGGCAACGTCGCAGTTCAAGAAAATCAGATGCGAGTTCAGAGCACTGGCGGACTTCCAGAAAGTAAATTTCGGGGGGCGGTCATTTCGGGCTGCAAAAACGACTGTCAATGTGGAGGCCCCGGGGCACTCTTGGAAGCTATAGTAGGGGGATGCTTTGACTTCTGTTTTTTTCATGGTCAGTCGTCTTGTCAGTGGTCGAATAATGAAAGCATTGTTAGCTAGGGCCCACGGCGTGCGTGGGCCCCTATTATTTACTTCGATTCCGCGAAGTTTGCTCGCATCAAGTAGATTTTATCCATTACTGAAAGCTTAGAGTTCCAGATGCCACCGTTGTCCTTCAAGAATTTCAAAGCAACGTGGTTTTTCCCTTTGGTCGGTACCAAGCTGATCAAGGTAGTGTCGACGTTGCATTGCTTCTCCGGGAAAGCAAGCAACGAGAGCCCGATTAGGAATTGAGAGCGATGAAGAGATTTGACTTGTCGATAATTCTTCAACTTGCCGTTCGCCAGTGCCTGCAAACTCTGCTGTTTTGCTGCAGAAGGATTGACGGCGGAGGTTTTCGCGCCAACGATAGCATTGGTAATGTTTTTTACACTAGATGCTGCTGCTGCCACTGCGCTTTTTGGCTTGCTGTTAGCCTTCCAAAGCGCCACACCCTCTTTCCAGACATCCTTGTCGTTCGCCACCCGCGGGGACAAAACGTAGGAATTCGCTGCGCCGGCGTAGGCGTTATCAAAAATCAAGCCTTTGAGAATTTCAAGGTCGCTCAAGGTTGGTTTTGTGAAGAACTCAGAAAGTAGGTAGGTTGACGAATTTTGTTCGAGCGCAATGTTGGCTTCCAAAGGTTCTATTTTCTGAATCCAGAGGCTGCTGAAGTTTAGGGCGCCATTGTGAATTGCTCTAATTTTCGCGACGTGGAGATCACTGTCCAGTTCTTCGCGTTCGAGGACCACTTTGCCATGCTTGAGGGAGTAAGAAGTGAGGCTTCCAACAGGCTCGTTGACAATGGTCTCCACAATAAGATTGTGCGAAATGATGGGCGTCGACAATTTGTGCCGAACGTTCATGTTATTGAACAGGTATGCGTTCGCATTCGGGAATGGCGCGCCACCCATTTCGCCGTTATAGGTCATGAAGAACAGTGGGATGAACTTGCTTGAGAAGTACTCGCTGACTACGGAGTGCGCCGATCCTTTGTACCCAAAATCGACTGCAACTACGTCGTCTGACTCTGATAAATCATTGTCAAGTAAGTACTGTCGGAAAGCGTCCTTTCTCGGCTGATTCGCGCTTGCCCAGTATTCCCAATCCGAGATCAGGTATTCGTGCACGAGTCCGTAAATCGCACCAAGTGTTGTATCTTTGATCAAACACTCGGTGCTTGGGATTTCCCACTTCGCCAATTTTGCGACATCGATTCGGGAGGGGTCGATCCGGAACCGACTGTCCAGCAATTCTGCGAGTGACTTGTGGCGCGAAAAGTCGTCGATACGAACTTTTAGCGAATCGTCTGGTGTATGAATATTCAAGCAAGTCAGTGCTTTTCTGGATACGGCCAAGTAGGTCGGCTGCAGCTCACTGTATTTCTTGACACCTTTTACGAGACGTTTCGCAATTTCAAATGGCAAGAAGCAATCTCGCGCAAAGAAGAGGACTTTTTTGCAGTCTTGCTTCAGCGCGTTGTCAAGAATCCACTTGGTGAACTCGTAAAGAACTGGGCCAATCGCTAAAAATCCGAACTCTCCAGGCGTGGAGAAAACGTCTCGGCGTTCCTTGGCGCTATCAAGTGGCTTGTCTCCGGGCGCGAGCAGTGCGTCAAAATATTCTTCTGCGTACAGATTGGCGGCTGTCCGTAAGTAAAAGCTATCATCAAAGACTGCCGCGTCTAGTCCGCGATTGCGGAAGGACTGGTTGACGCGTTCACGGGTGGAAAAAATTTTAGTTGGATAGATGCTTGAGTCTAGCGCTCGTAGGAAGTCGCCAGTCGAGTTGTCGCCGATGTGAATGATGGTTGAAGGGTCGAGATTAAGGTCATTCAAAACGTAACGGAAAAGACTGCCGGAGTGTTTCTTTAGGCCGATCTCCGAAGAAACATACAGTTTTTCATGTGCGGTATATCCAGCATTAATCAACGCATTGCTGACGAAGCTTTCGGTATGGGTGAAATCAGATATCAGAATGACCCGTTTGCCTTTGGAAATGGCGTGATCATAAAGGGCCCGGCCAAGCGAGCGAGCTTCCAGTAGCGCAAGCTCTACGGTCTGCTCGATTAGCAACAGTTGATCAGCGAGCTTGGCGTCTTGGCCAAATGCCAGCAGCATGCGCTCGTAAATTGCTTTGGTATAAAATTCTTCGTGAGGTGCTAGCTCAGTATTTTCGACATGATGCAGCGCGTCGTGCTCTTTCCTTAATTGCCGCTCAAAGCCGATCCGGAGTTCTGGGAAGCGTTTAAGCAACGGGGCAGGCAAAAGCGGGGGCTGCTGAGCTTCCAATTTTTTCTGGATTAACAGGAACGCATCTTCCGGTTTAAAGACGGTTCTGCGGAGCAAGGTGTCGAAGATATCAAACGACACAACGTCGAATTTTTCAATGCGATCGAGCAAACCTCGCAGCGAGTTTTTTTTGCTCGTTACCACGCCACCCATCTTCTTTACTTGGTTGTCAGCCGCGTTGAATGGAGATCGGGTGAGATATTCTTTGAAAAGTGCATGGGGTTTTGGGAATGCAGACAGCACGTCAAGCGCGGAGTCGCTTTTTCGTGTGTCTAACCCATTCAAGATTGCAGTAAAGTATTTTGTATCGCTCAGGAAACTGTCAACCAGGACATTTTGGCGCGTGAGCAACGATGCCACGAATGCTTCGCTATGATTTGTACTGATCGGAGTTTTTATGGAGTCAACGTAGGACAAGTGGGATGTTGATGGCGATGCCAGTTTCTTTCCGTGTAGCAGTGCCTGGAACCCCAGCGTGCTGGAAACGGTCACCACGGTGTCTACCCAAGGCACGATGTATTGTGAAATATTATCGAGCTTTTCGAGTTCAGTGCTGTAGAGGAAATTTGGGTAAAGATTTCTGAGGTAACCCAGGTTTCGATTGTTTAGTGTCTTTTCGGATATCAGGCTGCCGATATATTGAGTGGCGATTACGCCAACGTTTTCCGGCGCGTTCGCCAAGACGTCCGTCAAAAATTCGAACTGATCTTTGTATTTGCAGTTTTCATAAAAGCCGAAATACCCCGAAATCTGCATTGGCACAAGCCAATAAGTATCGAACTTACGGCTTGGGTCAACGAGATCCAGGATGATGTTTTTCACATCGGTATCATTGTTAAAGTAAGTCGAGTATAAATCTCTGATTTTCAAAAAATCACTGGTGTCGTCCAATGCTTCGAAGCGCTGGCTATCATCAAGATTTTTGAGGAACGAGTTTTCGTACAAGCCAACAGGGTCAATGCTGATTGTCTTTGGGTACGGCGGCCGCATGTAAGCACCGGGCATAATGTCCAGTACCAGGGCGTTGGGGAATATGTTTCTGAAAAGTGTGGTTGGGAACTCCCAACAGAATATTACGTCCGGTTCCCAGTCCCCGAAAAGACTTCTGAAGTAGTCCATATACGCGCTTTCGTTTTCATTGAAGGCGTTGTTGTAGCTGTCAAGAATAAACTTGTCGCCAAGCCCGAAAACTTTTGCATATTCAGAGTTTTGTACAACGAAGCTGTTTTCTTCGTTTATTTCCGTGATCTTGTGTTTGCGAGACAACAGGTCAAGTGTGTGTGAGCCAAGCAAGAATTTGCTTTCGCCGCCTGTCGCAGCCTCGAACGTTTTGCTGAAAGGGAGCAGGTAGGTTGCGTAAGAGCCTACGCGGAATTCCGGAAGGCCCATGTCGACCCCGAAATTTGACATGAATAGAGCTTTTTGGAAGCGCATGTTTCGTCCTGAAGACTTGTCCGAGACCTTGATTCTCGGTTCAGCCACGAATGCGGCGCTCTCAAGGTCTGGATTGAATATTTTAAAAAATTCGAGGCGCCGTCAGGCGCCTCGAAAGCAGTCCCGAAGTCTAACTGCACTCCGGTCTAAGTTACTTTATTTATAGGCGCCGACAGTGCGGCCCAGCACCATGGTTTGGACGACCGGTGTAATAACCTTTTGCCACTCGTAAACCGCAGCATTGGTCACGTAAATGGTGTCATCCGGTTTAATAATGATTTGGCGCGCGTAGAAGATCGCCGCCGGATCACGCATGTCCAAACGAAGTACGGTTGGCTTGGCGCGGGCATCGTCACTCATGCGGAAGATGAATACGCCTTCAGGGTTGGCACTGGCTTCACGCAGGCCGCCTACCGAGCCAAGCGCGTCCAGCAGGCTGGTGTTCTGTGCAGGGAGGTCTTTCAGCCCTGGCTCCGACACTGCGCCCATGGCGACGAAGCGCTGGCGGGCGCGATCGACGATAACTTCGGAGCTTGGGCGCAGCACGGCGTTTTTGCCGCCCAGCACATCTTCGTAGCTAAGCTGTTGGACCTGGCTGCCGTTGCGCACGGTAATGTTCACCAGGTGCGGTTCCAGAACCGGGCCACCGGCCTGGTTGATAGCGTCCAGCAGCGTCAGGGGGCCGGCCAAGGTAGAGAATCGTCCTGGTGTCTTCACCGCACCGGCTACCAGCACGGAGCCCGACAGGTCACCCACCAGCTCGACGTGCGTCTGCACGTCGGTGGTGATGCCTTTCAGCTGCTTGCGAATCATGTTCTCAACGTCGTTGATGGTCATGCCCGCAACAAACTGGCGGCCAACGTACGGCAGGGAAATCATGCCTTGGTCGTCGATGCGCGCCTTGAGTTGCGTGCCACCGGTGGCGAGCGAGGCGAACAGTGCCGAACCTTCCGGTGCAGTGTCTGCAATCAGAATGCTCAGGGTGTCACCGGACATCAGGCGGGCAGACGGCCCCACCGGTTTGGTAACACTGGCAACCAACGGGCGCTCGGCGCCTTTCATGTATGGCGCGATGGTGTTGGCGTTGATTTCGACCAGGTTGTAAAGGTCGGTCTTGGCTTCGATGTTGCCCTTGTAGGGGCCAGCACCCGACAGAGTGCCGCCGCAACCGGCCAGGCTCAGGACGGCCACAGCCACGGCAGCGAGGTTCAGGGTGCGCTTGTTGGAAACAACTAGGGATTTAATCACGATGATCCTCGATCGAAGCAAGAATGAAGCGGGTGATGCCGTACAGCATGAGCAGGCCCAGCAGGACGGTCGCCAAGTTGTACAAACGCTCTGGGTAGAGGGCGAGTTGCGGTGTGTTCGGGCTGACTACGGTTACCAGGGTGCGAATCTTTTTGCTGGCTTCAATGCGCGCGGTGTCCAAGGCGGCTACGGCAGTCTTGTAGCTGTCTTCGGCGATGCCGGCGTCCAGGGTCAGTTGCTGGTAGCGCGAAGCGACAACGTTCAGCTGATCGCCATCAGGTGCGGACACCAGCAGGCGTTTTTCCTTGGCCAGTTGCTGGGCAATGGCGGTGACCTTCTGCTTCTGCTGCAACACCTGAGGTGCGTTGGGGCGCAGTTTGAAGCTCATCTCGGTAGCGGTTGCCTGTTCCTTGGTGTACTGGCTCTCCAGGTCGGCGATGATGGTGGCGCGGTTCTGTGCCGAGCTGCCGCCGTCCAGTACGTTGTTCTTGTTCTGGAAGGACATAAGCGCAGTTTTGCGCTCGGCATAGTTTTCACGGGCCTTGACCAGTTCGCCTTGGGCGAAGCCCATTTGTTCACGCGCAATGCTGTGGCTCACTTCGTTGACGAAGTGCTCGCTGGCTTCAAGGATGGTGCGCAGCATCAGCTCGGACATTTGTGGGGTGAAGGCCTGGACCTCTACGCGCAGCAAGCCCGTAGTCTCGTCATACGAGGCGCCGACCATGCGCTGGTAATACTTGAGCAGGTCTTCGCGCTGGGCATCCTTGGGCAGAGAGAAGAAGATGTCGCTGCGCTGTTCGGAGTATTTCTCCACCCAGTGCAGGCGGTCTTCCAGCAGCAGCATCATGTCGGTGGACATGATGTATTCGCGCAGGTACAGGGTTTCTTCCCGGGACGCGGGGTTGTTGCCGGTCAGCAGGGTAGCCAGGCCAGGCAGTTGGGCGCCCTGGTTGCTACCTTCCTGGCGCACGACCACTTGGGCCGAGCTGACGAAACGGTCCACGGCGAATATGCCGAAATACAGTGCCGCCACGGTCAGCGGTAGTACCACCAGCCCGATTGCCAGGCGCCAGCCCTTGAATTTACCCGTACTGCTCATAAGTGATGCATCCTTGAAAATGGAACGGTGTTGCAATGAAAGGGGGAGGAATCAGCTGTTGTAGGCCTTGATGCCTTCGGCGACGTCTTCGTACACCTGGATGCCGCCGTCGCGGACCAGCAGCACGATGTCGCAGAGTTTTTCGATTTCCGGCATGGAGTGGGAAACCAGCACGACCTTCGAGCGTTGCAGCTTCTGCTCGAAGACTTCGGCGCACTTGCGCTTGAACTGGGCGTCACCCACCGACATCACTTCGTCAATCAGGTAGTAGTCGAAATCGAACGCCATGCTCAGGCCAAAGGCCAGGCGTGAGCGCATGCCCGATGAGTAGGTCTTGATGGGTTCGTCGATCCAGTCGCCGATTTCGGCGAACTCCTGCACGTAGCGAATCTTTTCGCGCATGGCTTCGCCTTGGGCACCGTAGATGCGGCAGACGAACTTGATGTTCTCGCGGCCGGTCATGCTGCCCTGGAAGCCGCCTGACAGGCCCACCGGCCAGGAGATGCTCTGGTCGGTGGCAATGGTGCCGGAGTCGGGGATGTCGGCACCGCCCAGCAGGCGCATGAGAGTCGACTTGCCGGCGCCGTTGCGGCCGATCAGGCCGATGTTCTTGCCCGGGGGAATGGCCAGGGACAGGTCGCGGAACACATAGCGGCGGCCCTTGGGGGTCAGGTACGACTTGGTAACGTTTCTAAGCTCGAACACGTGGGGCCTGTAATCAACCGTTTTTCGTGGAAATGAGATGCAGTCGGCGGGCCCGGTACGTGCCCAGGGCAACGAACAGCAACACCAGGGTGACGGCGATCACGTAATTCGCGGACACACCGGCCACCGGCGCGTAGTGCGGCAGGGCTTCGGCGCGGATCAGCTCGACGATGTGCAGGAAAGGGTTGAGCAACAACATCGGCAGCATTGCCTGCGGCAGATAGGACGCAGGCATCAGCACGCCGGAGATGAAGTACAGGGGGAAGAACGCCATGCGGAAGACGATCTTGGCACCTGGAATGGCATGGGTAATCAGGGCAATTACCATGCCCAGGCTGAACGCGAACAGCAGGCCCAGTGCCAGTGTGGCAACCCACTGAAGCGGGTGCCCCACGGCCATGTCAAAGCCGAACCAGGCGAAACCGAATACCAGGATCACGTACACCGTGGCGCTGATGCAGGCTTCTACCAGCACCCGGGCGAGGTAGGTATCCAGCGGCTTGATTTGCTTGTAGGCGAATAGCGAACGGTTTTCCCGCAGGCTGTCCATCAACCGCATGGCGGTGTTGCGGTACAGCAGGAAGGGTGCCATGCCGACAAGCACGAACACTGGGTATTCGATGCCGGTGAGGGTGCGGCCACGCAGCAGCGCGAATAACAGGCTGAAGATCAGCAGGTGACAGATCGGTTCGATCAGGGTCCAGGCGGCCCCCATCCGGCGGGTACCGAAGCGCGAGCGAGCCTCGCGAAGAATCAGGGCGAAAATGACGGATTTCTGAATCTGGAACGAGGAGCGAGGCTTCAAGAGTGATTACCGCACAGCGTTGCCGCCTGATCGTTATCGGGCGGCTGGAATTCATTTTCAGATAACGAATCTGCCGATATGGGGGTGGCAGACTGCTTCCATGTGGCGCGGGAGGTTAAACGCGGGCCTGACAAGCGTCAAGTAAGATGGTTCCTAAAACGCAAATGACGTTTTTGATAGGAAGGGGGCATTTCCTGAAGCGGCTAGCCGCGTCCGTTAAGGGTTTCAGCCCTTTTTCATTGGGCATTCGCCGTTCATTTACCGATGAAATGTAAAAGCAATTACAGGTGAAAACCGACCAGTGGTATTGGGCTCGGGCGGATGGTTTTTGCCTCGGGATTCGGTCGAACGCCAGCCACAAAAAAGCCGCTCGAAAGCGGCTTTTTCTGACAACAACCCAATCAGTGCTTGCTGCTGTCCTGCAACGACATCGCCAGCAGTTGCTTCTCCTGGTTCCAGTCGAACGGCTCTTCGTTTTCTTCCGCTTCAAAGCGGCGCTCTTCCAGTGCCTGGTACAGGTCGATTTCTTCGTCGGGCATGTAGTGCAGGCAATCGCCGCCGAAGAACCACAGCAGGTCGCGGGGGATCAGGTGGGCGATTTGCGGGTAGCGCTGGATGATCTGGCACATCAGGTCCTGGCCCAGGTAGGCGCTGGCGACCGGGTCGATGGGCAGTTCCATGCGCAGTTCGTCGTAGCGCTCCAGGAACAGGGCGTGGCTCTCGTCGGGTACCTGTTCGGCTTCACCCAGGGCGACCAGGATGCCGCGCAGGTGATCGAGCAGCACAAGCTGGTGGTCAATGTATGGGGTGGCCATGTTGAAGGTCCTCTTGAGCAAAACGGGCGCGGGAGTATACGCGCCCGGGAGGAAGTGTGTCATCGGACGCGGCCTTCGCTGGGCGTGAGTTCGGCTTTGTCGAAGTCGTCCACGTCAATTACCTTGCGCCGGGCGGCTTCGGCCTGGCGCAGGGTTTCTGCTTCGCCGGCCTGCAGCACGCCGGCTTCCAGGGCAGCGTCTATCAGGGTTGCTTCTGCGGCCGGGGTGAACTGGCCGGCCTTGTAAGCGGTGTGCAGTTTTTTCTGCAACGGGTGGCTGGCCGCCAGCAGGTCGCAGGCGGTTTGCAGGGCGGCCACCGGGTCGCCTTCGGCGGTGGGGCGGTAGCAGCCGGCCAGCAGTTCTTCCAGGGCCGGGTCGCCCTTGGCGCGGCCGATGACGGCGGCCACTTCGGCGTCCAGGCGGTCGGACGGGCCGGTGTGGCGGCGGCCGAACGGGAACACCACCACGCGCAGCAGGCAGCCGAGGACGCGGCTTGGGAAGTTTTTCAACAGTTCGTCCAGCGCGCGCTCGGCCTGGCCCAGGCTTTCTTCCATGGCCCAGTGCAGCAGCGGTTGCAGGTACTCGGGTGAGCCCTGGTCGTGGTAGCGCTTGAGCGCGGCCGAGCCCAGGTAAAGGTTGCTGAGCACGTCACCCAGGCGCGCCGACAGGCGTTCGCGGCGTTTGAGTTCGCCGCCCAGCAGCATCATGCTCAGGTCGGCCAGCAGCGCGAAGGCGGCCGCCTGGCGGTTCAGGGCGCGGAAGTAGCCCTGGCTGATGGCGTCGCCGGGGGCGTGTTCGAAATGCCCCAGGCCCAGGTTGAGGACGAAGGTGCTGGCGGCGTTGCCGATGGCGAAGCCGATGTGCTTGAGCAGCAGGGCGTCGAACTCCACCAGCGCCTGGGCCTTGTCTTCGCGGGCGGCCAGGGCCATTTCCTTGAGGACGAAGGGGTGGCAGCGAATGGCGCCCTGGCCGAAGATCATCAGGTTGCGCGAAAGGATGTTGGCGCCTTCCACGGTGATGAAGATGGGCGCCCCTTGCCAGTTGCGGCCCAGGTAGTTGTTGGGCCCCATGATGATGCCCTTGCCGCCGTGCACGTCCATGGCGTGGCTGATGCATTCGCGGCCACGCTCGGTGAGGTGGTACTTGAGGATCGCCGACAATACCGAGGGTTTTTCCCCAAGATCCACGGCGTTCGCCGTGAGCATGCGTGCCGCGTCCATCAGCCAGGCGTTGCCGCCGATGCGCGCCATGGCAGCCTGGATACCCTCGAAAGCAGCCAGCGGCACGTTGAACTGTTCGCGCACCTGGGTGTACTGGCCGGTGACCAGGCTGGTGTACTTGGCCGCACCGGTGCCCACCGCCGGCAGCGAAATGGAACGGCCCACGGACAGGCAGTTCATCAGCATCATCCAGCCCTTGCCGAGCATGGCCTGGCCGCCGATCAGGTAGTCCAGCGGCACGAACACGTCCTTGCCGGCGTTGGGGCCGTTCATGAAGGCGGCGCCCAGCGGCAGGTGGCGGCGGCCGATGGTGACGCCGGGCGTGTCGGTGGGAATCAACGCCAGGGTGATGCCCAGGTCCGTCTCTTCACCCAGCAGGTGGTCGGGGTCGTGGGCCTTGAAGGCCAGGCCCAGCAGGGTCGCGACCGGCCCCAAGGTGATGTAGCGCTTCTCCCAGTTCAGGCGCAGGCCGATGACTTCCTCGCCCTGCCATTGCCCTTTGCAGATGACCCCGGTGTCAGGCATGGCGCCGGCGTCGGAGCCGGCCAGCGGGCCGGTGAGGGCGAAGCAGGGGATGTCGTCACCGCGGGCCAGGCGCGGCAGGTAATGGTTGCGTTGTTCGTCGGTGCCGTAGTGCAGCAGCAGTTCGGCCGGGCCCAGGGAGTTGGGGACCATGACCGTGGACGCCAGGTCGCCGCTGCGGGTGGCCAGTTTCATCGCCACCTGGGAGTGGGCGTAGGCGGAGAAGCCCTTGCCGCCGTACTCCTTGGGAATGATCAGGGCGAAGAAGCCGTGTTCCTTTATATGCGCCCAGGCTTCGGGCGGCAGGTCGAGGTCCTGGCCGATCTGCCAGTCGCTGACCATGGCACACAGCGCTTCGGTAGGGCCGTCGATGAACGCCTGTTCCTCGGCGGTCAGTTGCGCCTTGGGGTAGCCCAGCAGGGTATGCCAGTCGGGGCGTCCGCTGAACAGCTGGCCGTCCCACCACACGGTGCCGGCGTCGATGGCTTCGCGCTCGGTCTGCGACATGGGCGGCAGCGTGCGCTGGAACCAGTTGAACAGCGGGGCGGTGAACAGCTTGCGGCGCAGGTCGGGCAACAGCAGGGGCAGGGCACTGGCAATCAGCAACACCCAGAATATCGCCAGCAGCCAGCCCGGCGCGTGGCTGAACATGCCCATGGCCAGCAGGTACACGGCAATGATGCCCAAGGCGGGCAGGGGCGCCACGCGCCGATGGAACAGCCAGGCCTTGCCGACGACCAGTACCACGATCCACAACAACAGCATATTCAGTCCTCCATGATGACGGGGCGGCGCACTGAGGAAGCGTAGACCGCTTGCCAGACTAGTGACCCCCGCATTGCCGGGGAGTTCGTTGCCAGCTGTTGCCGCCACGGGGTGGAAAAAATCATGGGGGGCGTTCGCCGACCGGTAGTAGACTCCTCGGACTATTCAGCCGGGAGACACAGAATGCTCAAGGTGTGGGGACGCAAGAACTCGTCCAACGTGCGCAAGGTGCTGTGGTGCGCAGAAGAATTGCAGCTGCCGTACCAGGCCATCGATGCCGGCGGTGCGTTCGGCCTGGTCAACGAGGCGCAGTACCGCAGCAAGAACCCCAACGGCCGGGTGCCGATGATCGAGGACGGCGAGCTGGTGCTGTGGGAGTCCAACGCCATCGTTCGCTACCTGTGCGCGCAATATGGCGGTGAATCACCGTGGTTCAACGCCGATGCCGCCGCGCGCGCCAGCGCCGACAAATGGATGGACTGGACCACCTCGACCCTGGCCGACCCCTTCAAGCCGCTGTTCTGGGGCGTGCTGCGCACCCCTGCCGAGCAGCAGGACTGGGTGCAGATCAACGCCGCGTTCAAGGCCGTGGTCGAGGTGCTGGCCGTGGCGAACGAGGCGCTGGCGCAGCAGCCCTACCTGTCGGGCAACGAAGTGGGCATGGGCGACATTCCCCTGGGCTGCTTCATCTATGCCTGGTTCGAGATGCCCATCGAACGGCCGCCCATGCCGCACCTGGAAGCCTGGTACGAGCGCCTGAAACAGCGCCCGGCCTATCGCAAGGCGGTCATGACCGCGTTGACCTGATAAGTATTATCGATGTTGATCACTGTACATGTGCGCCGCGTGCTAGCACCATTGGTCATGCCCGCCGCACCTTGTGAAGGTGATCGGCGTCTTTATTAAGGTTTATCGACCCTTCCTTTCTTTTTTCGGTGCATGGTTCAACTATGAGTTCTGCTCTGTCCATCCGGCAGCTGACCAAGACCTACGGCAACGGTTTCCAGGCCCTCAAGGGCATTGACCTGGACGTTGCCGAAGGCGACTTCTTCGCCTTGCTGGGGCCCAACGGCGCTGGCAAGTCCACCACCATCGGCATTCTCTCCACCCTGGTGAACAAGACCAGTGGCACGGTGAATATCTTCGGCCACGACCTGGATCGCGACCCGGCGGCGCTCAAGCGCAGCATCGGCGTGGTGCCCCAGGAGTTCAACTTCAACCAGTTCGAGAAGACCTTCGACATCGTCGTGACCCAGGCGGGCTACTACGGCATCCCGCCGCGCATCGCCAAGGAACGCTCGGAGCAATACCTGACCCAGCTGGGCCTGTGGGACAAGCGCGACGTGCCCTCGCGGTCGCTGTCGGGCGGCATGAAGCGGCGGCTGATGATCGCCCGCGCACTCATCCACAACCCGCGCCTGCTGATTCTCGACGAGCCCACCGCGGGCGTGGACATCGAGCTGCGCCGGTCGATGTGGAGCTTCCTCACCGAGCTGAACCAGCAGGGCACCACCATCATCCTCACCACGCATTACCTGGAAGAGGCCGAGCAGCTGTGCCGCAACATCGGCATCATCGACCACGGCACCATCGTCGAGAACACCAGCATGCGCAACCTGCTGGGCAAGCTGCACGTGGAGACCTTCCTGCTGGACCTCAAGGCCGACCTGGCCGAGGCGCCCGTGCTCGAGGGTTACCCTTGCCGGTTGATTGACCCGCACACCCTGGAGGTGCAGGTGGACAAGGAAGTGGGCATTACCGCGCTGTTCGGCCAGCTGGCCTTGAAACACATCGAGGTGCTGAGCCTGCGCAACAAAACCAACCGGCTGGAGGAGCTGTTCGTGTCCCTGGTGGAGAAAAACCTGGCGAAGGTGGCCGTATGAGTTTCGAAGTCAAAGCCAACTGGGTCGCGCTGAACACCATCGTCTACCGCGAGGTGCGCCGTTTCATGCGCATCTGGCCGCAGACCCTGCTGCCCCCGGCCATCACCATGGTCCTGTATTTCGTGATCTTCGGTAACCTGATCGGCCGACAGATCGGCGGCATGGGTGGCTTCACCTACATGGAGTACATCGTGCCGGGGCTGATCATGATGTCGGTGATCACCAACTCCTATGGCAACGTGGTGTCGAGCTTCTTCGGCAGCAAGTTCCAGCGCTCCATCGAGGAACTGATGGTGTCGCCGGTGTCGCCGCACATCATTCTGACCGGCTACGTGATCGGTGGCGTGCTGCGCGGCTTGATGGTGGGCATCATCGTCACGCTGCTGTCGCTGTTCTTCACCCACCTGCAGGTGCACCACCTGGGTATCACCCTGCTGGTGGTGATCCTGACGGCGACGATTTTCTCGCTGCTGGGCTTCATCAACGCGGTGTTTGCGCGCAACTTCGATGATATCTCCATCATCCCGACCTTCGTGCTGACGCCGCTGACCTACCTGGGCGGGGTGTTCTACTCCATTACCCTGCTGCCGCCGTTCTGGCAGACCGTGTCGCTGGTGAACCCGGTGTTGCACATGGTCAACGCCTTCCGCTACGGCATTCTGGGCGTGTCGGACATCCGCATCAGCATCGCGGTGGCGTTCATGCTGGTGGCCACGGTGGTGCTGTACATCGGCTGTGCGCGCCTGCTGGTCAGCGGCCGCGGCATGCGCAGTTAAGCACCGCTCCCCCGTAGCAGCGGCCAAAGGCCGCGTCCCCCGGCGCCGCGCATCATCTGGCGCCGCGCCGACCCCGGACGCCGCCTGCGGCAGCTGCTACGGGGTGGTGTGGCGGCGGCGCCATTGGCGGGCCACCCACCAGCGCCAGTAGCCCTGGGTGGCCACGTATCCCAGGGCGCCCATCACCAGCCCCGTCACCACCGACCCCAGCACGAACGGCTGCCACAAGGTGGCCAGCTGGCTGCTCACCCATTCCCAGCTCAGGTCGTCCGGCAGGCTGCGCGGCGGCGTGCCCATCAGCCATGCCCCCACCTGGTAGGTGACGAAGAACACCGGCGCCATGGTCAGCGGGTTGGTCAGCCATACCAGGCTCACCGCAATGGCCAGGTTGCCACGCACCAGCGCCGCCAGCGCGGCCGCCACCAGCATCTGCAAGGGGATGGGCAGGAAGGCGGCGAACAGCCCCACCGCCATGGCCCGGGACACCCCCCGGCGGTTCAGGTGCCACAGGTTCGGGTCATGCAACAGGCGCCCGAGAAAGCGTAGCGACTTGTTGCCGCGCAAGCGCTCGGGGTCGGGCATGTAGCGTTTGAACAGGCGGCGTGGCATCCAGGTTCTCGCGGCGCGGGCAGGGAGGGTGGCCCTCAGTATGCCCGGCTTTGCTGACAGCTCCGTTCAGACTTTGTGACAAATATTGAGCAGCGCTTCCCCGGGTTTGCGCGGATGCTGGTCGCCCTGCTGCTCAAGGATGAGTGTATGCGTACTGCGATGCTGGCACTGGCCACGGGCCTGGTGGCGCTGCGTTTTCTCCCGGTGCTGCCAGGCACCCCGCTGTTGCTGGGGCTCGTGGCGCTGGGCATGGCGCTGTGCTGGTGGCGTTGGGCGCGCCTGGGGCTGCTGGTGCTGGGCCTGGCCTGGGCGGCCTGGCAAGGGCAGCGTGCGCTGGATGACCGTCTGTCGCCCGCCTTGGATGGCCAGACCCTGTGGCTGGAGGGGCGAGTCAGCGGGCTGCCGGACAACCAGGGCGCCTCCGTGCGTTTCGAGGTGAGCGACCCGCAGGCGCGGCGCCATGCCCTGCCAGCCACGGTGCGCCTGTCGTGGTTCAACGGGCCGCTGGTCAATGCCGGTGAGCGCTGGCGCCTGGCGGTGACGTTGAAGCGGCCGCGGGGGCTGGTCAACCCGGCGGGCCTGGATGCCGAAGCCTGGATGCTGGCCCGGCGCATCGGCGCCACCGGCAGCGTCAAGGATGGCCAGCTGCAGGCCCCGGCGCAAGGAGCCTGGCGCGACGGCCTGCGCCAACGCCTGCTGGCGGTGGATGCCCAGGGCTACCAGGGCGTGCTGGTGGCGCTGGTGATGGGCGACGGTTCGGGCATCAGTCGCGAGCAATGGAACGTGCTGCAAGCCACTGGCACCGTGCACCTGCTGGTGATTTCCGGCACGCACATCGGCCTGCTGGCCGGCCTGGTCTACGGCCTCGTGGCAGCGCTGGCGCGTTTCGGGCTGTGGCCGCGGGCGCTGCCCTGGCTGCCCTGGGCGTGTGGCCTGGCCTTCGCCGCGGCGCTGGGCTACGGGCTGCTGGCCGGGTTCCAGGTGCCGGTGCGACGGGCGTGCATCATGCTCGGGCTGGTGCTGTTGTGGCGCCTGCGCTTCCGCCATCTGGGGGTGTGGCTGCCGCTGCTGGTGGCGTTGAACGCGGTGTTGCTGAGCGACCCACTGGTGAGCCTGCTGCCTGGGTTCTGGCTGTCGTTCGCGGCGGTGGCGGTGTTGATGCTGGTGTTTTCCGGCAGGCTGGGTGCATGGCCGTGGTGGCGCGCCTGGACCCGCGCGCAGTGGCTGATGGCCGTGGGTTTGCTGCCGGCGATGCTGGCGCTGGGGTTGCCCGTGAGCCTCGGCGGCCCGCTGGCCAATCTGCTGGCGGTGCCGTGGGTGAGCCTGGCGGTGTTGCCCACGGCGCTGCTGGGCGCCCTGTTGCTGCCGCTGCCGTGGGTGGGGGAAGGGCTGCTGTGGCTGGCGGGCGGCCTGCTGGCCGTGTTGTTCGACGCCCTGAGCTGGTTGGCGGCGCGGGTGCCGGCGTGGTTGCCGCCGGCGTTGCCCCTGGGCGTGTGGCTGCTGGTGGTGGCCGGCACGTTGCTGCTGTTGCTGCCAGCTGGCATGCCCTTGCGTCCGCTGGGCTGGCCGCTGGTGCTGCTGGCGGCGCTGCCGCCCCAGGCGTCAGTGCCCCATGGCCAGGCCCAGGTGACCCAGCTGGACGTGGGGCAAGGCCTGGCGGTGCTGGTGCGTACGCGCAATCACGCACTGTTGTACGACACCGGCCCGCGCACGCCGGGGCAGGACGCCGGTGAGCGGGTGGTGTTGCCCAACCTGCATGGCCTGGGCGTGCGGCGCCTGGACCTGATGCTGATCAGTCACGCGCACATGGACCACGCCGGTGGCGCCCCGGCGGTGATGCGCGGGGTGCCGGTGGCCGCAGTGTGGAGCGGCGAGGCTGGGCAATTGCCGGCGCAGCTGGGCGCCCAGCCCTGCGAGGCCGGGCACCAGTGGCAGTGGGATGGGGTGCAGTTCACCGTGTGGCGCTGGGCGGCGGCGCGGGAGAGCAATCCGTCGTCCTGCGTGCTGCTGGTGGAGGCGAATGGCGAGAAGCTGCTGTTGGGTGGGGATATCGACGCCGCTGCCGAGCGTGCGTTGGTGGCCAGTGGCCTGGACCTGGCCGGGCACTGGTTGCAGTCGCCCCACCACGGCAGCCGCACCTCGTCATCGCAATTGCTGCTGACGGCCATGAAACCGCGCGGCGCGCTGATTTCCCGCGGCCATAACAACTCGTTCGGGCATCCGCACCCGCTGGTGGTCGAGCGTTACCGCGCCAACGGCATCGAAGTCCACGACAACGCCGTGCAGGGTGCGCTGCACCTGCGTCTGGGGCGCTTCGACGGGGTGCGTGGCGAGCGCGAGCGGCGGCGCTTCTGGCGTGACCCGACATGACGGTCTACGACCCTCGGCCCCCCTATGTTAGAGTGGCGAACTTTTTCGAGGGGGTCCTTACTGTGTGGGAATTGGTCAAATCCGGCGGCTGGATGATGTTGCCGATCATTCTGAGTTCCATCGCCGCGCTGGGCATCACCGCCGAGCGCCTGTGGACCTTGCGTGCCAGCCGCGTGACCCCGCCGCACCTGCTGGGTCAGGTCTGGCGCTGGATCCGCGACAAGCAGCTGGACAAGGAAAAGCTCAAGGAGCTGCGCGCCGATTCGCCGCTGGGTGAAATTCTCGCCGCGGGCCTGGCCAACTCGCGCCATGGCCGCGAAATCATGAAGGAATGCATCGAAGAGGCCGCGGCCCGCGTCATTCACGAAATGGAACGCTACATCAGCACCCTGGGCACCATCGCCGCCATGGCGCCGCTGCTGGGCCTGCTGGGTACCGTGCTGGGCATGATCGAAATCTTCAGCTCGTTCATGGGCACCAACATGGCCACTAACCCGGCGGTGCTGGCCGGTGGTATCTCCAAGGCGCTGGTGACCACCGCCTCGGGCCTGATGGTGGGTATCCCGGCGGTGTTCTTCCACCGTTTCCTGCAACGCCGCATCGACGAGCTGGTGGTGGGCATGGAGCAGGAAGCGATCAAGCTGGTGGAAATGGTGCAGGGTGACCGCGAGGTCGATCTGGCCGAGGACAAAGCGTGAAGTTCCGCCGCAAGCAACGAGAGCAGATCGACATCAACCTGGTGTCGCTGATCGACGTGGTGTTCGTGTTGCTGCTGTTCTTCGTGGTCACCACCACCTTCACCAAGCAGACGCAGCTGCGCGTGGACCTGCCCGAAGCTGTCAGCGGCAGCCCCGAGCAGGACGCCGGCAAGACCCTGGACATCGCCATCAGCGCCGACGGCGTCTACTCGGTGAACAACAAGCTGCTGCCCAAGAGTGACCTGAACACCCTGATGGATGCCTTGCAGGCAGAGTCTGGCGGCGACAGCAAGTTGCCGCTGTCGATCAGCGCCGACGGCAAGACCCCGCACCAGGCGGTGATCACCGCCATGGACGCCGCCGGCAAGCTGGGCTTCAGCCACCTGAGCATGACCACGGTCGAGGCGCAGGCGAACAACTGATGGCCTTTTCCGATCGCATGTTGGCGGCCTGGTATAACGGTCACCCGGCGCTGGCGCTGCTGCGACCGCTGGAGTGCCTGTACCGCCGCGTCGTGGCTGGCAAGCGCCAGCGCTTCCTGCGCGGCGAGGGCACTATCTACCGTTCTCCGGTGCCGGTGCTGGTGGTGGGTAATGTCACTGTCGGTGGCACCGGCAAGACGCCGATGATTCTCTGGCTGATCGAGCACTGCCGGCGCCAGGGCCTCAAGGTCGGCGTGGTCAGCCGTGGCTACGGTGCCAAGCCGCCGCAGCTGCCGTGGCGCGTTGGCGCCAGCGACAACGCGGCGATGGCCGGTGACGAGCCGCTGCTCATCGTGCAGCGCAGCGGCGTGCCCCTGATGATCGACCCCGACCGCAGCCGTGCCGTGCAGGCGCTGACGGCGGCCGAGCCGCTGGACCTGATTCTCTCCGACGACGGCCTGCAGCATTACCGCCTGGCCCGTGACCTGGAGCTGGTGCTGATCGATGCCGCCCGCGGCCTGGGCAACCAGCGCTGCCTGCCCGCCGGCCCACTGCGCGAACCCGTCGAGCGCTTGCAGACGGTGGATGCCGTGCTGTTCAACGGCGCCGAGCGGGACCGCGACCAGGGGTTCGCCTTCACCCTGCAACCTATCGCGCTGGTCAACGTGCTGACCGGCGAGCGCCGCGGCCTCGACCTGTTCGCCCCCGGCCAGGCCGTGCATGCGGTAGCCGGCATCGGCAACCCGCAACGTTTCTTCAATACCCTGCAGGCGCTACACTGGCGGCCACAGGCCCACGCATTCGCCGACCACGCCGAATACAGCCTGGCGGCGCTGACGTTCAGCCCGTCGCTGCCGCTGGTCATGACCGAGAAGGACGCCGTCAAATGCCGCGCCTTCGCCCGGGACGACTGGTGGTACCTGGCCGTCGACGCACAGCCCTCGCCGGGCTTCGTCGCCTGGTTCGACGCCCGCCTGCCCAGCCTGCTGGCGCGTACCTGACCCTTTTCGCTTCACGCTTGCTCTTTTGCCAAGGACCTAACATGGACACCAAACTGCTCGACATCCTCGCCTGCCCGATCTGCAAGGGCCCGCTGAAACTCAGCGCCGACAAGACCGAGCTGATCAGCAAGGGCGCTGGCCTGGCCTACCCGATCCGCGACGGCATCCCGGTGATGCTGGAAAGCGAAGCACGCACCCTGACCGACGAAGAGCGCCTGGATAAATGAGCCAGGCGTTCACGGTTGTCATTCCGGCGCGTTTCTCTTCGACGCGCCTGCCGGGCAAGCCACTGCAGCTGATCGCCGGCAAGCCGATGGTCCAGCACGTCTGGGAACAGGCGCGCAAGAGTGCGGCCCAGCGCGTGGTGGTTGCCACTGACGATGCACGCATCGTCGAGGCCTGCCAGGCCTTCGGCGCCGAAGTGCTGCTGACCCGCGCCGACCATGAGTCGGGCACCGACCGCCTGGCCGAAGTGGCCCAGGCCCTGGGCCTGGCTGCCGATGCCATCGTGGTCAACGTACAGGGCGACGAGCCGCTGATTCCACCGGCGGTGATCGACCAGGTGGCCGCCAACCTGGCCGCCCACGCCGAAGCGGGCATGGCCACCCTGGCCGAGCCCATCGAGGACGTCGAATCGCTGTTCAACCCCAACGTGGTGAAAGTGGTCGCCGACCTCAATGGCCTGGCGCTGACCTTCAGCCGCGCCACGCTGCCGTGGGCCCGCGACCAGTTCGCCAACGACCGTGACAGCCTGCCTGCCGGCGTGCCGTTCCGTCGCCACATTGGCATCTACGCCTACCGCGCCGGCTTCCTGCAGGACTTCGTGGCCTGGGGCCCCTGCTGGCTGGAAGAGACCGAGCGCCTGGAGCAACTGCGTGCCCTGTGGCACGGCGTGCGCATCCACGTCGCCGACGCCGTCGAAGCACCGCCTGCCGGTGTCGACACCCCGCAGGACCTGGAGCGCGTACGGCGCCTGCTGGAGGCGTGATGCGCGTCCTGTTCGTGTGCCTGGGCAATATCTGCCGCTCGCCCACCGCCGAAGGCGTGCTGCGCCATCAGTTGCGCGCGGCCGGCCTGGCCGAGCAGGTGCAGGTGGCGTCGGCCGGCACCGGCGACTGGCACGTGGGCAAGCCGCCGGACAGCCGCAGCCGTGCCGCGGCCCTGCGCCGCGGCTACGACCTGTCGGCCCAGCGCGCCCAGCAGGTCAGTGCTACCGATTTCGGCCGCTATGATCTGATCCTGGCGATGGACCACAGCAACCTGGGCAACCTCAAGCGCCTGCAGCCGGCCAACGGCCGTGCCGAACTGGACCTGTTCCTGCGCCGTTACGACGGCGCGGTGGACGAGGTGCCCGACCCGTATTACGGCGGCGAGCAGGGCTTCGAGCAGGTATTGGACCTGATCGAGCTGGCGTGCGCCGGCCTGGTCAATGAATTGAAGGGGCGGCTATGAGCCTGCAGATCCGTGAGCAGGTATCGCTCAAGCCGTTCAACACCTTTGGCATCGACGTCAAGGCACGCTGGTTCGTCGAGGTCGACAGCGACGACCAGGTGCGCCAGGCGCTGGCCTGGGCCCAGGAGTGCCAAGTGCCGGTGCTGCCCATTGGTGGGGGCAGCAACCTGCTGCTGACCGCCGACGTGCAGCAGTTGGTGATGCGCATGGCCAGCACCGGCGTGCGCGTGCTGGCCGATGATGGCCAGCAGCTGGTGATCGAGGCCGAGGCCGGTGAGCCGTGGCACCCGTTTGTCCTGCAAACCCTGGCCATGGGCCTGGCCGGGCTGGAGAACCTCAGCCTGATCCCCGGCACCGTAGGCGCGGCACCCATGCAGAACATCGGCGCCTATGGCGTCGAGATCAAGGACGTGTTCCACGGCCTCACCGCCCTGGACCGCCACACCGGCGCGCTGCGTGACTTCAGCCTGGCCGAGTGCGCCTTTGGCTACCGTGACAGCCTGTTCAAGCGCGAGCCTGGGCGTTGGCTGATCCTGCGCGTGCGCTTCACCCTGGCCCGCGCGGCGCAGCTGCACCTGGACTACGGCCCGGTGCGCCAGCGCCTGGCCGAGCAAGGCATCGAGGCGCCGACGCCCACTGATGTGAGCGCGGCGATCTGCAGCATTCGTCGGGAGAAGCTGCCTGATCCTGCCGAGCTGGGCAATGCCGGCAGTTTCTTCAAGAACCCGGTGGTGCCGGCAGCGCTGGCCGAACGGATCAAGGCCGAGCACCCTGACCTGGTGGGCTATCCCCAGGCCGATGGCCAGGTCAAGCTGGCCGCGGGTTGGCTGATCGAGCGCGCAGGCTGGAAAGGCTTCCGCGACGGTGATGCCGGCGTGCATCGCCTGCAATCGCTGGTGCTGGTCAACTACGGCGCGGCCACCGGGCAGCAACTGCATGGCCTGGCCATGCGTATCCAGGCCGATATCCTCCAGCGCTTCGGTGTGGCGCTGGAGATGGAGCCTAACCTCTACTGAAGCCAACCTGGAGGCGCCAGCGTGACACCGTGCATCGTGGTACTGGCAGCGGGGCAGGGCGCGCGCTTCCAGGCGCAGGCGCAGGCGGGGCAGAGCAAGCTGCTGGCGCCATGCCCTGGCCTGGACGGGGTCGAGCGCCCCGTGCTGGCGCAGACCCTGCGCAGCCTCGATGGGCTGCCCGGCGAGCGGGTGCTGGTCACGCGCCCGGATCGTCCGGAAATCGCCGAGCTGGGTCGCCTGCATGGCTTCCAGGTCATCCTTGTTCCCTCTCCCGGCATGGGTGACAGCCTGGCAGCTGCCGTCGCGGCGGCGCCATTGGCGGCTGGCTGGCTAGTGGTGCTGGGCGACATGCCGTTCATTCGGCCCGATACCTACCGACAGGTGTCGATGGCTGTTCACGATCAAATCATCTGTGTGCCGGTGGCAGGGCAGGGCTATGGGCATCCAGTGGCCTTTGGCAGCGCTTTTGCGGCTGGCTTGATGGGCCTGAGTGGCGACCAGGGGGCGCGGCGGTTGTTTGCGGGGGCGACGGTCGTCGAGATCGCGGTTGCCGACCCTGGCATCTATCGCGATATCGACCTGCCTTCTGACCTTTTGCGGCCCCTGTGACGCTACAGGTGGGCGCGCCCGTAGCAGCTGCCGCCAGGCGGCGTCTGCTTCATGCGGTGAACCAGGCACACCGCAGGATCCATGACGCGGCCTGCGGCCGCTGCTACAGGTGGGCGCGCCCCGTAGCAGCTGCCGCCAGGCGGCGTCTGGTTCATGCGGTGAACCAGGCACACCGCGGGGTCCATGACGCGGCCTGCGGCCGCTGCTACGGGGCGGGGTGTAATCGATAGGCGAAAAAAAGCCCCCGGTGCATTGCTGCAGCGGGGGCTTTTTAACGCTTCAAGGTCAGACGAACGGCTTGTGCTCGTGCTGCTCTTCTACTGCGTGTGGCGCGTGGGCAGCTTCGGCGGCCTGGGCGGCAGCGGCGGCTGCAGCGGCGGCGGCTTCGGCTTCACGCTTGCGGCGACGCACTTCACGTGGGTCGTTCGGCGCGCGGCCGTTGCTGGCCAGCACTACGGCCGGGGCTTCCACTACAGGCTCGGCAACCACTTCGGGCTGGGCTTCGACAACCGGCTCAACCGCAGCTTCAACCACAGGGGCAGCTTCGACCACTGGCGCAGGGGCGGCTTCCACCACCTCGGCAACCGGCTCAGGCTGGATGTCGACCACAGGGGCGGCAGCTTCTTCGACGGTCTTCGGCGCTGGCGCCTCGAACACGAAGGAAGGCTGCTCAACCACCGGGGCGGCGAACGCTTCAGGCTCAGGCTTGGCTTCGACTACCGGGGCAGCTTCAACCACTGGGGTGACTTCAACCGGTGCTTCGCTGGCTGGGGTCTCGACCACTGGGGTCACTTCGACCGGCTGGTCGGCAACCACTTCGGCGTGAACCACCGGAGCAGCAGCTTCTTCAGCGGCTTCGACAACCGGGGCCGGGGCCTCGATCACTTCAGGGGCAGCTTGCACAGCCAATTCAGCAGGGGCTTCAACAGGCGCCTCAACAGCAGCTGGCTCTTCTACCGCAGCAGTGGCGCGCTCGGCTTGAACGGCGGCTTCGGCTTCGGCCGGGGCGCTGATCTCGCTGTGGGCGACGGCTTCGGTCACGGCCAGGCCGGCAGCCAGTTCGGCGCCCGATGGCTCGGTGCCTTCTTCCTGGCCTTCTTCGCTGCCTTCAACCACGTTGCCGTTGGCGTCACGCTGGCGCTCACGACGGTTGCTGCGGCGACGCTGGCCACGGGAGCGGCGGCGAGGGCGTTCGCCGTCGGTGCCTTCCTGGTTCTCGTCCTGCAGCAGCTCTTCGTTGCTCGGCAGTGCCTCGTCGGCTTCGGCTGCAGCCACGGTAGCGGCAACGGCGGCCACGGCTACGGCTTCACCTTCAACCTGCTCGGGACGCAGCACGCGCTCGCGCGGGGCACGTTCTTCACGTGGCGCACGCTCTTCGCGTGGGGCGCGTTCTTCGCGTGGGGCACGCTCTTCACGTGGGGCACGTTCTTCGCGTGGAGCACGCTCTTCGCGAGGGGCGCGCTCTTCACGTGGCGCACGTTCCTCACGCGGGGCGCGTTCTTCACGCGGTGCACGCTCTTCGCGTGGGGCGCGTTCTTCACGTGGCGCGCGCTCAGGGCGCTCTTCGCGTACGGCCGGGGCTACGGCGTCCAGCGGCTCGCGCAGTTCGCGGACCGGGCGGTCTTCACGGCTGCGACGGTCTTCACGCGGTGCACGCGGCTCGCGCGGCTGGCGTGGAGCACGTTCTTCACGGGCGGCCGGGGCGTCCTCGCGGGCTTCGCGCGGTGCACGTTCTTCACGTGGCGCACGCTCTTCGCGCGGCTTGCGGTCTTCGTCGCGGCGGCCATTACGGCTGCGGCTCTGCTGACGGCCGTTGCGGCGCTCTTCGTTGCGCTGTGGGCGCTCTGGAGCGGCTGGTTTTTCAACCACGACCGGGGCAGCAGGCTCTTCCTTGGTGGCGAACAGGCTGACCAGCGACTTCACCAGGCCCTTGAACAGGCTTGGCTCGGGCACGACTGGCGCCGGCGCAACCGGGGCGGCAGGTGCAACCGGGGCTTCAACCGGCACCGGCGCGGAAGTGCGCGGCGGGGCGGTCTTGACCGCGGCTTCCTGGCGTACCAGGGTGCGGGTGGCGGCTACTGGCTGGGCTTCTTCGACTTCGGCGGCAGCGATCTCGTAGCTCGACTGGGCGCTCTGGGCTTCCGGGCTGTCGTCGCGCAGGCGCTGCACTTCGAAATGCGGGGTTTCCAGGTGGTCGTTCGGCAGGATCACGATGCGGGCGCGGGTGCGCAGTTCGATCTTGGTGATCGAGTTGCGCTTTTCGTTCAGCAGGAACGCGGCGACCGGGATCGGCACCTGGGCGCGGACCTCGGCGGTGCGGTCCTTCAGGGCTTCTTCTTCGATCAGGCGCAGGATGGCCAGCGACAGCGATTCGACGTCACGGATGATGCCGGTGCCGTTGCAGCGTGGGCAGACGATGCCGCTGCTTTCGCCCAGGGATGGACGCAGGCGCTGACGGGACATTTCCAGCAGGCCGAAGCGCGAGATGCGGCCGATCTGCACGCGGGCGCGGTCGGCTTCCAGGCATTCGCGGACTTTTTCTTCCACGGCGCGCTGGTTCTTGGCCGGGGTCATGTCGATGAAGTCGATCACGATCAGGCCGCCGATGTCACGCAGGCGCAGCTGGCGAGCGATCTCTTCGGCTGCTTCCAGGTTGGTCTGCAGGGCGGTTTCTTCGATGTCGCTGCCTTTGGTGGCACGCGCCGAGTTGATGTCGATGGACACCAGGGCTTCGGTCGGGTCGATCACGATCGAGCCGCCCGACGGCAGTTCGACCACGCGCTGGAAGGCGGTCTCGATCTGGCTTTCGATCTGGAAACGGTTGAACAGCGGCACGCTGTCTTCGTACAGCTTGATCTTGCTGGCGTACTGCGGCATCACCTGGCGGATGAAGGTCAGGGCTTCTTCCTGGGCCTCGACGCTGTCGATCAGCACTTCGCCGATGTCCTGGCGCAGGTAGTCGCGGATGGCGCGGATGATGACGTTGCTTTCCTGGTAGATCAGGAAAGGCGCGGAACGGTCCAGGGAAGCTTCCTTGATCGCGGTCCACAGTTGCAGCAGGTAGTCCAGGTCCCACTGCATCTCTTCGCTGCTGCGGCCCAGGCCGGCAGTGCGCACGATCAGGCCCATGTCGGCCGGGGCTACCAGGCCGTTCAGCGCTTCGCGCAGTTCGTTGCGCTCTTCGCCTTCGATGCGGCGCGAGATGCCGCCGGCACGTGGGTTGTTGGGCATCAGCACCAGGTAACGACCGGCCAGGCTGATGAAGGTGGTCAGGGCGGCGCCCTTGTTGCCACGTTCTTCTTTTTCGACCTGGACGATGACTTCCTGGCCTTCGCTCAGGACGTCCTTGATGTTGACGCGGCCTTCAGGGGATTTCTTGAAGTATTCGCGGGAGATTTCTTTGAGTGGCAGGAAGCCGTGACGCTCGGAGCCGAAGTCGACGAAGGCGGCTTCCAGGCTCGGTTCGATGCGAGTGATCCGGCCCTTGTAGATGTTGGCCTTCTTCTGCTCGCGGGCGCCGGACTCAATGTCCAGGTCGTAGAGGCGCTGGCCGTCTACCAGTGCAACGCGCAACTCTTCAGGTTGGGTTGCGTTAATCAGCATTCTTTTCATGTAGTACCGTCGGTTTCCGGGCTGCCGGAAACGGCGTTCGGCACACACGACTTCTCACGGTCGGTGTCAGGTGCGTCAGCAGGGGCGAGGCCACTGCAGTGTCCAGCGAGGTTCATCCAACGGGGATGAAGTCGCGACGACGCGTCCTGCTTGCTGTGGTGTCAAAAGCACTCAGTCAGGAGGAGGAATCAATTGTCCTGCGTGGACGCCGGTAGGCGTCTGAATCAAGCCCGGGTCGTGTCGTGAGGCGCCTGTGGCAGTACTCGACATGACGCGGTGCTACACGGTCCGACGATTGTGCATCTCCACCCTACACGTATCCCTGATAATTCGGGTGCTGCCGCGCGCTGAATCCGCAACGGGTTGGCATTTATCGCAAGCACCGATGGGGTGCTGGCGCATTTATGGCTAAGGCTTTGTGTTTCCGAAGCATTCGCCGTTACCGGATGACAACGACCGCGTGGGATGAGAGTGGCATCGAAAAAAAACTGAAAATGAGTGCAAAAACACCGCTCTTTTTGGCTTTCTCTCGGTCTTCTCACATCTGCGCCGGTTACGTTGCGTACCACCCCGTAATCAAGCAAAAACCCCGTCGGACGGCCTCGCGTCCTCATGAATTGCGTTGGCAAGGGCCGGTCTACTACCGCATATCCGCTTGCCCGCCACTTTTGGCGGCGTTCGCGACTATAGCAGCAATCATTAAGTGCTTCAAATCCATAAAAAATTGTTATTATGGAGGAATGACGACTACAACCCCTCCAACCTCCGGCGTCCAGCTGCTCGAGGTTGCGCCGGAATATGCCGGCCAAAGAATCGACAATTTCCTCATCACTGCACTCAAGGGCGTGCCCAAAACCTTGGTCTACCGCATCCTTCGCAAAGGCGAAGTGCGGGTGAACAAGGGGCGCATCAAGCCCGAATACAAGTTGCAGGCCGGGGACATTATCCGTATTCCACCTGTGCGCCTGCCCGAGCGCGACGAGCCCGTGCCGCTGGCCCAGGGCCTGCTGCAGCGCCTGGAAGCCTCGATCGTGTACGAGGACAAGGGCCTGCTGGTGATCAACAAGCCGGCCGGCATTGCCGTACACGGCGGCAGCGGCCTGAACTACGGGGTGATCGAAGCCTTCCGTCAGTTGCGCCCTGATACCAAGGAGCTGGAGCTGGTGCACCGCCTGGACCGCGACACCTCCGGGCTGCTGATGATCGCCAAGAAGCGCAGCATGTTGCGCCACCTGCACGCCGCCCTGCGTGGCGATGGCGTCGACAAGCGCTACATGGCGCTGGTGCGCGGCCGCTGGGATTCGGCGCGCAAGCAGGTCAACGCGCCGCTACAGAAGAGCAACCTGCGTTCGGGCGAACGCATGGTCGAGATCGACGAAGAGGGCAAAGAAGCCCTGACCCTGTTCAAGGTGCTGCGCCGCTTCGGCGACTTCGCCACCATGGTCGAGGCCCGGCCGATCACCGGTCGCACCCACCAGATTCGCGTGCACGCCCTGCATGCCGGTCACAGCATTGCGGGTGACAGCAAGTACGGCGACGAGGAGTTCAGCAAGGAAATCCGCGACCTGGGCGGCAAACGCCTGTTCCTGCATGCCTACGCCCTGACCGTGCCGCTGCCCGATGGCGGCGCGCTGAAGCTCGAGGCGCCGGTGGACGAAATGTGGGCCAAGACCGTGGAGCGTCTCGCCAGTGCGCCGTGACTATGACCTGCTGATCTTCGACTGGGACGGCACTCTGTCCGATTCCATTGGTCGGATTGTCGAGGCTATGAAAGTGGCGGCGCGCGCCGCGGGTTATGCCGAGCGCAGCGACGAAGCGATCAAGGGCATCATCGGCCTGGCGTTGCCAGAGGCAATTCTTACGCTGTATCCGGAAATGGATGACAGCCAGGTCGTAGCTTTTCGTCAACACTATGCCGATTGCTACATGGCCATGGATGCCGAGCCTTCGGCGCTGTTCCCTGGCGTGCCGGAGGCGCTGGAAGCCTTCCGTGCCCAGGGTTACCGCCTGGCGGTGGCCACGGGCAAGGCGCGTCGCGGCCTGGATCGGGTGCTCAAGGCGCACGGCTGGGAAGCGTACTTCGACATTACCCGGGCCGCCGATGAAACCCGCAGCAAGCCGCACCCGCTGATGCTGGAAGAAATCCTCGCCCACTGCCAGGTGCCGCGCGAACGCGCGCTGATGGTGGGGGATGCGGCGTTCGACCTGCTGATGGCGCGCAACGCGGGCATGGATGCCGTGGCCGTGGGTTACGGGGCGATGCCGCTGGAGGCGCTGCTGGTGCACGAGCCGGTGCTGGCCATCGAGCGTTTCAGCCAATTGCATGAGTGGTTGGCCAGTTCGACGAATTGAATTTTTCCCGAGGGAGCTGAACGATGTCTGATGAATGGAAAGCGCCCGACGCCGAAAAGCGCGGTGATGACAAGAGCTGGCAATTGCTGGAAAGGACGTTGCAAGCCAATGTCATCGAGCACCGGCGGACCCGGCGCTGGGGGATTTTCTTCAAGCTGCTGACCTTCGTTTACCTGTTCCTGGCCTTCGCTGCGTTCACGCCGCTGCTGGACATGGAAAAGAGTGCCACGCGCGGCTCCCATTACACCGCGTTGATCGAGGTGCGCGGGGTGATCGCCGATCAGGAGGCAGCCAGCGCCGACAACATCATCGGCAGCCTGCGCGCCGCCTTCGAAGACCCCAAGGTCAAGGCCGTGGTGCTGCGCATCAACAGCCCTGGCGGCAGCCCGGTGCAGGCCGGCTACGTGGTCGACGAGATTCACCGGCTGCGCAAGGAACACCCGGACACCAAGCTGTACGCGGTGATCAGTGACCTGGGGGCCTCGGGCGCCTACTACATCGCCAGCGCCGCCGACCAGATCTACGCCGACAAGGCCAGCCTGGTGGGTTCCATTGGCGTGACGGCGGCCGGCTACGGCTTCGTCGGCACCATGGAGAAGCTGGGCGTGGAGCGTCGCGCCTACACCTCGGGTGAGCACAAGTCGTTCCTTGACCCGTTCCAGCCGGCCAAGCCGGATGAGACCAAGTTCTGGCAGGGTGTGCTGGATACCACGCACAACCAGTTCATCTCGGTGGTGAAGCAGGGGCGTGGCGACCGCCTGAAGGATAAGGAGCATCCGGAGATGTTCTCCGGCCTGATCTGGTCGGGCGAGCAGGCGCTGCCGCTGGGGCTGATCGACGGCCTGGGCAACGCCAGCTACGTGGCGCGCGAGGTGGTGGGCGAGAAGGAGTTGGTCGACTTCACCGTCGAGGATTCGGCCCTGGACCGCTTCTCCAAGAAGCTGGGCGCCAGCGTGGCGGAGAAGCTGGCGCTGTACATGGGCTTCAGCGGTCCTTCGTTGCGTTGAAGCGGTGGTGCCTGTGACGCGGCCTGCGGCCGCTGCTACGGGCGATCTATGGCACCTGCACCCCTTCCTGCAACAACATATCCACCAGCCGGATCAGCGGCAGCCCCACCAGGCTGGTCGCGTCCGGCCCGTGGGTGCGCTTGAACAAACTCACCCCCAGCCCTTCGGCCTTGAAGCTGCCCGCGCAATCGTAGGGTTGCTCGGCCCGCAGGTAGCGCTGGATGGTCGCCAGGTCCAGCTCGCGCATCTCCACGGTAAACGGCACGCAATCCACCTGGCAGTGCCCTGTGGCGCTGTTGAGCAGCGCCAGGCCGGTGAGGAAGGTGACGCTGGTGCCGCTGGCTTCCAGCAGTTGCGCGCAGGCGCGGTCGAAATCGTGGGGCTTGCCCAGGATCTGCTCGCCCAGCACCGCCACCTGGTCGGAGCCGATGATCAGGTGGCCGGGGTGGCTGGCCGCCAGGGCGCGAGCTTTTTGTTCGGCCAGGCGCTTGACCAGGGCTTCGGCGGGCTCGTCCGTCAGGCGGCTCTCGTCGATATCAGGGCTGGCGCAGGTGAAGGGCAGGCGCAGGCGGCCCAGCAATTCCCGGCGGTAAGGCGAGCTCGAGGCGAGTAACAAGGGCAGCATGGCGGTCTCCTGTGGATGAATGGTCATTCTATCATTGGGTTAGGGCCTAATTTCCTTTGACAGGGGAGGGGGTCGTCCCTAGAATGCTGCGCCTATGTTGAATGACCCGATTCCACCTCACGTTGACCCGCGCAAATTGGCCGATCGTGGCGTAACCCTTGAAGGTTCGCTGCCATTATCCGATTTGGAGAGACTCTGCGACCCGCTTTCCGACAATGTCGGTACGGTGCAGGCTAAATTCGTTTTCGAACGAGACGAGCGAAAGGCCGTGGTTATCCACAGCCATCTCGACGTCGAAGTCAAGATGGTATGCCAGCGTTGTCTTGAGCTGGTCACCCTGCCGATCCACAGCGAATGCAGTTATGCTGTGGTGAAGGAGGGTGCAAATACCCAGTCGTTACCGAAAGGTTATGACGTGCTGGAACTGGGCGAAGATCCTTTGGATCTGCAGGCATTGATCGAGGAGGAGCTTCTGCTCGCCTTGCCCATTGTGCCTGCTCATCATCCGGAAGAATGCCAGCAGCCGGCGGGCGCAGATGAGCCCGAGCCGAGCGAGGACGAGGTAACGCGGTCCAACCCGTTCAGTGTATTGGCGCAGTTAAAGCGTGACCCAAACGTTTAGGAGTTAATCAATTATGGCTGTTCAGCAGAACAAAAAATCCCGCTCTGCCCGTGACATGCGCCGTTCGCACGACGCCCTGTCGGCTAGCACCCTGTCGGTCGAGAAGACCACTGGCGAAGTACACCTGCGCCACCACGTTTCGCCAGAAGGCGTATACCGTGGCCGTAAAGTGATCGACAAGGGCGCTGACGAGTAATCCTTGTCCGCTCAAGTCATCGCGATTGACGCAATGGGCGGGGACTTCGGTCCCCGCAACATTGTCCAGGCCAGCCTTGCCTGCCTGTCTGCTACCCCCTCGCTGTACCTGACCCTCGTCGGTCACCCCCTACTCCTTGAAGAACTGATCGCCAGCCAACCCGGTGTGGATCGCGCGCGCCTGCAGATTGCTCCAGCCAGCGAAGTCATCGGCATGGACGAGCGGCCGTCCCAGGCCTTGCGTGGCAAGCCGGACTCTTCGATGCGGGTGGCGCTGGAGTTGCTGCGTGACGGCAAGGTGCAGGCGTGCGTGAGTGCGGGCAACACCGGTGCGCTGATGGCCTTGTCGCGCCACGTGCTCAAGACCTTGCCCGGCGTCGATCGCCCGGCGATGGTGGCCGCCATTCCCACGCAAACCGGCTCGTGCCAGTTGCTGGACCTGGGCGCCAACGTCGATTGCAGCGCCGAACACCTGTTCCAGTTCGCCGTGATGGGCTCGGTGGCCGCCGAGGCGCTGGGCGTGGTGCGCCCGCGGGTGGCGCTGCTCAACGTCGGCACCGAGGACATCAAGGGCAACCAGCAGGTGAAGCTGGCTGCGAGCCTGTTGCAGGGCGCGCGCGGGTTGAACTACATCGGCTTCATCGAGGGCGATGGCGTGTACCGCGGCGAGGCGGACGTGGTGGTGTGCGACGGTTTTGTCGGCAACGTGCTGCTCAAGTCCAGCGAAGGCCTGGCGACCATGATCAGCGGGCGCATCGAGGCATTGTTTCGACACAATTTGCTGTCGCGGGCCGTCGGTGCCCTGGCCATGCCGCTGCTCAAGCGCTTGCAGGCCGACCTGGCGCCCGCGCGGCACAACGGCGCGAGCTTCCTGGGCCTGCAGGGCATCGTGGTGAAAAGTCACGGTTCGGCCGGTGTGCAGGGCTTCCAGAGTGCGATTTCGCGGGCGTTGGCCGAAATTCAGGAAAATCTTCCCCAGCGCCTGCACGGGCAGCTGGAAAATCTGTTGCTTTAGGCATATCCGCCAAGGAGTGCTTAAATGTGACCACCCGGTTCTCTCTGTCATCCAACTGTCAGTTTCTTGCGTTCAACTCCGGTTGCACGTCAATTCTCCGACGACAAGATCAATAAGGGCTTGTTAAATGTCTGCATCCCTCGCATTTGTCTTTCCAGGGCAAGGTTCCCAGTCCCTGGGCATGCTCGCCGAGCTGGGCGCCCAGTACCCGCTGGTGCTGGAAACGTTCAAGGAAGCTTCCGACGCGCTGGGTTACGACCTGTGGGCGTTGATCCAGGAAGGTCCGGTAGAAAGCCTCAACCAGACTGACAAGACCCAGCCTGCCATCCTGGCAGCCTCGGTGGCCTTGTGGCGCCTGTGGCTGGCCGAAGGTGGCGAGCGCCCGGCATTCGTTGCTGGCCACAGCCTGGGCGAATACAGCGCCCTGGTGGCCGCTGGCTGCCTGAGCCTGGCTGACGCGGTCAAGCTGGTGGAGCGCCGTGGCCAACTGATGCAAGAAGCCGTGCCCGCTGGGCAGGGCGCCATGGCTGCCATCCTGGGCCTGGACGACGCCGTAGTGGTCAACGCCTGCGCCGAAGCGGCCCAGGGCGAGGTGGTCAGCGCGGTGAACTTCAACTCCCCGGGCCAGGTGGTGATTGCCGGCTCGGCGGCTGCCGTGGAGCGTGCCATCGAGCTGCTCAAGGCAGCCGGTGCCAAGCGCGCTCTGCCGCTGCCGGTCAGCGTGCCGTCGCACTGCGCGCTGATGAAGCCTGCTGCCGAACGCTTCGCCGAGTCGATCAACGCCATCGACTGGCAGGCCCCGCAGATCCCGGTGGTGCAGAACGTCAGCGCCGCGGTGCCGGCAGACCTGGACACCCTCAAGCGCGACCTGCTGGAGCAGCTGTACAAGCCGGTCCGCTGGGTCGAGTCGGTGCAGTACCTGGCTGCCAACGGCGCCCCGCGCCTGGTCGAATGCGGCCCGGGCAAGGTCCTGGCTGGCCTGAACAAGCGCTGCGCCGATGGCGTCAGCACTGAAAACCTGAATACCCCAGACGCGTTCGTTGCCGCTGTTGCGGCGGCGAAGGCCTGAAATAGGAGAAGCCTGCATGAGCCTGCAAGGTAAAGTTGCACTGGTTACCGGCGCCAGCCGTGGCATTGGCCAGGCTATCGCCCTGGAACTGGGCCGTATGGGCGCTACCGTCATCGGTACCGCCACGTCGGCCTCGGGCGCCGAGCGCATCGCCGCCACCCTCAAGGAAAACGGCGTGCAGGGCACCGGCCTCGAGCTGAACGTGACCAGCGACGAATCCGTCGCCGCCGTACTGGCGACCATCACTGAACAGTTCGGTGCACCCACCATCCTGGTCAACAACGCCGGCATCACCCGCGACAATTTGATGCTGCGCATGAAGGATGATGAGTGGCATGATGTCATCGATACCAACCTCAACAGCCTGTACCGGCTGTCCAAGGGCGTGCTGCGCGGCATGACCAAGGCGCGCTGGGGTCGTATCATCAGCATTGGTTCGGTCGTCGGTGCCATGGGCAACGTCGGCCAGGTGAACTACGCTGCTGCCAAGGCGGGCCTCGAGGGCTTCAGCCGCGCGCTGGCCCGTGAAGTGGGCTCGCGTGCAATCACGGTCAACTCGGTGGCCCCTGGTTTCATCGACACCGACATGACCCGTGAGCTGCCTGAAGCGCAGCGTGAAGCCTTGCAGACCCAGATCCCTCTGGGTCGCCTGGGCCAGGCCGAAGAAATCGCGAAAGTGGTGGCTTTCCTGGCCTCGGAAGGTGCAGCCTATGTGACCGGTGCTACTATCCCGGTCAACGGCGGCATGTACATGTAAGTGAAATGTGACGGATTGCTTCAAAAAAATGTCATACGTGTCGTTCAAAATCCGTTATAAAGCTGCATCCAAATTCTAGGTGGCGGGTGAGTGTGATCGGGAACCGACGCTTTCAGCTTGAAATGCCGAAGCCTTCCTATAAACTTGCACACTGGCCAGCTGCCTGACTTATGTCCATTAGGAGTGAAAACAAGGTATGAGCACCATCGAAGAACGCGTCAAGAAAATCGTCGCCGAGCAACTGGGCGTTAAAGAAGAAGAAGTCGTGAACACTGCTTCCTTCGTAGAAGATCTGGGTGCCGATTCCCTTGACACCGTTGAGCTGGTGATGGCTCTGGAAGAGGAATTCGAGACCGAAATCCCTGACGAAGAAGCTGAGAAGATCACTACTGTTCAAGCCGCTATCGATTACGTCACCAGCCACCAGGCTTAAGACTTTGTAATCGCAGCTTCTTGTCATGGAAAAACCGCACTGCCTTTGCTGGCGTGCGGTTTTTTCTTTAGATGAGATGTAAAGGTTGTTCCTAGAATAAGGAGAGCGCTGTGTCGCGTAGACGCGTCGTGGTCACCGGTATGGGTATGCTGTCGCCACTGGGCACGGATGTGCCGAGCACCTGGCAGGGCATTCTGGCTGGCCGCAGTGGCATTGGTCTGATCGAGCATACCGACCTTTCTGCCTACTCCACCCGTTTTGGCGGCTCGGTCAAAGGCTTCAACGTCGAGGAGTACCTGTCGGTCAAGGAAGCCCGCAAGCTCGACCTGTTCATTCAGTACGGCCTGGCGGCCGGTTTCCAGGCAGTGCGTAACGCCGGCCTGGAAGTGACCGATGCCAACCGTGAGCGCATTGGCGTGGCCATGGGCTCGGGTATCGGTGGCCTGACCAACATCGAGGAAACCTGCAAGATCCTGCACGCCTCCGGGCCGCGTCGGATTTCGCCGTTCTTCGTGCCGGGTTCGATCATCAACATGATTTCCGGTTTCCTGTCCATCCACCTGGGCGTGCAGGGGCCCAACTACGCCATCGCCACGGCGTGTACCACCGGTACGCACTGCATCGGCATGGCGGCGCGCAACATCGCCTACGGCGAAGCCGACGTGATGATTGCCGGTGGCGCCGAAATGGCTGCCTGTGGCCTGGGCATGGGCGGCTTCGGTGCCTCCCGCGCGCTGTCCACCCGCAACGACGAGCCAACCCGGGCCAGCCGCCCGTGGGACAAGGGCCGTGATGGCTTCGTGCTGTCCGACGGCGCCGGTGCCCTGGTGCTCGAAGAGCTGGAGCACGCCAAGGCGCGTGGCGCCACCATCTACGCCGAGCTCGTGGGCTTTGGCATGAGCGGTGACGCCTACCACATGACCTCGCCGCCCGAAGACGGCGCGGGTGCCGCCCGCTGCATGGCCAACGCCCTGCGCGACGCTGGCGTGAACGGCAGCGATGTGCAGTACATCAACGCCCACGGTACCTCCACCTCGGCGGGTGACCTGGCGGAAGCCTCGGCCATCAAGTCGGTGTTCGGCGACCACGCCTACAAGCTCGCGGTCAGCTCGACCAAGTCCATGACCGGTCACCTGCTGGGTGCCGCGGGCGCGGTGGAAGCGATCTTCAGCGTCCTGGCCATCAACAGCCAGGTGGCGCCGCCCACCATCAACCTGGACGAGCCTGACGAAGGCTGCGACCTGGACTTCGTCCCGCATCAGGCGCGCAACATGCCGATCGACGTGGTGCTGTCCAACTCGTTCGGCTTTGGTGGCACCAACGGCTCGCTGGTGTTCCGCCGGTTCAACGGCTGATGCTCAGTTGGGTCGACGGCGTGCCGGCGGACACGCTGGCGCTGAAGAACCGCGGCCTGGCCTATGGCGATGGGCTGTTCGAGACCATCGCCGTCAAGGCCGGCCAGCCGCTGTTGCTGGCGCGCCACCTGCAGCGCCTGCTGCAGGGTTGCCAGCGCCTGGCAATCAGCCTTGACGCGGCCCTGGTCGAGGCTGAACTGGCGGCCTGTGCCGCGCAGCTGGGCGAAGGTGTGCTCAAGCTCATCGTCACCCGTGGCGACAGCCAGCGCGGCTACGCCGCCGACCCCCTGGCGCCGGCCCGGCGCCTGGTCCAGGGCAACCCGCCCGCCGCTTACCCCGCTGCCCATGCCGAGCAAGGCGTGCGCCTGTTCGACTGCGCCACGCGCCTGGCCGAACAGCCGCTGCTGGCGGGCCTCAAGCACCTCAACCGCCTGGAGCAGGTGCTGGCGCGCGCCGAATGGTCCGGCCCGGACTTTGCCGAAGGTTTGATGCGGGATATGTCCGGGCGCCTGGTCGAAGGCGTGTTCAGCAACCTGTTCCTGGTGCGTGACGGTCAGTTGCTGACCGCTGATCTGGTGCGCTGTGGCGTCGCTGGGGTCATGCGCGCCGAGCTGTTGGCCCAGGCGGCTGCCCTGGGCATTCCCGTGCAGGTCCGCGACCTGTGGCCTGAAGACCTGTGGCAGGCCGACGAAGTGTTCGTCTGCAACAGCGTGTATGGCATCTGGCCCGTTCGCGCTTTCGCGTCACTGAACTGGTCGCCGGGGCCGCTCACCCGTAAACTGCAGAGCCTTGCCCGCGCACTATTGGATGTGTGATTCGTGAGACGTAAATTCTTGGTGCTGCTGGAGACCCTGGTTATCCTGGCAGGCCTGACGCTGGGCGTTGCCGCCTGGAAAGTGCACAGCGCACTGGACCAAACCCTTAATGTCGCCCAGGAAGACCTCCTGGACGTGCCCAATGGCTCCACGCCCACCGGCACCTTCATGCGCATGCAGGCCAAGGGCACGCTGCGCGATGCCTTCTGGCTGCGCCTGTACTGGCGCTTCAATCTGGCCGGCACGCCGCTGCACAGCGGCGAGTACCGCCTGACCCCGGGCATGACCCTCAAGGACCTGCTGGGCGTGTGGCAGCGCGGTGAGGTGGTGCAGTACAACCTGACCCTGGTGGAAGGCTGGAACTTCCGCCAGGTGCGCGCTGCCCTCGACAAGCAGGAGAAGCTCAAGCACACCCTGGCCGGGCTGAGCGACGCCGAGGTCATGACCCGCCTGGGCCATGAAGGCGTGTTCCCCGAAGGCCGGTTCTTCCCCGACACCTACAAGTACGTGCGCGGCATGACCGACGCCGAGCTGCTGGGCCAGGCCTACAGCCGCCTGGACGAGGTGCTGGCCAAGGAGTGGACCGACCGTGCCCCTGATGCGCCGTATGACCAGCCCTACCAGGCGCTGATCATGGCTTCGCTGGTGGAGAAGGAAACCGGCGTGCCCCAGGAGCGCTCGCAGATCGCCGGCGTGTTCGTGCGCCGCCTGGCCACCGGCATGCTGCTGCAGACCGACCCCACGGTGATCTACGGCATGGGCGAGCGCTACACCGGCAAGCTGACCCGCGCCGACCTGCACGAGCCAACGCCGTACAACACCTACACCAACGCCGGCCTGCCGCCCACGCCGATCGCCATGGTCGGCCGCGAGGCGCTGCATGCCGCGCTGAACCCGGCCAGCGGCACCAGCCTGTATTTCGTCGCCCGCGGCGACGGCAGCCATGTGTTCTCCGACGACCTCGACGAGCACAACAACGCCGTGCGCGAGTTCCAGCTCAAGCGCCGCGCCGACTACCGGTCCAGCCCTGCGCCCGCCCCGGTGCCGGCACCCGCGCCGGGCCAGGACGCGGCCACGCAGCCGCCGACGGTACCGGCGGCAAGCCCCGACACGGCCACCGACAGCAAAGCCGGTGCGCCCCAAGACACTCAGAAGGACAGCCAGTGAGCGGTTTATTCATTACCCTTGAAGGCCCCGAAGGCGCGGGCAAGAGCACCAATCGCGAGTACCTGGCCGAGCGCCTGCGCGCTGCCGGCCTGGACGTGGTGCTGACCCGCGAACCGGGCGGCACGCCGCTGGCCGAGGGCATCCGCGAACTGCTGCTGGCCCCCAGCGACGAAGCCATGCACGCCGACACCGAGCTACTGTTGGTGTTCGCCGCCCGCGCCCAGCACCTGAGCGAAGTAATTCGCCCGGCGCTGGCCCGTGGCGCGGTGGTGCTGTGCGATCGCTTCACCGATGCCACCTACGCCTACCAGGGCGGCGGCCGCGGCCTCAGCCACGCGCGCATCGCCAGCCTGGAAGCCTTCGTCCAGGGTGATCTGCGCCCCGACCTGACCCTGGTGTTCGACCTGCCGGTGGAAGTGGGCCTGGCCCGCGCCACCGCGCGTGGCCGCCTGGACCGCTTCGAGCAGGAAGGCCGGGCCTTCTTCGACGCGGTGCGCAACACCTACCTGCAACGGGCCGCCGCGGCGCCCGAGCGCTACACCCTGGTCAACGCCGCCCTGACCCTGGGCGAGGTGCAGCAGCAACTCGACAGCCTGCTGCCTGGCATCGAGGCGCGCGCCCGTGGCTGAGGGCTACCCGTGGCAGGACAGCCTCTGGCAGCACCTGGCCGGCCGTAGCCAGCACGCCCACGCGTACCTGCTGTATGGCCCCCAGGGCATCGGCAAGCGTGCCCTGGCCGAGCGCCTGATGGCCTTGCTGTTGTGCCAGCAGCCCCAGGGGCTGGCCGCCTGCGGGCAGTGCAAGTCCTGCCACCTGCTGGCAGCAGGCAGCCACCCGGACAACTACATCCTGGAACCCGAGGAGGCCGACAAGGCCATCAAGGTCGACCAGGTGCGCGACCTGGTCAGCTTCGTGGTGCAGACCGCCCAGTTGGGCGGGCGCAAGGTGGTGCTGATCGAGCCGGTGGAGGCCATGAACATCAACGCCGCCAACGCCTTGCTCAAAAGCCTTGAGGAACCCTCGGGCAACACCGTGCTGCTGCTGGTCAGCCACCAGCCCAGCCGCCTGCTGCCCACCATCAAGAGCCGTTGCGTGCAGCAGGCCTGCCCGCTGCCCAGGCAGGCCATGAGCCTGGACTGGCTGGCCGGCGCCTTGCCCGAGTGCACGCCCGAGCAGCGCGAAGAGCTGCTGACCCTGGCCGCTGGCTCGCCGCTGGTGGCGGTGCGCCTGCAGGCCCAGGGCGTGGTCGAACAGCGCGCGCTGGTGGTGGACGGGGTGAAGAAGCTGCTCAAGCAGCAGGCCTCGCCCACGCAGCTGGCGGAAAGCTGGAACGCCATCCCGTTGCTGCTGCTGTTCGACTGGTTCTGCGACTGGTCCAACCTGATCCTGCGCTACCAGTTGACGCAGGACGAGGAGGGGTTAGGCTTGGGGGACATGCGCAAGGTGGTGCAGTACCTGGCGCAGAAGAGCGGGCAGGGCAAGGTCCTGGCCGCGCAGGACTGGATCCTGGCGCAGCGCCAGAAGGTGCTGGCCAAGGCCAACCTCAACCGGGTGTTGTTGCTCGAAGCGTTGCTGGTGTCCTGGGCAGGCTTGCCCGGCCAGGCTTGAAGAGCGTAGCGGGGCCCACCGGGGTGGGCCCTCAGTAGTTGGCGCAATCGAGGAATTTCAATGAATCAGCCAGTCAATCCCGGCCCGCGCAACGGCATCCTGTCCCTGACCATCAAGGACAAGTCGGTGCTCTACGCCGCCTACATGCCGTTCATCAAGAACGGCGGGCTGTTCATCCCCACCAGCAAGAGCTACAAGCTGGGCGATGAGCTGTTCATGCTGCTGAACCTGATGGACGAGCCGGAGAAGATCCCGGTCGCCGGCCGTGTCGCCTGGATCACCCCCAAGGGCGCCCAGGGCAACCGCGCCGCCGGTGTCGGCGTGCAGTTCAACGACGGTGACAACACCGCCCGTAACAAGATCGAAACCTACCTGGCCGGCGCCATCAAGTCCGACCGCCCCACTCATACGATGTAAGTTGCCCCAATGCCCATGCTTGTCGATTCCCACTGCCACCTCGATCGTCTGGACCTGGCCCAGCACGACGGTTCCCTCGATGCCGCCCTGCAGGCGGCCCGTGACCGCGGGGTAGGGCACTTCCTGTGCATCGGCGTCAGCGCCGACAACGCCGGCGCGGTCAAGGCCGTGGCCGAGCAATACGCCGACGTCGACTGTTCGGTGGGCATCCACCCGCTGGACCTCAAGCCCGGTGAAGCGCCAGCCCTGAAGTGGCTGCTCGAAGAGCTGGACCACCCGCGCGTGGTGGCCATCGGCGAGACGGGCCTGGACTACCACTACGAGCCCGAGGCCGCCGAGCTGCAGCAGGCCTCGTTCCGCCTGCACCTGGAAGCGGCCAGCATCACCGGCAAGCCGGTGATCATCCACACCCGCGGCGCCCGCGCCGACACCCTCGACCTGTTGCGCGAGGCCAAACTGCCCCAGGCTGGCGTGCTGCACTGCTTCACCGAGGACTGGGACATGGCCAAGGCGGCGCTGGACATGGGCTATTACATCTCCCTGTCGGGCATCGTCACCTTCCGCAACGCCGACGCCCTGCGCGACGTCGCCCGCCAGGTGCCGGCCGACCGCCTGCTGGTGGAGACCGACTCGCCGTACCTGGCGCCCATCCCGCACCGCGGCAAGCCCAACCTGCCGCAGTACGTGCGCGAAGTCGCCGAATTCCTGGCGCTGGTGCGTGGCGAAAGCTACGAGCAACTGGCCGAGCAGACCACCGCCAACTTCAAGCGGCTGTTCCCGCTGGCCCACGTCGCCGGCTGAGGCAAATCCGGGGCAAAAAAAACCCGGGTTCTGGGGGGTGAATCCGGGTTAAGACCATTAGGAGTAAAACAAAGGCGTGCGATCCATTGACACCTTTATCGGCGTCTCACTTGGGGGGTATGAGCACGTCGACACTTCAAGTATTGGCTAGCCTGCGCACTATGCCACCGGCGATTGAGCGTTTTTTAAACAGATTTGGAATACGTCCGCGTCCATTGAGTGCTCTTGGCTTGGTTGGGCCCTGAAAGCGTCAAAAAACAGGTGGTAAAATTGTACCGGCACGTGTCGGCAACCGCTGTCATGGTTGGAACTTCCGTGCAATTTGCTGCAAGTTAGGCATAATACCGGCCTTCGATTTTGATCCAGTCCTTCTTATGCAGAAAGAACCTCGTAAGGTCCGTGAGTTTCGTCGCCGGGAGCAAGAGATCCTCGACACCGCGCTCAAACTGTTCCTGGAACAGGGTGAAGACAGCGTCACCGTCGAGATGATCGCGGATGCCGTGGGCATCGGCAAAGGCACGATTTACAAGCACTTCAAGTCCAAGGCGGAGATCTACCTGCGCCTGATGCTCGACTACGAGCGCGACTTGAACGAACTGCTGCATTCGGCGGACGTCGACCGCGACAAGGAAGCCCTGTCGCGCGCCTACTTCGAATTCCGCATGCGTGACCCGCAGCGCTACCGCCTGTTCGACCGCCTGGAAGAGAAGGTGGTGAAGGGCAACCAGGTGCCGGAGATGGTCGAGGAGCTGCACAAGATCCGCGCCTCCAACTTCGACCGCCTGACGCTGCTGATCAAGGGCCGCATCACCGAGGGCAAGCTCGAGGACGTGCCGCCGTACTTCCACTACTGCGCCTCCTGGGCCCTGGTGCACGGCGCCGTGGCGCTGTACCACTCGCCGTTCTGGAGCAACGTGCTGGAAGACCAGGAAGGCTTCTTCCAGTTCCTGATGGACATCGGCGTGCGCATGGGCAACAAGCGCAAGCGCGACAGCGAACCGTCCGCCTAACCCCTGTGGGAGCTGGCTTGCCAGCGAGCTTTTGATTGCGGCAAGCTCGCTGGCAAGCCAACCCCCATGGCGCGGTCCATACTCAAGTATGTGTGGGGCTTGCAAAAACCTGACTTTTCGGTCAGATTTTCGCAGTCCGCTTCCCCCATGCCGGAGTCATCATGATCGTCGATCGTCAAGGCAGGTCCTTTCGCAACCTGCGCGTCAGCCTGACGGCGGCCTGCAACTACGCCTGCACCTACTGCGTGCCCGATGGCAAGCGCCTGGTGGCCGCGCAGGACGAGCTGTCCGCCGCCGCCCTGGTGCGCGGCGTGCAGTACCTGATCGAAGCCGCCGGCATCGAGCGGCTGCGCATCACCGGCGGCGAACCGCTGGTCAGCCCACGCCTTGAAGAGTTCCTGCACGGCGTCGCGCCGCTGGGCCTTGCGGACATCAGCCTCACCACCAACGGCCAGCTGCTGTCGCGCAAGCTGCCGCTGCTGCTGGACACCGGCATCCGCCGCCTCAATGTCTCCCTCGACACCCTGGACCCCGACGCCTTCCGCGCCATCGCCCGTGGCGGCGACCTGCGCACTGTGCTCGACGGCCTGGAGCGGGCGCGGGCGGCGGGCTTGCGCATCAAGGTCAATATGGTGCCGCTGCGCGGGCGCAACGTCGACCAGGTGCTGCCGCTGCTGGACTATTGCCTGGACCGCGGCTTCGAGCTGCGTTTCATCGAACTGATGCGCATGGGCCACCTGGCCCGCGACAGCGCCGGCTTTCACGCCCAGTTCATCGGCCTTGACGCCCTGCTGGCGCTGATCGGCGAACACTACGAGTACCAGCAAGCCAGCGCACCGGTGGACGCCACCGCGTTGCGCTACGAGGTGCCAGGGCGTGGTTATTTTGGCGTGATCGCCAACGAGAGCGTGCCGTTCTGCCGGACCTGCTCGCGCTTGCGCCTGTCGTCCACCGGGTGGCTGCACGGCTGCCTGTCCTCCAGCAACCGCCACTACGTCGGCGACCTGCTGGAACTGCCCCGCGAACAGGCGCTGCCGGCCCTGCAGGGCCTGCTGCAGAAGGCCCTGGGCGACAAGCAGGAGGTGGCGTTTTCGGGCGGCGCCACGGTGATGAAGATCATCGGCGGTTAAACCTTGCGGGGCGGATACGCAGACTGGCGCAAAAGCTGCATCACGCGGCTATTCGCCGGTTTTCCGTCACCGGCCTCTGGAGGAAAGATGCGTAGCCTGGTCTTGCTGCTCGCGCTGTTGGCGTTGGGCGGCTGCATGAGTGTGAGCGATATGGGTGAAGCCACCCGCGAACAATTGAGCGACGCCGGTGTGCTGAACCACAGCAACACCCGCCGCCTGAACAACTTCCGCCTGCAGCCGGATTCGTTCATCTACATCGGCCAGGGCGCCTTCGCCCCGCCGGGCAGCGCCTACCCCAAGCCTAACGTGGTGGCCGAGGCGGCGTTCAACGGCTTCATCGACTACTTCCCCATGGTCCGCCGCGCCCGCGCGCCCCTGGGCCTGGAGCAAGCTCTGGGCGAGGCTCGCAGCGCCGGCGCCAGCTACCTGCTGTACACCCGCTTCGCCAACGCCGATGACCGTATCGGCAACGCCGACGAGTGGGCCGACCAGGAAGCCGTCGACCGCCTGGGCGTGGACAACGGCACCATCCAGGTGATGCTGATCGAAACCAACACCCGCTACCTGATCGACAGCGCCACCATCCGCATGCGCGGTGGCCTGCTGAGCATCCACAACCAGAAGCCGGAAGATTTGCTAGAGCCGCCGCTGGAGGATTACGCTCGTATCCTGTTGGGCATGAGTCGCCCGTAAAGCGGTTACAGGAGCAAGGCATGAGTGGTGCAGGCAAGGCGAACGATCTGTTGGCGCAGATCCCCAGCAGCGGCAAGGGCCTGCCGCCCGTGCACCTGTGGAACCCCGATTTCTGCGGCCACATCGACATGCGCATCGCCCGGGACGGTACCTGGTACTACCTGGGCACGCCCATCGGCCGCAAGCCCATGGTGCGCCTGTTCTCCACCATCCTGCGCCGCGATGGCGACGACTACGTGCTGGTGACCCCGGTGGAGAAGGTCGGCATCACCGTCGACGACGCGCCCTTCGTCGCCGTGACCCTGGACGTGGAGGGGCAGGGCGAAGCCCAGGTGCTGCGCTTCACCACCAACGTCGACGATGGCGTGGTGGCCGACGCCGACCACCCCCTGTGGGTGGAGACCGACCCTGCCACCCAGGAACCGGCGCCATACCTGCTGGTGCGCAGCAACCTCGAGGCACTGGTGCACCGCAACGTCTTCTACCAACTGGTCGAACTGGCCAGCGTGCGCGAAATCGACGGCCAGCGCTGGCTGGGCGTGTGGAGCAGTGGGCAGTTCTTCCCCATAGGTCTCGAGCCCTGACAGTGCAGGACGCCGCCTTCGGCAGCTGCTACGGGGGCTGCGTAGCAGCGGCCGCAGGCCGCGTCCGGCACCATTGGCCACCCCCTTTTCCACTCCATTGGCGCTTTAACGCCACGGCGGCTGGGCCTATCTTCACCTCATCCCCCCAAAAAAAGAGGCCACGAAGATGAACCTGCGCATTCTGCTCGCCACCGCCCTGCTGTCCACCAGCGCCTTCGCCCACGACAACGTCAAGATCCTGCAACAGCAGAGCCCACCCAACGCCCCGGGCCAGCAGGCCATCATGCTCACCGTCGACTACGCCCCCGGCCAGGCCTCCGACGCCCACAGCCACCCCGGCTCGGTGATGGCCTACGTGCTCGAAGGCAGCGTGGTGTCGCAGCTCAAGGGCCAGGCGCCGGTGACCTACAAGCAGGGGCAGTACTGGTACGAGCCGGCCGGCACCGTGCACCTGGTGTCGCGCAATGCCAGCAAGACTCAGCCGGCGAAGTTGTTGGTGTGGGTGTTGAAAGGGCAGGACCAGCAGGTGCTGGAGCCGTACGGCCAGTAACCCATCCTGTAGCAGCGGCCGCCAGGCCGCGTCCCGGGCGCCGCTACGCATTTTCAAGCCCCAGAAACGACAAAGCCCCTCTAAAAGAGGGGCTTCGTTATGTTTTGGCTCCACGACCTGGACTCGAACCAGGGACCCAATGATTAACAGTCATTTGCTCTACCAACTGAGCTATCGCGGAATCTGGTGCCTATGTTACTGATTCAAAAGGAGAAGTCAACACCTTTTGTTAACTTCTCCCGCTGAACGGCATCACAGCACGGCAACGATCGCCTTGATCACGCGGTCGATGTTGCTCTGGTTCAGGGCTGCCACGCAGATGCGGCCGGTGTCCAGGGCGTAGATGCCGAAGTCGCTGCGCAGGCGCTGGGCCTGGGCGGCGGTCAGGCCCGAGTAGGAGAACATGCCGCGCTGCAGGCCGACGAAACCGAAGTCGCGGTTGGCGCCGGCGGCGGCCAGGCCTTCGACCATCTGGTTGCGCATGCCACGGATGCGCAGGCGCATTTCGGCCAGTTCGGCTTCCCACATGGCGCGCAGCTCAGGGCTGTTCAGCACGGTGGCGACGATCATGGCGCCGTGGGTAGGCGGGTTGGAGTAGTTGGTGCGGATCACGCGCTTGACCTGGGACAGCACGCGGGTGCTTTCTTCCTTGGACTCGGTGACGATCGACAGCGCGCCAACGCGTTCGCCGTACAGCGAGAACGACTTGGAGAACGAGCTGGAGACAAAGAAGGTCAGGCCCGACTCGGCGAACAGGCGCACGGCGGCGGCGTCTTCGTCGATGCCGTCGCCAAAGCCCTGGTAGGCCATGTCCAGGAACGGCACATGGCCCTTGGCCTTGACGGTTTCCAGCACTTGCTTCCAGTCTTCGGGGGTCAGGTCGACGCCGGTCGGGTTGTGGCAGCAGGCGTGCAGCACGACGATGGAGCCGTTGGGCAGGGCGTTCAGATCTTCGAACAGGCCGGCACGGTTGACGCCATTGGTGGCGGCGTCGTAGTAGCGGTAGTTCTGCACCGGGAAGCCGGCGGTTTCGAACAGGGCGCGGTGGTTTTCCCAGCTTGGGTCGCTGATGGCGACGACGGCGTTGGGCGAGAGCTGCTTGAGGAAGTCGGCACCGATTTTCAGTGCGCCGGTGCCGCCAACGGCCTGCACGGTGACCACGCGGCCTTCGGCCAACAGTGGCGACTGGGCGCCGAACAGCAGTTTCTGCACGGCCTGGTCGTAGGCGGCGATGCCGTCGATCGGCAGGTAGCCGCGGGCGGCGTGCTGGGCAACACGTGCGGTCTCGGCTTCGACGACGGCACGCAGCAAGGGGATTCGCCCTTGTTCGTCGCTGTACACGCCTACGCCCAAGTTGATCTTGTCGGTGCGGGTGTCAGCGTTGAACGCTTCGTTCAGGCCCAGGATAGGATCGCGGGGTGCCAATTCGACAGCAGAAAACAGGCTCATTTTTACCGTAGCTCTGATTGGAGGGTAATGGGGGTACACCGCTCCAAAAATGCACTAGAGCGGTGCACAAACGGGGAGTCAGTATAGAGATCCTTGCTTGCACCTGCGACAGCTTGATGCAGGTTTTCCGGCCCAATTTCGCTTTTTTTTTACACCGTTAGTCATTTCGATGTGGGCGCGGTCCAATAACCTTGTAGGCCTTATCTTGAAACTGACACCGCAAAACACCACTTGGGGTATAAGATACTGTCTATAAATACAGGCGTCGGTTGCCGCCCGTGATCGTTTTCGTCTGCAGGGCGCGTCCTGCCGATGACCAAGAGGTTCGCCATGTCCGAGTTCCAGCTCGTCACCCGTTTCCAGCCCGCCGGCGACCAGCCCGAGGCCATCCGCCTGATGGTGGAGGGCATCGAAGCCGGCCTTGCGCACCAGACCCTGCTCGGCGTGACGGGCTCGGGCAAGACCTTCAGCATCGCCAACGTGATCTCCCAGGTGCAGCGGCCGACCCTGGTGCTGGCGCCGAACAAGACCCTGGCGGCGCAGCTGTACGGCGAGTTCAAGGCGTTCTTCCCCAACAACGCCGTGGAGTATTTCGTTTCCTACTACGACTACTACCAGCCGGAGGCCTACGTGCCGTCGTCCGACACCTTCATCGAGAAGGACTCGTCGATCAACGACCACATCGAGCAGATGCGCCTGTCGGCCACCAAGGCGCTGCTGGAGCGCAAGGACGCCATCATCGTCACCACGGTGTCGTGCATCTACGGCCTGGGCAGCCCCGAGACCTACCTGAAAATGGTGCTGCACGTGGACCGCGGCGACAAGCTCGACCAGCGCGCGCTGCTGCGCCGCCTGGCCGACCTGCAGTACACCCGCAACGAGATGGATTTTGCCCGCGCCACCTTCCGGGTGCGCGGCGACGTGATTGACGTGTACCCGGCGGAGTCGGACCTGGAAGCCATCCGTATCGAGCTGTTCGACGACGAGGTGGAGAGCCTGTCGGCGTTCGACCCGCTTACCGGCGAGGTCATCCGCAAGCTGCCGCGCTTCACCTTCTACCCCAAGAGCCACTACGTGACCCCGCGCGAGACCTTGCTCGAGGCCATCGAAGGCATCAAGGAAGAGCTCAAGGAGCGCCTGGACTATTTGCGCGACACCAACAAGCTGGTGGAGGCCCAGCGCCTGGAGCAGCGCACCCGTTTCGACCTGGAAATGATGCTGGAGCTGGGCTACTGCAACGGCATCGAAAACTACTCGCGCTACCTGTCGGGCCGCCCGGCGGGCGCGCCGCCGCCCACTTTGTACGATTACCTGCCGCCTGATGCGCTGCTGGTGATCGACGAATCCCACGTCAGCGTTCCCCAGGTGGGGGCGATGTACAAGGGCGATCGTTCGCGCAAGGAAACCCTGGTGGAGTACGGCTTCCGCCTGCCGTCGGCGCTGGACAACCGGCCCATGCGCTTCGACGAGTGGGAAGGGGTGAGCCCGCAGACCATTTTCGTTTCGGCCACGCCGGGCAAGTATGAAGAAGAGCACGCCGGCCGGGTGATCGAGCAGGTGGTGCGCCCCACCGGCCTCGTGGACCCGCTGGTGGAAGTGCGTCCGGCGCTGACCCAGGTGGACGATTTGCTTTCGGAGATCCGCAAGCAGGTGGCCATCGAGGAGCGGGTGCTGGTGACGGTGCTGACCAAACGCATGGCCGAAGACCTCACCGATTACCTGGCCGACCACGATGTGAAGGTGCGCTATCTGCACTCGGACATCGACACCGTGGAGCGGGTGGAGATCATTCGCGACCTGCGCCTGGGGACCTTCGATGTGCTGGTGGGTATCAACCTGCTGCGTGAAGGCCTGGACATGCCCGAGGTGTCGCTGGTGGCGATTCTCGACGCCGACAAGGAAGGTTTCCTGCGCTCTGACCGTTCGCTGATCCAGACCATCGGCCGCGCCGCGCGGAACCTCAACGGCCGGGCGATTCTGTACGCCGACCGCATGACCGGTTCCATGGAGCGCGCCATCGGCGAGACCGAGCGCCGGCGCGAGAAGCAGGTGGCCTTCAACGAAGCCAACGGCATTGTCCCCCAGGGGGTGGTCAAGGACGTCGCCGACATCATGGAAGGCGCCACCGTGCCCGGCTCGCGTAGCAAGAAACGCAAGGGCATGGCCAAGGCCGCCGAGGAAAACGCCAAGTACGAGAACGAGTTGCGCTCGCCCAGCGAGATCAACAAGCGTATTCGCCAGCTGGAAGAGAAGATGTACCAGTTGGCCCGCGACCTGGAGTTCGAAGCGGCGGCGCAGATGCGCGACGAGATTGGCAAGTTGCGCGAGCGTTTGCTGAATGTCTGATCTTTAGTGGGAGCTGGCTTGCCAGCGAGTTTTTCGGGCCCCCACAACTCGCTGGCAAGCCAGCTCCCACAAGGGGCGCGTCATGAGGGTGGGGTGATATCGCGCTCCACTGGCGCCGGGCTTGGGTCAAACCCCTGGGGGTACTTGCCCTTCAAGTTCCAGGCGAAGGCGATGATTTCGGCGATGGTGCGGTACAGCGCCTCGGGGATGCTGTCGCCCAGCTCCAGCCGCGCCAGCAGCTTCACCAGCTCGGCGTTCTCGTAGATCGGCACCTCGTATTCCCGGGCGATGGCCAGGATGGCCTCGGCCAGTTCATCGTCGCCCTTGGCGGTGAGGGTCGGGGCCTGTTGGCCGTCGTAGGTCAGGGCAATGGCCTGACGGGGGGCTTTGGCAGTCATGCGGTTTCATCCACCCAGCGTTGTTCCAGTTGCGTGCTCGGGCCCTGGGGCGGCGTGCCCTGGTGGCATTGCAGGTCGCTGACGGCCAGGCCTGCGGCCAGCAGCTGCTGGCGCAGGTTGCCCAGCTCGCTGTCGATCAGCCGTGCGGTGGCAGGCCACTGTGCCCACAGCTGGCCGCTGAGGCTGCCGCGCAACAGCTGCGCCTGGATCTGCAAGGGGCCCAGCGGGTCCAGGTCGAAGGCCAGGTCCACGCGCCACAAGGGGTCTTTACTTTCCCGCCGTTCCTGGGGTTGCGCGGCCTGCTCCTGGGGTTCGTCCTCACGCTGCACGCGCACCTGCAGGGGCACGATGTCCTGCTGGTTGCGCATGGGGATTTCCAACTGCCAGGTGGTCAGCACCTTGCCGTCCTCGCTCATGCCACTCTGGGCCAGGCTCGACAGCTGGTGGCTCTGTAGCCGCGACACCGCCGCCGAGGCCAGGCGCAGCAAATTCTGCAAGTCGTTTTCACCCTCGGCGCCGCCCAGCAACCGCGCGGGCAGGGGGAAGCTGCTGGTGTCGGGCTTGTCGCCGATCTGGCCGAGCGTGCCCAGCGCAGTGCGCACGTAGCCGGGCAGGGCGTTGGCCAGCGCCTTGGCGGCGTCGGCAGGGTTGAACGGGGCATTGCCCGGCAGGTTGGGCAGAATTTGCGCCACCAGGCGCAGCAGGCTGCTTTTCAGGTCGTCGGGCTGGGCGCCGTTCTGCGGGGTCAGCAGTTGCGCTTCCAGGAACAGGCCGCTGGCGTTCAGGGCCTGGGCCACGCCGCGGGCGTCGGTCAGTTGGCGAATGTCCGGCAGGCTGGCCAGCAGGCGGCTGGCGCTGGCGCGCAGGTCGTCACCCACCTCGCTGCTGTCGCTCAGGTTCTGCAGCGCCGCCAGCAGGCCTTCCAGCGAGCCTTGGCGGCTTTGCTGGGTTTGCAGCTGCTGGCTGACCGCCAGCTGCTCCAACCGCCCGCCCAGGGGCAGGAAGCTCAGGCTTTGACTGCCTTGCACCTGCGCGCTGAGCAGGCTGCCCAGCCGCAGCGGCCCGGGGCTGTCGATTTCCAGGGTGCTGCCGGCCATGGCGGTGTTGAGCAGGGTGACCAGCGAGCGGTAATTGGCCGTCTGCGGTTGGAACTGGCTGCTCAGCACCTTGCCCTGCACCAGGGTGCCCACCGGCAATTGTTGGGTATCCAACTGGGTGAGGGTGCTGACGCTGCTGGCCTTGGCCTGCTGCACCGTGACCGCCAGATTGCCCGAGGCCAGCTGCGTGACCGTCACTTGGGCGCCCTGGGCCAGGGGTTGCTGGCTGGTAGCCTGCACCGTGGCCTTGTCGCCGTTGGCAGTGACCAGCGACAGCACCACCTGGAACGGCTGGCCAGCGCCACCCTTGCTCGACAGCACCTGGCCGCTGGCGCTGTCGCCCACGTCCAGCAGGCCGTCGAGCGAGGTCAGCAGCTTCAGCACGTCGCCGCTACTGACGCTGGCGCGCAACGCGCTGGCCGACGGCAGTTGGGTGGGAAGGCTGGTGATATCAGTCATGGAGGCCTGGCCTGCGGAAATTGCCATGATGGCAGTGGGGGGCGATATGTATAATGCGGCACCAACTTTTTCGAAGCTTGTATACAGTGCACGTCGAACGCTTGCAAAAAGTACGCCGATGCCAGTTTAACGGCAACGGCGGCGCGCACTTGAACGGCGCCTGTACCCTTTATCCGATTGATAAGGTCTTCGTTTGATTCCTCATCTCCAAGCCCAGGCCCTGGCGTGCGAGCGTGACTGGCGGATGCTGTTCGAGCAGCTGGAGCTGGCCGTCGGCCCCGGCGACATGCTGCAGGTCAGCGGCCCCAACGGCAGCGGCAAGACCAGCCTGCTGCGCCTGCTTGCCGGTTTGATGCAACCTACTGCCGGCCAGGTGCTGCTGGGCGGCAAGCCATTGGCCGGGCAGGGCGCGGCGCTGGCGCGGATGCTGCTGTGGATCGGCCACGCCGCCGGCATCAAGGACGTGCTCAGCGCCGAGGAAAACCTCACCTGGCTGTGCGCGCTGCACCAGCCGGCCTCCCGCGCCGCCATCTGGGAAGCCCTGGCGGCAGTGGGCCTGCACGGTTTCGAGGACGTGCCGTGCCAGACCCTGTCGGCCGGCCAGCAGCGCCGCGTGGCCCTGGCGCGCCTGTACCTGCCGGCGCCGCCGCTGTGGATCCTCGACGAGCCCTTCACCGCCCTCGACAAGCACGGCGTGGCCCAGCTGGAGGCGCACCTGGCCGCCCACTGTGACAACGGCGGCATAGTCATCCTCACCACCCACCACACCCTGACGGTGATGCCGGCCGGCTACCGCGAGCTGGACCTGGGGCGGTGGGCAGCATGAGCGGCGTATTCCTGCAACTGCTCAAGCGCGAAGCGCGGCTGCTGGTGCGCCGGCCTGCCGAACTGATCAATCCGCTGGTATTCTTCGCCATAGTGATCGCCCTGTTTCCCCTGGCGGTAGGCCCGGAGGCGCAATTGTTGCGCACGCTGTCACCGGGGCTAGTCTGGGTAGCAGCGCTGTTGTCGGTGCTGCTCTCGCTCGATGGCCTGTTCCGCAGTGATTTCGAAGATGGCTCCCTGGAGCAGTGGGTGCTGTCGCCGCACCCGCTGCCGTTGCTGGTGCTGGCCAAGGTGCTGGCCCATTGGGCGTTCTCCGGGCTGTCGCTGGTGTTGCTGTCACCCCTGCTGGCGCTGATGCTGGGCCTGCCGGTGGCGTGCCTGCCGGTGCTGCTGGCCTCGCTGCTGCTGGGCACCCCGGTGCTCAGCCTGCTGGGCGCGGTGGGCGCGGCGCTGACGGTGGGGCTCAAGCGCGGCGGCCTGTTGCTGGCGCTGGTGATCCTGCCTTTATACATACCGGTACTGATTCTCGGCAGTGGCGCCCTGCAGGCGGCCCTGCAAGGCATGCCGACCGCCGGCTACCTGCTTTGGCTGGGTAGCCTGACAGCCCTCGCTGTCACCCTCACACCCTTTGCGATAGCCGCTGGCCTGAAGATCAGCGTCGGCGAATAATGATGCCAGCCCCCATGAGGGCTGGCGAAGATTCAGGATGCACCGTGATGAATAGCAGCGTGATCAGTTGGACTTGGTTTCACAAACTCGGCTCGCCCAAATGGTTCTACGGGATCAGCGGGCGCCTGCTGCCGTGGTTGAGCATCGCCGCGGCGTTGCTGTTGGCCATTGGCGTAGTCTGGGGCCTGGCCTTCGCGCCGCCGGACTACCAGCAGGGCAACAGCTTCCGCATCATCTATATCCACGTGCCGGCGGCCATGCTGGCGCAGTCCTGCTACGTGATGATCGCCGTCGCCGGCCTGGTGGGGCTGGTGTGGAAGATGAAGATCGCCGACATCGCCCTGCAGTGCGGCGCACGCATCGGCGCCTGGATGACCGCCCTGGCGCTGCTCACCGGCTCCATCTGGGGCAAGCCCACCTGGGGCACGTTCTGGGTGTGGGACGCGCGCCTCACGTCGATGCTGATCCTGCTGTTCCTCTACGTCGGGCTGATCGCCCTGGGCCATGCCATTACTAACCGCGACAGCGCCGCCAAGGCCTGCGCGGTGCTGGCGCTGGTGGGCGTGGTGAACATCCCGATCATCAAGTACTCGGTGCAGTGGTGGAGCACCCTGCACCAGGGCGCCACCTTCAGCCTGACAGAAAAGCCGGCCATGCCCGCGGAAATGTGGCTGCCGCTGCTGTTCACGGCACTGGGCTTCTACTGCTTCTTCGGCGCCGTGTTGCTGATGCGCATGCGCCTGGAAGTGCTCAAGCGCGAGGCGCGCAGCAGCTGGGCCAAGGCCGAAGTGGCGCAGGCGCTGGAGGGTCGCGTATGAATTTCGCTTCATTCGGCGATTTCCTCGCCATGGGCCATCATGGTGCCTATGTGTGGTCGGCCTACGGCATCTGCCTGGTGGTGCTGGCCAACAACGTCGCCGCGCCGCTGCTGGCGCGCCGTCGCTATTTGCAGGAAGAGGCGCGCCGTTTGCGCCGGGAGAAAGGCAAGTGAATCCGCTGCGCAAGAAACGTCTGTTGATCATCGTCGGCCTGCTGGTGGGACTCGGCGTGGCCGTGGCCCTGGCCCTGAGCGCGCTGCAACAGAACATCAACCTGTTCTACACCCCCACCCAGATCGCCAACGGCGAAGCGCCGGTGGACACCCGCATCCGCGCCGGCGGCATGGTGGAGAAGGGCTCGCTGGTGCGTTCGGCGGACTCGCTGGACGTGCGCTTCGTGGTCACCGACTTCAACAAGCACGTCACCATCACCTACCGCGGCATCCTGCCGGACCTGTTCCGCGAAGGGCAGGGCATCGTCGCCCTGGGCAAGCTGGACGCCAATGGCGTGGTGGTGGCCGACCAGATCCTGGCCAAGCACGACGAGAAATACATGCCGCCGGAAGTCACCAAGGCGTTGAAGGACAGCGGCCAGTCCGCTGCCGGCGCCCCGGCGCAGCCCGGCAAGGAAGGTTGAGACCATGATTCCCGAACTCGGCCACCTGGCCATGATTTTGGCCCTGTGCTTTGCCCTGGTGCAGGCCACCGTCCCCCTGTTTGGCGCCTGGCGCGGCGACCGCCAATGGATGGGCCTGGCCCAGCCGGCGGCCTGGGGGCAATTCTTCTTCCTGGCCTTTGCCTTTGGCAGCCTGACCTACAGCTTCATGACCGACGACTTTTCCGTCGGCTACGTGGCCAATAACTCCAACAGCGCCTTGCCCTGGTACTACAAGTTCAGCGCCGTGTGGGGCGCCCATGAAGGCTCGCTGCTGCTATGGGCGCTGATCCTCGGAGGCTGGACCTTCGCGGTGTCGGTGTTCTCGCGCCAGTTGCCACAGGTGATGCTGGCGCGGGTGCTGGCGGTGATGGGCATGATCAGCACCGGCTTCCTGCTGTTCCTGATCCTGACCTCCGACCCGTTCGCGCGCATCCTGCCGCAGGTGCCGGCCAACGGCGCCGACCTCAACCCGCTGCTGCAGGACCCCGGCCTGATCATCCACCCGCCCATGCTGTACATGGGCTACGTGGGCTTCTCGGTGGCCTTCGCCTTCGCCATCGCCGCCTTGCTTGGCGGGCGCCTGGACGCCGCCTGGGCGCGCTGGTCGCGGCCCTGGACCATCGTTGCCTGGAGCTTCCTGGGCTTCGGCATCACCCTGGGCTCCTGGTGGGCCTACTACGAATTGGGCTGGGGCGGCTGGTGGTTCTGGGACCCGGTGGAAAACGCCTCGTTCATGCCGTGGCTGGTGGGCACCGCGCTGATTCACTCGCTGGCGGTCACCGAGAAGCGCGGGGTGTTCAAGAGCTGGACCGTGCTGCTGGCCATCGCCGCGTTCTCGCTGAGCCTGCTGGGGACCTTCCTGGTGCGTTCCGGCGTGCTGACCTCGGTGCATGCCTTCGCCTCGGACCCGGCGCGCGGGGTGTTCATCCTGATCTTCCTGCTGTGCGTGGTCGGCGGCTCGCTGACCCTGTTCGCCGTGCGTGCGCCGGTGGTCAAGAGCCACGTGGGCTTTGGCCTGTGGTCGCGCGAGACGCTGCTGCTGGGCAACAACCTGGTGCTGGTGGTGGCGGCCTCGATGATTTTGCTGGGCACCCTGTACCCGCTGGTGCTCGACGCCATCAGCGGCGCCAAGCTGTCGGTGGGCCCGCCGTACTTCAACGCGCTGTTCGTGCCGCTGATGGCCATCCTCATGGTGGTGATGGCGGTGGGCGTGCTGGTGCGCTGGAAGGACACGCCGCTGCAGTGGCTGCGCGGCATGCTCACCCCGGTGCTGATCGGCGCCGTGGTGCTGGCGCCGATCGGCGGCCTGCTGGTGGACAACTTCGACTGGGCCATTCTCACCGTGTTTGCCCTGGCCGCCTGGGTGCTGCTGGCCGGCGTGCGTGACCTGCTCGACAAGACCCGCCACAAGGGCCTGCTCAACGGCGCCCGCAGCCTGACCCGCAGCTACTGGGGCATGCACGTGGCGCACCTGGGCATTGCCGTGTGCGCCTTGGGCGTGGTGCTGTCCAGCAGCCACAGCGCCCAGCGCGACCTGCGCATGGCGCCCGGCGACGCCGTGGACCTGGCCGGTTACCACTTCATTTTCGACGGCGCGCAACACTATCGTGGCCCGAACTTCACCTCTGACCGCGGCACCCTGCGCGTCAGCAAGGACGGCAAGGACGTGACCGTGCTGTACCCGGAAAAACGCCTGTACACCGTGCAGCAGTCGATGATGACCGAAGCCGGCATCGACGCAGGGTTCACCCGTGACCTCTACGTGGCCTTGGGCGAACCGCTGGAAAATGGCGCCTGGGCGGTGCGGGTGCACGTCAAGCCGTTCGTGCGCTGGATCTGGTTCGGCGGCCTGCTGACCGCCCTGGGTGGCGCGCTGGCAGCCATGGACCGGCGGTATCGGGTGAAAGTGCGCGCCAAGGTGCGTGATGTATTGGGTCTGGATGGAGCGGCCGCATGAAGCGCTGGATGTTGTTGGTGCCCCTGGCACTGTTTCTCGTGGTGGCGGTGTTCCTCTACCGCGGCCTGTACCTGGACCCCTCGGAGTTGCCGTCGGCCATGATCGGCAAGCCGTTCCCGGCGTTCGCGCTGCCATCGGTACAGGATGGCAAGCCGCTGACCGAGGCTGACCTGAAAGGCAAGCCGGCACTGGTCAACGTCTGGGGCACCTGGTGCATTTCCTGCCGTGTCGAGCACCCGGTGCTGACCAAGCTGGCCCAGCAGGGCGTGGTGATCTACGGGGTCAACTACAAGGATGACAACGCCGCCGCGCTGAAGTGGCTGCAGGACTTCCACAACCCCTACCAGATCAACATCAACGACGAGCAGGGCGGCCTGGGCCTGAACCTGGGCGTGTACGGCGCGCCGGAGACCTTCCTCATCGACGCGAAGGGCGTGATCCGTTACAAGCACGTGGGCGTGATCGACGACACCGTGTGGCGCGAGCAGCTGGCCAGCCAGTACCAGGGCCTGGTCGACGAGGCCCGGCCATGAAGCGCTGGCTGGCCGCCGCCGGCCTGGCACTGGGCCTGGCCGGCGTGGCCCAGGCGGCCATCGACACTTACCAGTTCGCCAACGACGCCGAGCGTGACCGTTACCGCGAGTTGACCCAGGAACTGCGCTGCCCCAAGTGCCAGAACCAGGACATCGCCGACTCCAACGCGCCCATCGCCGCCGATCTGCGCCGGGAGATCTTCCGCATGCTGGGCGAGGGCAAGGACAACCAGCAGATCATCGACTTCATGGTCGACCGCTACGGCGAGTTCGTGCGCTACAAGCCGGCGCTCACCGCCCGCACCTGGCTGCTGTGGTTCGGCCCCGGCGTGTTGCTGGTGGGTGGCGTGGGCGTGATCCTGCTGATCGTCCGCCGCCGCCGTGCCACCGGCACCGACGCTGAACCCGAATTGTCCCCCGAAGAGCGCGCGCGCCTCGCCACCTTGTTGGATAAAGAACACCCATGATTGATTTCTGGCTTGCCGTGGGCCTGCTGTTGCTGGTGGCCCTGGGCTTTTTGCTGATCCCCGTGGTGCGCGGCCGTCGCGCCCAGCAGGAAGAAGACCGTACCGCCCTGAACGTGGCCCTGTACCAGGAGCGCATCGCTGAACTTTCGGCGCAACAGGTCGAGGGCGTGCTCACTGCCGAACAGCTGGAGGCCGGCCGCGCCGAGGCCGCCCGCGAGCTGCTGGCCGACACCGAGGGGGCCGACGGCGCCCGCGTGTCGCGCCTGGGCCGGCCGCTGCCGCTGCTGGCAGCGCTGCTGGTGCCGGCGTTGGGCCTGGGCCTGTACCTGCATTTTGGCTCCAGCGACAAGGTGGAGCTGACCCGCGAGTTCGCCACGCCGCCCACGTCCATGGAGCAGATGACCCAGCGCCTGGAGCGTGCGGTGGCTGCGCAGCCGGATTCAGCCCAGGGGCTGTTCTTCCTCGGCCGTACCTACATGTCGCAGAACCGTCCTGCGGACGCGGCGCGGCTGTTCCAGCGCACCCTGGCGGTGGCCGGGCGCGAGCCCGAAGTGCTGGGCCAGTTGGCCCAGGCCGAGTATTTCGCCAGCAACAAGAAGTGGTCGCCGGAGATCCAGGCGCTGACCGACGAAGCGCTGAAGGCCGACCCCAAGGAAGTCACCAGCCTGGGCCTGCGCGGCATCGCCGCCTTCGAGGGCCAGCGTTACCAGGAAGCCGTGGACTACTGGCAACGCCTGCTGGTGCTGCTGCCGGCGGACGATCCGTCCCGCGCCGCCCTGCAGGGTGGCATCCAGCGCGCCGCCGGCAAGATCACCGCCGGCGGTGGCAGCGTGGCGGCGGCCCCGGCGGAGAAGGCCGCGGCGCTGCTCAAGGTGCACGTCGACCTGGGCGCCGAGCTGAAGGCCAAGGTGCAGCCGGGCGACAGCGTGTTCATCTTCGCCCGCGCCGCCTCCGGGCCGCCGATGCCGCTGGCGGTTAAGCGCCTCACCGTGGCCGACTTGCCGGCCAGCGTCGAGCTTACTGATGGCGATGCAATGATGCCGCAGCTGAAACTGTCGAACTTTCCCGAGGTCCAACTTGTCGCGCGCATCTCCCGTGCCGGCCAGCCGACCAAAGGCGAGTGGGTCGGCCGCAGCCAGCCCCTGGCCAGCAGCACCACCGCGCCGCAAAACCTGACCATCGACAGCCCGGATCTCTGATCATGCACGCCATTGCCCGTGTTTCCCTGTTAACCCTGATTGCGGGCCTGAGCGCCTGTGCGGTGCAACACCCGCAGCCGCAGCCCAGCGCCCCGACCATCCCGTCGCTGCCCCAGACCCGCCCGGCGCCGCAGCCTGGCCGGCCTCTGCCCGTGACCCCTGGCAACCCGGCCAGCAAGCCTGCGCCGCGCACCTCGGCCAGCTTCGCGCCGCCACCGGGCGGGGCCAGCCACTGGGAGCCGAAACTGGGCGTGTACGTGCTCGAAGGGCAGGCTGACACCTACTACCGCCAGCGCACCTACTACCGCTGGAACGGCGGCTGGACCTGGGCCACCAGCCTCGATGGCCCCTGGCAGGCCACCGACACCGGCGGCGTGCCACCCGGCCTGGGCCGCCTGCACGGCCAATAACACGCCGCATTGGGCATACCCCTTCCCGTAGCAGCGGCCAAAGGCTCCGCGTTCTTCCAACCACCCCGCGTTGGCCCCGGACGCCGCCTGCGGCAGCTGCTACGCAGCCCCCCGTAGCAGCGGCCAAAGGCCGCGTCCCCAGGCACCGCGTTCTTCCAGCCACACCGCATTGGCCCCGGACGCCGCCTGGCGGCAGCTGCTACGCAGACCCCCCGTAGCAGCGGCCGAAGGCCGCGTCCCCAGGCACCGCGTTCTTCCAACCACACCGCGTTGGCCCCGGACGCCGCCTGCGGCAGCTGCTACGCAGCCCCCCCGTAGCAGCGGCCAAAGGCCGCGT